>NC_018870.1:2632500-2939057 GCF_000305935.1 Thermacetogenium phaeum DSM 12270 | reverse complement strand
TAGTTCGATACATGTGAAGCGCTGAGAGGATGCATATTGCTTTGAGAATTGGGCGGGGCATATATCTCCAGGTTTTGGTGTGGCCTAACTTAATTATAAACCTCGATTGTCCATCACTTCAATTCCCGCCACACTTCTCCTAGATTTGCCTCACCCTCATAGCGCTCGCAAAGCTCTTCTCTGTATGTCCTGTTAAGCCTTTCCACAACCTCATTTAGCTTTAGACTTCGCGTCGGCAAACAGAACAGCTTGATCCAATACTCTTTGCAGGCCAATTCAAAATCGGCATAGAATTCACCCCCACCATCCAAGTGGATGGATTTCATTTTTATGAATTCATCTGAAAATTCCCCGGCCATAGAAGCCGCCGCTGCAATCCTTGTGTCCGCGAACCACTGAGTTCGCACGGAAGGCGAGGACAAAAGAAAACCCAGGAGAGGTTCTATCTGCGGAGAGAAGCGGTGAATACGCGGAGGGCCGCAGAAAGGTCTGAGCCTTTCGCCGGCACGGAGCGGGAGAACATTTGCGGGGATCGAGGTAACGGCCTGATGAATCGCACGTTACTAAAGCATTTGTAAGGCTTGGTGAACTGACGTATAGCGAACTGGACGTATGATGGTGTGGGGGGACGGGTGTTAGCCGCCCCCTCCGACCCGATATGCGGGAGTTGTAATATAAAATAAGGTGTCTTAGAACCGTTACAGCCCTGCCCTGCTGACGATTGTCTCGGCTACCTGCTCTGCGCTGCGGAATGGGAAATCGTCGGGGGTGAGCAGCTTTGCAGCTTCTCCCGCCGACATCTTTAAGTCCCCTGCCTGGCAGGTTGTCTCCGCCCCCTGGGGGAAAGCCGCCAGCAATGCCTCGGGGCTGCCAATGGGAAAGTTTGCTCCCTTCAATGCCCCGATAATCTGGTTTTTGATGGTTTCACGCACTGACATCGTCTCACCTCCTCATGGCCTGGTAGTCCGGAAGATGTCCCGGTGCCTCTATCTTACCGCGCTGTGTGATTTGCTGCTGTAAACCGTTTTACAGGAAGTGCAAAAATATAGAGCCGCTGCTTTCAAGCAGCGGCTTTGCGCGGTGTATCCGGCCTATGGGGAGATGCGGTAGATGATTATGCTGTCCCTTGCCAGGCGGTCCAGGGACTCCTGGAGTTCCGCGGCGCTTAATTCCGCTAATTCGGCTAGGTCAAGCCTGGAGAGATTGGTCAGGATCAGGGCGCCGTTCGGTGTCGTAGTTCCTTCCCGGCGGAAGAGCTCCAGGAGCAGTTCCACCGTTTTGCCCAGGGGAGTGCCAGCCTTGATTTCATAGAGCAGAAGTGCCATCGTGTTGATGCGCCGGGCAAGGCTTTGCACCACCTGCATGTTTCCTTCCCCTTGTTCCTGCCGCCGGGGCGCCCGGCTGCCGTTCCTATTTACCGATTTCATTTTGCCATCTCAAAAGGCCTCGGCGGCCCGGACGAGCTTTTCCCGGTTGATCAGGATCAGGCGGTGGCCCCTGGCGGCGATCGCTCCTTCTTCTCTCAGACTGCTCAGGACATTGGTCACCATTACCCTCGAAGCGTTCACCAGGTTGGCGAGATCCTGGTGGGTCAGTTCGATATCTATAGCGGTTCCCTCCGGAGCAGGTTTCCCGTATTCCTCTGCCAGCCTCAGCAGTGCCGCCGATATCCTTCCCTTGACGTCACGGAAGGCGATGCTGGCCACCTGTTCTGTGTAATGGCTTAATTTCTTCCCCAGCAGCTGGATTATTTTCAGCGAGGTTTTAGGGTTCTGGAGCAATAGTGCAAAGCTTTCCCGGCTGCAGGAACAGATGAAGGTGTCCTCCATGGCCTGGGCGTTGAAGGTATGGCGGGCGTCTTCGAAGAAGGTGTTCTCGCCGAAGAGGTCGTCCTCTTTGAGGATGTCGAGGGTGATTTCCTTGCCGGTCAGGGAGACCTTGAACAGCCTGACGCGGCCGGACTTGACCAGGTAGATGGTGTCGGCGGGATCCCCCTCGCAGAAGATGTATTCGTTTTTCCGGTAGATCCTTTTCCCGGCCAGTGCCCCGATTTTCTCCCGTTCGAGAAAATCCAGGGTTGAAAATACGGCCAGATCTTTCATACACCTGATTTTTTTCATCCAGACATCACCCGTCAATAATTTCCTCCAGCAGCTTGCGAAAGTTGTCCAGTTTGACCGGCCTGATTTCGATGGGGACCTGGGTGTAATCGTAGAACTCGAGTATTTTTTCGTCATCGATAGGTGTCAGACCGGTATCGAGGAGCAGGATGCGGTCATAAAAGCCGAAGTTCTGGCGGGCGTCAATCTCGTCCCATTTGAGTCCATCGACGAATATCTTGCGCCAGTTCTCCAGCCAGCCGCCCGTGATATAAAAGGTTTTGGCCTCGGCATCATACTCGGCAAGCAGATCCCCCAGGAGCATTTCGATGCAGTTACCCGCCCGGATCACCCGGGCGCCGAGCTCGCCGGCCAGCTTTTCCAGGTCCGGAGCACACTGTCTTCCTATCACCAGGGGGATGTTTGTGCCGTTGATGCCTTTCAACGCACCGGTCACCGACCGGGCCAGGGCTTCCGGGTCCACGTGCTGGCCGGCATCGAGGTAGAGGATCTCCTCCCGGCCCTGCATCAGATGCTCGATCTCCTTCTGGAGTATACCACAACACACGATCATTTTTTATTCCCCTTTCAAAAAAATGTTTTACCGGAATATTAGCAGAGTTCGGCAGGGCCTGCAGTAAAATGGATTACAAGTTTTTTGTTAAATGACCGGGGGGTACCGGTGGTAACAGGATCCGGATGGATTTCAGCAGGGAATATGCGATATACAGGCATTGCGGTAAATTGGCAGTTCTTCGGGAGTGAGGATCACTCATGCCGTTCACAGGTCCGGAGAGGCATGTCTGCTGAGCCGGCGAGCTGAAAGGAACCCCATCACCTGACCGACGGGAAGGAACAAGAAATCATAGGTTAGGGTTTTGAGTCCATTTTCCGCACCCTGCCTGATACAGACAGGTAAAAATTCTTATATTTAGATATATAATTAATGAAAGGAATGGATGAAAAATTCATAGAAAGTTGTTAGTGATTGTCAATAAGCATATAGGGGGATGGTCATGTTTGAGTTTAT
The DNA here is from genome assembly GCF_000305935.1 of Thermacetogenium phaeum DSM 12270. Taxonomy (NCBI): domain Bacteria; kingdom Bacillati; phylum Bacillota; class Clostridia; order Thermoanaerobacterales; family Thermoanaerobacteraceae; genus Thermacetogenium; species Thermacetogenium phaeum. The sequence goes on along the minus strand of NC_018870.1, from coordinate 2,935,928 downwards.
TGATGTCAAATTTAGGAACGTGTTAGAAGTACCGAAACTATTCATAGAAAAAGGAAAAATAACAACAATTGTTGGTGCGAGTGGCAGTGGTAAAACAACATTTTTGAAACTGCTAAACAAGATGATATCTCCGACACAGGGCAGGATTTTGTTTATGGGAACAGATCTAAGTCAGATAGATTCTATTGCTCACCGCCGACGTGTTTCCTTGCTCTCACAAAATCCTGTTATATTTGAAGGCAATATCAGAGACAACTTGACTATAGGACTGAAATTTCAAGGGAAGCCCTTACCGAGTGATGATCTTCTAATTGACATTTTGGAGCGAGTCAGGCTACAGAAACAGCTTAACAGCTCTGCGGATACTCTATCTGGGGGGGAAAAACAAAGGCTGGCGTTGGGTCGAGTTCTACTACTTAACCCTGATGTGTATCTTCTCGATGAGCCGTGTTCTGCACTTGATGAGGTAACAGAGGAATTGATTATTGAAATGATGGCAGACCTTGTTAAAAAAAATGGCAAAACACTTGTATTGGTGACACATTCAAAGGCTATTGCTAAACATTATTCCGATACGATAATAGAAGTAATCGATGGTAAGTGTTCCGGGGAGGTACACTTATGAACGGGATAAATAATTTGACAGTTTCGCAGGTTGTACTTGTAATCGTAAGGGTTCGCAGGATTAATAGAGAAAAGGAAATTCTAATTTCGTCTATCCGGATGACATTGCAGCTTATTTTGACAGGCTTTATTCTTACCTATGTATTTGATAACCCCAACCCTTTTATTACAGTAGGGATCATTTTGTTAATGGAAGCTTTTGCAGTTTATACAGTATTTAATAAATTTACGGATAAACTCTCAAATTCCTTAAAAAGGGTCATCGCCTTTTCCATGGGTGTGGGTACTCTTACTTGTCTCTTATATTTCCTTTTGATTGTTGTGAGGGTTAACCCTTGGTATGATCCGCAGTATTTTATTCCGATAGCTGGAATGTTTGTTGGCAACTCTATGACAGGGATGTCGCTTGGAGTGAAATCATTACTTGAAGGAATGACTACTCAAAGAGCCATGATTGAAGAAGCTCTCATACTTGGTGCAACACCAAATGTAGCATCGAGGAGTGTTGTTAACAGTGCTTTTAACTCGGCCATAATACCCACGATAAACTCAATGGTTGGAATGGGTATCGTATTTTTACCAGGTTTGATGACAGGGCAGATTCTTTCCGGTACAGCACCCACAACGGCAATCGCCTATCAAATCTCTATTATGCTTGGTATTTTGGGAGCGGTAGCGCTATCGGTAATTATAATGCTGCAACTTGGCTGCCGGACATTCTTTAATATGGAAAATCAACAGCTTCTTTAAAGCATCAAGCCGCAGACCGGTCACAGCACTGCTGGGGCTCTTTTGGTTTTTTTGTAGGGGGAAATAGTGTTGCAAGTGGGGGGAGGATGCAGAAAGACACGTGTATTGAGGTTTTCCGACTGCCTAAAAGGTGTACGGGTTGAGATCGAAGCGGTTGCCTACGCTGAGGATGGGGAGATGGACTGAAAGGGCGCGCCGAAGGATTTCAAGAAGCCCCGCAAATGTTTGCGGGGCTTCTGTGTGTGCGCCCGCCATGCGCTTCATGATTCGGATTTTAAAAACACTCGCGCGGGGTGGGAGAAACACCGGATTAAGCAGGATTTTATGCCATATCGAGCTGTAATGGGTGTGCTTCCCGCTTGCCGGGAGCTTGATAATATGTTATATTATAACAAAACATGTTTTTAATTACCAGCCGCCTTCCTTTCTTCAAGCCGTTTGCCCCATAAGCCAGTCCAATGGGGTTCTGCTTTCTATGGCTTTAATTCCAGCTGTATTGAAAAGGGGCAGGGCGTTCCTGGTGTTCGGTTGAGGACAGCAGGGACGGTCTGATGCTCTCGGAAAAGATCGCTTTTAATCCAATTTCGAAAAAGTCGCAGACGGGCGCAGGTTGCAGGTTATTAAAAACTCGACCGGCCGGACGGTCGGTGTGCTTCCGAAGGGGATCGGCGGAAGCGGACCGATCGTTCGTGGTGCCGGTCATCTGCCGTTGCTCTGTAAGGATGTACCGAAAGGAGGAGATTTTTATGAATTTTTTGAACGTAGGCACTTATCCACCGCGACAGTGCGGCATTGCCTCCTTTTCCAGGGATCTCAGGGACAATCTTGTCAGTGCCGGACACTCGGTGTGGATAGCGGCAATCTCCGATGAGGACACCTATGCTTATCCCCCGGAGGTGCGCTGGGTGATCCGACAGGAGTGCAGGGAGGACTATATCAAGGCGGCAGGGCAGGCCAGCATCCTCCCCCACCTCCAGGCGGTGATCATTCAGCATGAGTACGGGATCTACGGGGGTGCTGATGGTGGGTATATCCTTGATTTTGTGTCCGTTCTAGATAAGCCCTATCTTTTGGTAACCCATACCGTGCTGCCTCAGCCGGGCCCCAATCAAAAGATGCTGCTGCGTCTGCTTGCGCAGAAGGCAGCGGCCGTCATCTGCATGAGCGAGCGCTCTGCACACTTGCTGGAGAGGGTCTACTCCGTAGGACGGGAAAGGATTGCCATCATCCCGCACGGTGTACCCGTTTTCCGGCCCAAGGAGAGAGAGGAGCTCAAAAGGGCTTACGGCTGCTCCGGGCGCAGGGTGGTCACCACCTTCGGGCTGATCGGCCCCAGCAAAGGGCTGGAGAACGGGATCCTGGCCGTCAAGAGGCTCGTCGATAGACACCCGGATCTTCTCTACATAATTGCCGGCAGGACTCACCCCGTCCTGCAGAGGAGGGATGGGGAGAGCTACCGGGAGAAGCTCCTGGGCCTGGTTGCCGACCTGGGGTTGCAGGATCACGTGCGGTTTGTCAACCGCTTTCTGGACGTTGAAGAACTGGGAGATTACCTGTATCTGACGGACATCTACCTCAGCCCCTATCCGAATCGCGACCAGGCGGTGAGCGGAACCCTCGCTTACGCCTTGGGTTGCGGCAGGGCGATCGTTTCCACCCCTTACGAGTACGCCTTGGGGGTACTCAAGAAAAACAAGTGCGGGCTGGTGGCGCCGGATGCCAGCCCGGAGGCCCTGAGCAGGCTCCTCGACCAGGTGCTTTCCCGGCCGGAGCTCCAGAGGTCGCTGGAGATCAGGGCGTCCCGGCTGGGAGAGGAGATCAAGTGGCCGCGCGTAGCCGCCCGCTATGCTGATGTCGCTCGGCAGGCCTGCAGGCGCCCGGCGAGGGCCTTTACAGGTGAGAAGGTTATTCCCGGTGAGCTGGCTGCATCTGTGGAGAAGAAGGGCCTCTGGAGGTGGTGAGGGTGGACTATCGGCACCTGGCCCGGATGACCGACGAAACGGGGATGATCCAGTTTTCCGTCGGGGGGGAACCGGATCCCGAAAGCGGCTATACCGTCGACGATAATGCCAGGGCGCTCCTGGTTGCCCTGAACATGGAGGACGGTGAAAGGGAGAGGTATGCCTCCCTTTACGCCCGCTTTCTCAAAGAGGCGCAGCGTCCGGACGGGACCTGGTGCAACCTCCGGAAGGATGGGGTCTTCCTCCCGGATCTGGATTCGGAGGACTGTCAGGGGAGGGCCTTGCTGGCTTTAAGCAGCGCCGCCTCCAGCGATCTAGAGGAGGTGAGCGCGCTGAGCAGGGAGATGCTGGAGAAAGCTCTGCCGGCGAACAGGCGGCTCCATTACTTACGCTCCCAGGCCTACACCCTGATCGGTTTGCTCAACTGCACCGCCGTCTTCGAGGAGCGGAGGAACTCCCTCCTGGAGACCGCCGAAGAGTTTTCTCAAAACCTGATCCGCTGCTATCAACGCACCAAGAGCCCCGGCTGGTACTGGTTTGAAGAAAGGGTGACCTACTGCAACGGCATCCTCCCTCAGGCGCTGTTTGCCTATTATTCCTTCACCGGGGACCGCGGGGCGCGGGCGGTTGCCCGGGATTCTATGATGTTCCTCTGCGACCACCTCTTTGCCCGGGGTTACCTGAATGTGGTTGGGAACCGGGGGTGGTGGCGCAAAGGAGAGGACGCTCCCCTTTACGACCAGCAGCCCGTCGATGCCTGTTCCACGGTGCTGGCCTGCCGGGAGGCCTATCTGGCCACCGGGGAGAAGCAGTATCTGGAACTCGCCCGGCTGGCCCGGGAGTGGTATCTGGGTAAGAACATCAACAAGATGCCTCTCGTCAACCCGGAAACCGGAGGGTGCCATGACGCCCTGGTGCCGGGAGGGCTGAACCCCAACCAGGGTGCCGAGGCGCTCCTTTCCCTGCTCTACAGCGAACAGGTGATGCAGAAACTGGCTCCGGAGGGTGAGGCTGGAAGGCGCTGATGCCTGCTGCCGGCAGCCGGGATTTTTGGTGGCTCTGTTGGAGAGGAAGAAAACTGCAGCGAAAGGGGGAGAAAGTCCGGCTCCCAGGCTTCGGATCCGGGTGCGTCCGGATGGCGGAGCCGGAGAGCCGGTTGGAAGACAGCCATGAAGGTTGCTCTTTTGTCGCCGATTGCCTGGAGAACACCGCCGAGACATTACGGTCCCTGGGAAAGGGTCGTCTCCCTCCTCTGCGAGGGTCTGGTAGAGAAAGGGGTGGATGTTACCCTTTTCGCCACCGGGGACTCCCTGACCCGGGCGAAGCTGGAGTACGTCTGCAAGACCCCCTACGAGGAGGACAGCTCCATTCTCCCCAAGGTGTGGGAGTGCCTGCACATCGCCCATCTCTTCGAGCGGGCGGGGGAGTTCGATCTCATCCACAACAACTTCGACTTCCTGCCCCTCTCCTACAGCAGGCTGGTGGACACGCCTCTTGTGACCACCATCCACGGCTTTTCTTCGCCGAAGATCCTTCCCGTCTACAAGGAATACGCCGACAGGAGCTACTATGTGGCCATCAGCAACGCCGACCGCAGCCCGGAACTGGAGTACATCGCCACAGTCTACCACGGCATCGATGTGGAGTCCTTTGAATTCTCGCCGGAACAGGGAGACTACCTTCTCTACTTCGGGAGGATCCATCCCGACAAGGGGACGCGGGAGGCCATCGAGATCGCCCGCCGCTTCGGAATGAGGCTGTTCCTCGCCGGGATCATCCAGGATGAGGCCTACTTCCGGGAGCACGTGGCCCCCTTCCTGGACGGCCACCAGGTAACCTACCTGGGCTCTGTGGGGCCGGAGAGGAGGAGCAGCCTCCTCGGCGGGGCCTATGCCCTCCTGCACCCTATCAGTTTCGAGGAGCCCTTCGGTCTCAGTGTCGTTGAGGCCATGGCCTGCGGCACCCCTGTGGTGGCCTTCAACAGGGGTTCGATGCCGGAGGTGATCAGGGACGGTGTGACCGGCTACCTGGTGGGGAGCGTGGGGGAGGCCGTTGAGGCCCTGGCGCGGATCCCCGGGCTCGAACGGGCTGCCTGCCGGCAGTGGGTAGAGGAGCGCTTTAGCAGGGAGCGCATGGTGAACGATTATCTGGAGGTCTACAGGAAGGTTTTAGAAAAGGAAAAGGCCAGGGCGCGCCGCGCCCGGACCCCCTGGGGGAAGTGGGAGGTCTTGCTCGACGCCCCCGACTGCAAGGTCAAGAGGATCACGGTGGAACCGGGGCGGAGGTTGAGCTACCAGAAGCACTTCCGCAGGCAGGAGCACTGGTATGTGGTGAGCGGGCAGGCCCTGGTGACCCTTGACGGGAGGGGGATTCCGCTTCAATCCGGACAGGCGGTGGATATTCCCCGCGGGGCTGCGCACAGGATCGAGAATACCGGAGAGTCCCCGCTGATCTTTATCGAGACCCAGACCGGTAGCTACTTCGGTGAGGACGACATCATCCGGCTCGAGGATGACTACGGGCGCGCCTGATTCTCCAGCTCCCTCCTGATTTCTTCGGGTATCAGATCCCCCACCCGTCCCGTAGCCAGGCAGAGGTGGGTGTCGGCAGCCCCGTAGTAGACGAGAATTTCGTCATCGGCATCCAGGATTTCCTTGTCTTCCGCCGGGACGGCGCCGCAGGTGAAAACCACATTGGGCACCCAGCTCTCACCCGGCTTCCCGATTTCGTATTCAGCCTCCGGGGAGAGGATGGGGTTGGGAGAGCGGTAGATGATGCGCTCCGGGCTGTCCAGGGGGACGAGCATGACCCCTAGGCGGTACACCCGGGTTTTATCCACCCCGTGGTAGATCAGCAGCCAGCCGTACCTGGTTTTGATGGGCTGGGCGCCGGCCCCGATTTTCAGGAAGTCCCACATCTTGCCCGGGCGCGGGCCCATGATGATGGTGTGGCTTTCTTTGGGAACCGGGAATTTGAGCTGATCCAGATAGGAGACCCAAATGCTGGGTTCGATGCGGTGATAGATCACGTACCTGCCGCCGATCCTTTCCGGGAAGAGGAAGGCATCCTTGTCCCAGACGTCCTGGAAGGCCAGACCCTCCCTGCGCCAGCGGTCGAAGCGGCGGGCCAGAAAGTCCTCGACGGAGATGGAGGCGGCGGCTATCTGGGCGATGACTCCGTCGTAGGCGGTGTAGAGCATGTAGAGGCGGCCGTTGATGATCACGACCCGGGGGTCCTCAACCCCCTTTTTCTCGCGTTCGGTCTGGGGAACGAACACCGGTTCCGGGAGCCGCTCCAACACCCGATACCCGTCGGTGACCGCCAGACCGATGCGGGAAACCTCGTCATCCCCGTAGGCCCTGTAGAGCAGGTGGACCTTCCCCTGGAGGCGGACGGCGGCGGCGTTGAGAACGTACCTGCTCTCCCAGGGGTGCTCTTTCAGAGGGCTGAGGATCGGGTTGCCGGGATGGCGCACCAGGGGTTTGGCCGGGGGGTAGTCCTGGGTTTCCTGGGCGATTACCGTTACATCTTTGGGCTTCAGCCCGAGGAGCACATCCAGGAGGTCATCGTAGGCCCTTCCCTCCCCGATCAGCTGTGTGAGCCGCTGCAGGATCTCCCCCGGATCGAAACCCAGTTCCGCGTAGATTTCCTCCAGGAAGTCGTGGTTGAACCACTTCTCTTCCACGTGCGAGGAGAGGGGGGTGGGGATTCCCGTGCCTCCTTTGGCGCTGTAGCTGGCCCAGCTCCAGGAGGAGCAGGGGATGAAGGTGCCGTCGTCCAGCACCTGGCTGATCCCGTAGCCGTTGCACATCTCCCTCAGCAGCCAGGCATCCCTTTCCAGCCCGGTGAGGGTGATCTTCTGGGCCAGGATGCGGAGGGCGGTTACGAGTGCGCGGTGGTGGAAGTTTTCAAAGATGTTGTAGGCAGAAAAGGGGCTGGTTTCAAAGCGGCCGATGAGGGAGTTTCTAATCTTTTTCCCGAGGTTTTTCCTTTCCCGGGCGTAAGTCCTGTAGAGGAGCGAATAGTTCTGGGCGATCATGATCTGCCTGCCGATGAAGAGGAAGAAGCGGAGCTTAGGATACCTCCCTCCTACCCCCTTGCTCAGGGGGCTGACCACCAGCCTCGTCGTGAGCATGTTGAGATCGGAGATCTTCCCCAGCTTGAACGCCCCTCCCAGGATACTCTCACCCAGGATGATGGGCTTGATCTCCATCTCCTCCATGTCCTCAGGTGTCAGGTGGTCCAGGATCCGGAGCAGTACCCGGTCGGTCCACCTGCGGGTTTCGATGAGGTTGGCCAGGGTGACGGCATCCCTGGGGAGCATCCTCTCGGTGAGCTCCCTGGGTGTCCGGCAGCCCTCCGGAATCATGATGTTGAGGGGCGGAAAGTGCATCAGGGCCTCCCGGAAGATCTCATCCTTGATGCCGTAGGTCTTGGGATAACCGAGGAGCTCGAAGATGCTGAAAACGGCCTCCCTGGTTCCCTCCTCGGTATAGATGTTCCCGGGGGCCAAGCGATCGATGACCCTCTCCATTTCCGCCATAAACTCCTCCAAGTGCCGGGCGATCACGGAAGAAGGGGAGGTGGAAGGTATCTTCAGCCCTTTTTCCAGAAACTCATGGAACCTTTCAGTGTAGCGATTCTGCAGTCTGCTGAAGATGTCGGCCGTCCGGATTTCCCGTCCGCCTTGTCCTTCGATGCTCTTGGGCAGGACGATCGGCCTGCCGGGGATGAACTCCAGGAAGTCGGCGGGGATCAGGGGGGGTTTGTGCTCCCAGGTTTTTTGGCTCCACTTCTGGATGAAGCTGTCGCGCCCGTGCAGGAAGTGCTTTCTCTGCTCCTCCTTCTCGCTTTCGGCCCGGCCGGCGATGATGGTTGCGCTGTAGGCGTTCTTGCTGCTGGCCAGGTCCTCCTGAAGAACTTCCAGGTGACTCAGGAAGCCGGCCAGCCTCCCGCAGAAGGCGGCGGTGAGGGCCTCCAGGATGTCCTCCCTGCCGGCGTCCGGCGCAAAGCTGTAGTGGAAGATGAGGTCGTAGACCAGGTTTGCCCAGGTCTCGCCGTCAAAATGGAAATCCCTATCCTGAGCGGAGGCGCTTCTCTCCAAAGCCGCAAAAAGCGCTTCCGGGCATGCATCGGCGAAAACGGCGCGGTACTGGTGGAAGCCGTTGGCGAAGTGGCGGATGAGAGCCCGGGACTCCGGGGGTGGAAGCAAAGGAGTTTCCCCGAAGGGCTCCTTTTCGCAGATGTCCGGAGTTTTCCGGATGAGCCTCCCTTTTCTCCAGAATTCCTCATCCCTTTTGATGGCCTCAAAGATAAACCCGGTCAGATCTTTAAAAACGTGCTTCATTTTGTCGAGGGATACCTCTTCTGTTTTAAAACCGAGGGGCACCTCGCAGATCTTCTTGCGCTGAATGATTGCCCTGGTGATCATCCAGGGATCGATGCCGAAACCCCGGGTCAGGTCCGACCAGAATTTAATGTCCGTGCAGAAGTCCTCCACCAGGTCGTGGGAGACGGCGTAATTTCCGCTGATGGGGTCGCTGATTTTAAAACCGTAGAGGACCTCCAAGAGTGGCCCTAAAAAGAGCCTGCTCAGGAGATCTTCGTAGTATTGCCTCCGGAAGGAGGCCAGCACCAGGTCGTATTCCTCCCCGATGGGCTCTATCATTTGTTTAACGTGTTCCGGTTGCAGGCCGGATCCCTTTCCCCCCACCAGGTCGGCGGCGAGGAGCACCAGGTCGGATTCCAGGATGTTTGCCAGCTCCATAATTGCCCTGATGCTCGCTCCCCTGCCGTTACAGCCGGGCAGCATCAGAAATTCCATGTGGGCGGCCTTGAGATCGAGTTCCTTGATGGCCTTGAGGGCCTCCGCGCCGGCGGGATCCCCGGCGCAGATGATGAGCGAGCGTTCCAGCGCCTGCATCCCGGCCAGGCCCTCCTCGATAAACTGGAGGACCCGGGGAAGGGTGCGAACCTCGTTGTAAAAGGGAACGCCGATGACCAGGTTGACATCCTTAGTTGCCCGCGCCTGTTCCCGGGGGCCGCTGAGGCTTTTTTGAAACAGGACCTCCGGGTCTAAAACTCCCATTCAAACTCACCCACCTCTTCGTTTTGCCCGATGGCGTCCTTCATGATGGTGCAGATCCTCCTCAGCCCCTCAGGCGTTCGCGACTCGCACCTGGCAACCAGAACGGGCTGGGTGTTGGAGGCCCGCACCAGGCCCCACCCGTCGGGAAAGATCACCCGCACCCCGTCGACATCGATGATTTCGTACTCCCTGCGGAACCTTTCCACCAGGCGGGAGACCACGGAGAATTTGGCCTTGTCGGGACAGGGAATCCGGGTCTCGGCGGTGGCGTAATAGTGGGGGATGTCTGCCAGCAGCTGCGAAAGGGACTTCTCCGTATGGGAGAGTATTCTCAAAAGCCTCCCCGTGGCATAAAAGGCGTCGTCATAACCATAATATTCATCGGCGAAGAACATATGACCCGACATCTCCCCGGTAAAGACCGCTCCGGTCTCCCGCATCTTGGCCTTGATCAGGGAATGCCCGGTTTTGTAAAAGACCGGTTTGCCCCCTAACCTGCGCACCTCGTCTACCAGGGCCTGGGAGCACTTCACTTCGATGATCGCCAGTGCCCCCGGATGGCGGGGGAGGATTTCCCGCCAGAAGAGGCACATCAGCCTGTCCCCCCAGACCACATTCCCCCGATCGTCGACGACCCCGATGCGGTCGGCGTCTCCGTCGTAGGCGACCCCTAAGTCGGCATTTTCCTCCAGCACCACACTTTTGAGTGCGGTGAGGTTGGCCGTTTTCACCGGGTCCGGGTGGTGGTTGGGAAAGGTTCCGTCCGAACTGCAGTAAAGGGGGATCACCTCGCACCCCCAGTTCTGAAGGATCCTTTCCGCAAAAAGGGAGGCCGTACCGTTGCCGCAGTCCACCGCCACCTTGAGTTTCCGCGGCCCCAGCCGGATCTTTTCATTCAGCATCTCTATGTAGGGGCCGGCGGCATCCTTTGAATCCAGGGTGCCGGCTCCGGAGCGGAATTCCCCTCTGGAGATCATTTCCCTCAGGTGGGTGATCTCCTTTCCGTAGATGGTTCCCGGTCCGCAGGCCAGCTTGAAGCCGTTCTCTTCAGGGGGGTTGTGGCTGCCGGTGATCATCACCCCTCCTTCCACCTGCCAGTGCTCCCTGGCGAAGTAGAGGATGGGGGTGACCACCGTGCCGATGTCGATGACGCGGCAGCCGGTTGACAGCAGTCCGTTCAGGAGGGCATGGTGGATTCTCGGCGAGCTAAGCCGGTTGTCCCTGCCCACCAGAACGTCCTTTTTGCCGTGCTCCAGGACATAGCTTCCGAAGGCCCGTCCGATCAGCCGGACGGTTTCGTCGGTGAGATCCCTTTCCGCGTGCCCGCGGATATCGTACTGGCGAAAGATATCGGCATTCATTTTACAGTATCTCCTTATATCCATTTTCTTGAAGGGCGTTGATCACTTTTTTCAGCTCCTGGGCCTTTTTCTTGTGGCAGATGAGGATGCTTCCCTCGTCCTCGACGACGATCAGGTCCTTTACCCCCAGAGTGGCAACCACCTTGCTGGTGGTCTGTACCAGGGTGTTTTCCGTATCCACCAGAACACCACGCCCCTCCAGGATGTTGCCGTTGCCGTCCTTCTTTTTGTAAGACTCCAGGGCGGTCCAGGAGCCGACATCGTCCCAGCCGAAATCGCCGAGGAAGACCAGGACACCTTCGGCCTTCTCCATCACCCCGTAGTCGATGGAGATCTTCGGCAGCCCGGCGTAGACCTTTTCCAGCACCATCCCGCATCGCTCCGTGCCCCAAGACTCCTCGATCTCCTTGAGCCCGGCGGCCAGAGCGGGGAGGTGTTTTTCGATGAGCCTTTCGATCAGGTCGGCCCTCCAGACGAAGATCCCGCTGTTCCAGAGGTAGTTGCCTTTTTCCAGGAATTGAAGGGCGCGCTCCCGGTCCGGTTTCTCGGTGAACCCGAGCACCCGGTAGGCGGGGATGCCGTTGTAATCCCGGTAGCGCTCACCCCGGGCGATGTAGCCGAATCCGGTCTCCGGCCGCACAGGGCGGATACCAATGGTTACGGCGTGTTCCCCGCTGGAGGCGGCGCCGACGGCCGCCTCCAGCACCTCACAAAAGCGCCTTTCGTCGGCGATGTAGTGGTCGGCAGGGAGGACGATGATCACCCCGGCAGGGTCCCTCTTTTTCGCCGCGATGGTACCAAGCCCGATGGCGGCCGCAGTGTCCCTCCCGAAGGGTTCGAAGATGAGGTTTTCCTCGGGGATCTCGGGTACCTGCTCCAGGACGATCTCCCTGTAGTCCCTGGCGGTGATGACGAAGATGTTTTCCGGCGCCAGGAACATCTCCAGCCTGGAGGCGGTTTTTTGAAGCATGGTTCTGTCCTCCACCAGCCTCAGAAACTGCTTGGGGCAGCGCTGCTTGCTTTTCGGCCAGAACCTTTCCCCCCGCCCACCGGCCATAATCACTGCGTAGGTCATGAAATCACCCACCTTTCGCGTCGAGAAACTCGCTGTGCGATTTCTGTCACAATGAATGGCTGTCATTTGCTGCGAGGGTTTGCCGAATTGTGCGTGGTTCTAAGGCTGTGGCATAGGGCCTGTCCGGCCCCGGGCCTTGACTTATAACTTAACTTATAAAAGGAGAGGTTTTCTGAGGAGAAGATCCCGAGGGCTTTTTCCGGCGACATGTCTGCAGTCTATTTTAGCACTTTCTTCTGGCAACAACAACCTTTTAAAAGGAATGCCGGCGGCGGGGCAGAGGATCGTACCTGTGAGAGACGGGACAGTAAGAGTGAAAAAAGCTCGCCGGTCGCTGCTTTCGGGCCGCCAACCGGCAACGGTTGCCGGGTGGACTGCCACTCTCTTGCCTGTGGGGAAAAGAGCGTTTTCTGTTTGTTGCCGGTTGGCAGCTGCCGGATTAAGAATTGCCTTTGTTAGGGGGGTTGGTTGGGAAGATGTGTTATCGCCTGGGGAGTGGATGGCACCCTTCATCGGGCTCCGAAGGGGGTGCGGCTGCTGCTATCTCGCCGGCCCGCAGCTTGCGGAAGAATTCCTGCAGCAGTCGGGCGCACTTTTCCCTCAGCACCCCTCCTGCCACCTCGACGCGGTGGTTGAAGCAGGTCTCCCCCAGCAGGTCGACGCAGCTCCCGGCGGCACCGGCCTTGGGGTCGGGGGCGCCGTAGACGATCCGCTGTACCCGCCCCTGAATGGCTGCTCCGGCACACATGGGGCAGGGCTCCATGGTCACGTAAAGGGTGCAGCCGTTCAGCCGCCAGCTGCCCAGCCGCAGGGCGGCCTCGCGCAGGGCCAGCATTTCGGCGTGAGCGGTGGGGTCGTTAAGCCTTTCTTTGAGGTTGTGGCTGCGGGCGATGACCTCTCCTTTGGAGACGACAACCGCTCCCACCGGAACCTCCCCTTTGGCGGCGGCCTTGTAGGCCTCTTTGAGGGCCTCTTTCATGAATGTTTCATCGCTTGTTGCGCGTTCTTCTTTCTCCATGAATCGTCCCCTGTATCATTTCCCGGTAATGCCGTCCGGGGTACCGACTGGTTTAACTTTTGGCCTATTTTACCATGGAGGCCCGGGCAAAAGCAATTCAGCGCCATCCCGGCGGTGCTGCCGGCAGCGCCGGCTGTTTTTAAAGGCAAATGCGGACGTTTGTGACCTCTGACGGCCGGCCTTAGCCTTCCGTCTGCGGTGGGGGCGGGTGTGAGGTCTCATGTTGGATATTCGACACATAGCAGGAGCAGTCCTTCTATTTGTAAAAGGACTGGTCGAAAATAGAGGGATGGAGGGGCTTTTGCGGACTTGAGAAAGAAGTTCGCGGTTATCCCGGGCGGGTTTTGACAGGTTGATGAAAGTCGGTATATAATTTTTAGGCGACGGTGTTTTTCAAGAAAAGCGGGAACATAGGGAGAGGTGGCCGAGTCCGGTTGAAGGCGCTCGACTCGAAATCGAGTAGGTGGTGCTGAGCCGCCTCGTGGGTTCGAATCCCACCCTCTCCGCCAGAAGCTGCGGGCTTGTGGTTCTGCTGCAAGCCTGTTGTTTTTCCTTTCACCTGCGCCGAATGCCGGTTCGGCTTTAAAGCGGGCACCCCCTCAAGCCGAAGTGTTCCCGGGATCTTAAGAGGTGTCGGGCGGGCGCAAGGGGATGCCCCTCCAGCCCACCCTATATAAACGACTGCCCGGTAATCGGTGCAGGATTTTCTATCTAAATATTGTACTAACTAAATATTGTACTAAAAAAATAGATTGTACTAAAAAATAGATATCTTTGAGGCCGCTGTGGCTTCAAGAAGCGACGAGGTGTGTCCTGCAGGTGGAATTTGTCGGGAAAAGCGGCATAGTAGTTTTAATATAAATATAGAGGGAATGAGTGTGATGGGGCTTATCCGGTATCTGGATCTAATTAATTTGGACCTGATCTACAACCTGTTGATAGCGGCAGCAATTTTCGCATTCTGGGTGGTCCTCCGCAGGGTTTTTACCGATTTAGTCTTTAAGTACGTTCTCTCCTTCACGCAGAAGACCAAGACCAATCTGGATAACCTTTTGATTGAGGGGTTTCGCGGGCCGCTGCAGCTGTTTTTTATCGTCTTGGGGTTGTATTTAGCCCTCAGCTACCTGCCGTTCGGCAGAGAGGCCGACCTGTTTATTGCCAGGTGCTTTCGAACGGCGATCATCATTCTGATTACCGTGGGTTTTTATAATCTGGCCGATCGCTTTCAGGAATTGGATGGGGAATTGGAGAAGCTCCTGGGCATTAAGATCGATAAAATACTGTGGCCGGTCCTCGCCAAAGCGGCCAAGGTGATCATGGTTGCCCTGTCCGTTACTATTATCGCTCAAGAGTGGGAATACAGGATCGACGGTTTTATTGCCGGTTTGGGGCTGGGAGGTCTGGCGATTTCTTTAGCCGCCAAGGATGTCCTCACCAATTTTTTCGGCGGCCTGGTGATCATCACGGATAAGCCCTTTAGTATCGGGGACTGGATCGCGACTCCCAGCGTGGAAGGCACCGTGGAGGACATTAATTTCCGCAGCACGAAGATCCGCACCTTTGCCGATGCTTTGGTGACGATCCCCAATGCCGTTCTGGCCAATGAGTCGATCACCAACTGGAGCAGGATGGGAAAAAGAAGGATTACCTTCAATCTGGGCATCATGTACAATACCCCGAAAGAAAAAATAGCCAGGTGCATCAGGGATATTAAGGAGATGCTGGAAAAGCACCCAGAAGTCCATAAGGAGACGATCTTCGTGCGCTTCGATTCTTTCGGGGAGAGCGGTATAGAGATCTTCCTGTATTTCTTCACCATTACCACCAACTGGGCAAAGTACCTGGAAGTGAAAGAGGACATCAACTTTAAGATAGTGGAGATTTTAGAAAGGGAAGGTGTCGCCTTGGCCTTCCCCAGCACCAGCGTTTATTTTGAAAATGAGTTGCAGGCCAATGTTAAACATTAACGTGGCCGTTATACAACATCGCTGCTTTACCCTCCCGTGTTTTATCTGCCTGTTGTTATTTATTATAGCCCTGCGTATTAAGAATTGTGGGTTGACCCCAGATTTTGACAATTTGTAGCCCCACTACCTGTTATACACTATTTTGGAGCTTGGGGAAATAGGTCTGGCGCATGTGGTCCGATCTCTGGATAAGACCCTTAACATACTCAACCCTTTCTTTTTCGACGCCAACCGCCTGGCTGATTTCTGATTCAGCCCAGCCTTTTTCTAATGCCAGCAAGATAAGATCAAGCTCTTTATAGGAAAGGCCTATTGCCTCTTCATCGTTTATGCCGGGAAGAATATCGGGGGAAGGAGCTTTTTCAATGATATGCGTTGGAATATCCAACTGTTGAGCAAGTGCCTTCACTTGAGTTTTATAAAGGTCAAGAAGGGGCATGACATCAGCAGCGTCGTCGCAGCCGTGCTTGACAAAAAAGCCGATTTTGTATTCTGTCTTGTTGGCGCAGCCTACAACCAGCCTGTTTTCAAGCTCTCCGTGGAGGTAAAGCAGCACCATGCGCAGCCGGTGTTTTAAGCGGTAGTAAGCATTCCCTGTTTTGAGATACGAAGAAAAGTCTTTGTCCTTGAACCCTAAGAGACTCGACGAAAATGGAGTTTCTCCAGTCTTCTTTCGATAGTAGCCGTAAGCGGCTTGCATGATTCTTTCTCGGAGCTTACCGAGAAACGAATATTTGGTTAAAGCAAAAAGACGGTATGCATCCACTTCCTTCAGCCAATTTGTAAGATCGATTACTTTGATATCGATTCCTAAATCTGCCGCCAAAGTGAGAGCATCATGGAAGTGTTCCTTACGAGAGTCTTTGTCTGGCATCACAAGGACAAGTACTTTGTCAGGGCCAATCGCCATTCTGCATAAAGCGGCGACAACTGCCGAGTCCACTCCACCGCTGAGCCCGAGTATCACTCCTTCCCTTTCGAGTTCCTCCACTTTCGCGGCAATGAATTGAGTAAGACGAGAGGCGACAGCAGCGGAATCGATCTGCATTTCTGCTTGGAGACTTTCGAGCCCTGCCAAAGATGGTCTCCTCCTCGTTTTACCTGTCATGAAAATACATCGAGTTCACCCGCCGGTCTACCGCTCGACTCCCGATTCCAGGCCGGACAGGACGACGGCTCGCTTCGGGACAGCTCTGGGATGCTGCGTAACAAGTTGCGAACTGCTTCTGTCAATCGCAGCGTTTGGCCTCGCAGCGAATCCATTCCATCGAAACTCATAAGGTGTCTGTGCTCGCATCCCGACCTGTCATCCTCGCTTCGCCTTTCCTGTTACCCGGCCTTCCATAGGTCGCTCGCCGGTAGACCCGTCGGGTATTTTCATGCTCTGTTGGTGCCGCCCCAGGCGGCTTGAGGGTCTGCTTTTTACCCGGCCTGCCGGGATTACTCTTGTAATCTCTAAACAACCGGCAGGCATCTCTAGCTCTATTCTACCACCGAGGCCGCAGGCTAGGCGTTCCAATTAAGCTTCACCATCTACTATTCTAATTTAACCATGGTTTATAAACAATAAAAATCTTGGAAATTTCCTACAGCGGGTTGTCACCATCTTCAAATTTGAAAATACTGGTATACGGTTGTGACCATAGTGTATGATAGTGGCAGGGGGGATTACTAACGTGGCCATTGAGGATAAGAGCAGCCAGGTAAGCTACCGGGTCACTTGCCACTGCCTAGGCTATGAGGAAGGAACAACGCTTATTAGAAGGCGCTAAAGAAGCTATAACTGAGGCGGAATTGCTTTTTTCAGAAATTACATAACGGGCTGTTCGACGCCCGCCGGAAAGCTGATTATGCCGACCTGGTCAAATTTGAAGCCGATATTGTTGCTACCTGGTTTGATGAAGTAAGATCTTTTGTCGATCAAATTGACACACTTGTGGTTAAAGAGATTCACAGTCCCGGTTGACCTATCCGGCTTTAGAAAGCAAATGAATAAGCTGCTTTTTGCCGGGGAGGCATCCGCACTGCGGCCGCAGATTGCAAGCAGCGGGGCATGGAAGAGCTAATTGGAAGCGGTCTGCGTTGAAGCGGGTTTGGAGCCGGAGAGAAGGGAAAAATGCCGGGGCCGCATTTGCTTGAGGCGGAAAAGATGGTATAATAACAGTGAACGGATCTGGTGCGGAGAGATGGCTGAGTTGGTCGAAAGCGCTCGACTGGAAATCGAGTGGGCGGGTCAAAAACCCGCCTCGTGGGTTCGAATCCCACTCTCTCCGCCATTTTTATTATAGGGGCGCCCATAGCTCAACTGGATAGAGCGACAGACTTCGGATCTGTAGGTTGGGGGTTCGATTCCCTCTGGGCGCGCCAGTTCTCGTCCCTTTATCGGGGAGGAAGAAGTGACGAGAGAGAGAAGAGAGGTATGGTCGTGCTAGATGGGGAGGTAGCGGTTCCCTGTTGCCCGCAGTCCGCTAGAGCGGGGTCGAATCCCTGCCCGAGGGTTAGCCTTGTGGGGCTGCCCGGTGTAAGTGGTGAAGACGTTTGGGTCCCGCGCAGCAGGAACCCATGAACCCCGTCAGGTCCGGAAGGAAGCAGCGGTAAGTGGTGCTTTCCTGGGTGCCGCGGGGGTGCCTGAACCGAGCTAACTGCACCGGTACCGCCCGGAAGGTGTAATTCGGAGGCAGGTGCACGGCCATTAAATTTGAGGATGGCAAAAGTGGCATGAAAAGCCACTTTTTTTGTATAAGAAAGAGCCCGCAGGAAACAGCTGTTGTTAGCCGGCGTTGGCTCGAACCTGGAGTGCGCATGGCCGTCCGGAAAAGGGGACGCCGCAACGCTTTCGAAGGGCGGTGGGTCTTTTAAAGAGCTCACCTGCGCTGCCCTGCGTTGGCAGCCGGGCGCTTTTTTGTTGCGATTTGCCGGTAAGTATACTATATTAATTTTTGGAAAAGGCCACCCCGTGCCTGGTGTGTCTGCGACCGCTTGTCAGTGGAGGTGCAGGCAGAAAGGGGGCGCGGCTTCCGGAGCCGGGAAAGGAGGCTGCAGGGATGGAGCAGCTCGCTTTGTACAGGGAATGGCGGCCGCAGCTTTTTCGGGATGTCATCGGGCAGGAGCACGTCAGCCGCACCCTGAAGAATGCCGTTGTGCTCGGGCGGATCGCTCATGCCTATCTTTTCTGCGGCCCCCGGGGGACGGGAAAAACCAGCACCGCCCGCATTCTGGCCAGGGCGCTCAACTGCACCGACCTCCAGAATGGGGAGCCCTGCAACCGCTGCCCCTCCTGCCGCAGCATCAGCGCCGGGATATCCCTCAATGTCATCGAGATGGATGCCGCCTCCCACCGCGGGATCGAGGAGATCCGCGAACTCCGGCAGAAGGTCGGCATGGCCCCCGGAGGGGGGAGATATAAGGTTTACATCATCGATGAGGTGCATATGCTGACAGGAGAGGCCTTTAACGCCCTCTTGAAGACGCTGGAGGAGCCCCCTGCCCACGCCGTTTTTATCCTCGCCACGACCGAAGCGCAGAAGGTTCCTCTGACCATCCTCTCCCGCTGCCAGCGCTTCGACTTCCGCCGGCTCGACCGCTCCCTGATCAAAGGCCACCTCGCCCGGATCGCCCGGGAGAAGGGTTGGGAGGCCGAGGATGCCGCCCTGGACTTGATCAGCCGCCAGGCTGGGGGTGCCCTGCGGGATGCCCTGGGGCTGCTCGACCAGGCGGCGAGCTTCGCCGGGGGGCGGATCAGGCTTGAGGATGTCGAGATGCTGACCGGGGCCCCGCGTCAGGAGGTTTTGGATGGGCTCATCGCTGCGGTTGCCGGCGGGGATGTTCCCGCACTGATGGAGCAGCTGGACGGCCTTTTCGCCCGGGGGTATGAGCCGCGCCGGGCCTTGCTGCAGCTGGCCGATCGCCTGCGCGACCTGCTCTTCGAAGAGGGGGTGGGAGCGCCGGATAAAAGGCTGTATGT
This sequence comes from Thermacetogenium phaeum DSM 12270, assembly GCF_000305935.1. NCBI lineage: Bacteria > Bacillati > Bacillota > Clostridia > Thermoanaerobacterales > Thermoanaerobacteraceae > Thermacetogenium > Thermacetogenium phaeum. Next base: position 2,917,120 of record NC_018870.1, on the reverse strand, counting down.
CCGCTTCTTGCGGGAGATTGCCGGTGCCGAGGTGGAGATGCGCGGGAGTGCCCGGCCGGACCTGATCCTGGAGCTGGCCCTGCTGCGGGTTGTTGATGGCGTCAGGGCTGCAGGTGAGGGTGCCCTAAGGGAGGGAAGGGAGGATGCCCTGTCCGGGAAGCGGCCTGCGGCAGTTCCTGCCTCTCGTCCGGCTGCGGCCGGAGGGGGGGGAGGCGGCGGGCAGCAGCAGGGGTTGGATGGTGAAAGGAGCGCAAAGATCCGCCAAAGGGTGCCGGCAGCGCCTGCGGCGACCGGTGAAGGTAGAGGGATGCCTCAGGCTGCTCTGGAGGGAGCGGGAGGGGCAGCCCCGCCGGGATCCGGCGATAAGGCCGAATCCGAGGAGCTGCGGTGTCATCCCGCCGCAGTCGAGGGAGCCCCTTCCTGCAAACGGGAGGAGAAGCGGGGGGCGGTGCCCACTGAGAGCGGGCAGGAGCAAGAGGGGCTGCGCGGTTTTGACCGGGAGGAGCTTCTGAGGGATCCCCCCGGCGGTGAGAACAAAGAGCCAGATCCGGCGGCGATCCGGAACGTCCTCATCAAAAGGGTGGGCAGCCACCCCCTCCTCTCCAGAGTTCTGCCGGAGTGTGGGCTGCGCATCGAAGGCAGCACCCTAGTGGTGGAGGCCCCTTCCATCTACTGCGATATCATCGAACAAAAGGAGGAGAACCGCAGGGCGCTCTGCGAGGCCCTGAGGGAGGGGGGCTATTCTCTGGAGCTGGCGCTGGTGCCGAAAGGCGGCAGCACCCGGCCGGAGGAAAAAGGCCGGGAGGAGAAGAGAGATGCTCCCCAGAAGAAGCAGTCCCCGGAGAGCCCTGTTTCCCGGTGGGTCAATGGGGAAGCTCCCCTCACCGGTGACGATCCGGTGAGTCTGGCTCTAACGCTTTTTAACGGCAAGGTCATCAAAAGGATTGAGGAGGGCGATTGATGTGGGTTTTGGCAACATGCAGAAGATGATGAAACAGGTGCAGAAGATGCAGGCGGAAATGGCGCGCGTCCAGCAGGAGCTGGGGGATATCCACGTCGAAGGGAGCGCCGGAGGGGGCGCCGTCCGGGTGGTGTCCAACTGCCATCAGGAGATCCAGGAAGTGAAGATCGACCCGGCGGCGATAGACCCCGACGATCCTTCGCTGCTGGAGGACCTGGTGCTGACCGCCGTCAATGAAGCCCTGAAGAACGCCCGGGCCAGGGCGTCGGAGGAACTGGAAAAGGTAACCGGCGGGATCAAGATCCCAGGGCTGTTTTAGAAGTGCGGGTGAGCGTTTTTGCTGCTCTATCCGGAGCCGCTGGCGGCCCTGATTGAAGCTCTGCGCCGGTTGCCGGGGATCGGCCCGAAAACCGCTCAGCGTCTGGCCCTGCATCTTCTGCATGCGCCTGCCGGTGAGGCGGAGCAGCTCGCCCGGGCGATTATGGAGGCGCGGGAGAAAATCTTTTTCTGCTCCATCTGCGGCAACCTGACGGATGTAGAGCCCTGCGCTTTTTGCCGTGACGAAAGCCGGGATCGCTCCCTCCTCTGCGTGATCGAGTGGCCGCGCGACATCATGGCCTTTGAGCGCACCGGGGAGTATAAAGGGCTTTACCATGTTCTGCACGGGGCGCTTTCCCCGATGGACGGGGTGGGGCCGGAAGATCTCCGGATCGGAGAGCTGCTGGCGCGCCTGCGCCGGGGGGGTGTCCGGGAGGTGATCCTGGCCACCAACCCCAATGTGGAGGGGGAGGCCACCGCTCTCTACCTGGCCGGTTTGTTGAAGCCGATGGGATTAAAGGTCACCAGGATTGCCCACGGCCTGCCCGTAGGGGGAGATCTGGAATTCGCCGATACGGCTACCCTGAGCCGGTCTCTGCTGGGGAGGCAGGAGATCTAATTAATGGAACGGCAGGCAGCCCTTAACTTTTGCTTTCATCATCGGGCACCCTTCTTCATATAATGTTAAGAAAAAAGAGGGCTCAATCGTCCGAGGGGGTGTCTGCCGTGGTCAACTGGCTTACCGATCAGTGCCGCAGCCTTTCGGATTTCTTCCGCAAGGGCAAGAACAAATACAACGACGACTATCTTGCGCTGGCCGATGCACACCAGGAGTGGGTGGCGGCGCGCAATTTTTTTGAGCAGGTGTCGGACCCCGATCTCGTGGACTACGCCATCCTTTCCCTGAAGGCTGCGGAAAAGCGCTACGTTTATCTCTGGAAGAGGGTCCGGGAGAGGGAGCAGGCCTGGGAGGAAGGTCTATGATCGGGAGCATTCTGGGGGTGCTGTTCGGCATCTTTTTGTTGTTTCTGGTGGGACAGGCCTTGTGGGGGCCGCTGCGCCTGTTTCTGTCCTTAGGGCTTCGCTTGCTCTGCGGCGGGCTGGTGCTGCTCCTGGTCAATGCCTGCACCGGAGCCTTTGGGTGGACGCTGGGCCTCAATCCGGTAAGCGCTGCGGCGGTGGGTTTGCTGGGCCTCCCCGGTTTGCTGCTGCTATTGGCTTTGAAGGCGGTAGCGGGGTAGGTGCCATGCCGGAAGAGGGCGGCAACGCCGGAATCGTCCATTTGACGGCGGACGGCGGTTGGCCGTTGAACGGAAGGAATTTGTATGGCAATCTAAGGGCGTTTCTTGCAGGCCTTCGCTTACCTGCCAGCCGGCAATCCTTTATGCAGAGCTTCTTGGATGCACGCTTATAAACGGGTAGGCGGTGGTTTTTATTGACATTCCGGCTTTTATTCCCTATACTCGTACGCGAAGGCAAGCATAAATCTGGAAGAGCATCTTGCTGGTTTGTGTGGTGTTGGTTGAGATATAATCCCGGCAGCAGTATGGTATTATTGCCATGCTCTTTTTTATTAGAAGACTCCTGCTGCCCCTGGCGGCTCCTGCATAACTCGTTCTATTAAATACACACTACGGATAAATGCATACTACGGAGGCTGCACATGCAGCGAATTATTTTTATTGAAAATAGTAAGCGAAGGCGCACGGTATATCTGAGGAAGATTTTCGGCCGCTTCACGCCTGCCCAGATTCTTGTGTTCGGCTTTGCAGCCCTCATCATGATGGGGACATTCCTCTTGATGCTTCCGGTGGCGGCGCGCGAGGGGCAGGCCACACCTTTGATTACCGCCTTTTTTACTGCGACCTCCGCTGTTTGCGTGACCGGGCTGGTGGTTGTGGACACCGCCACCCATTATTCCCTCTTCGGTCAGTTGGTGATCCTCGGGCTGATCCAGGCAGGGGGGTTGGGTATCATGACCATGACGACCCTCTTTGCCATGCTCATAGGCAAGAAGATCAACCTCAGGGAAAGGCTTCTCATCCAGGAGGGATTGAACGCCATACGGCTGGAGGGGGTGGTCAGTTTGGTGAAGAGCATTATCAAAATGACCATTCTGATCGAGGGTACCGGTGGTCTTATCCTATCCCTGCGTTTTATCCAGGACTTCGGTTGGGCGAAGGGGATTTACTACGGATTCTTTCACGCCATTTCCGCTTTTTGCAATGCCGGTTTCGATTTATTCGGGACGGTCTCCGGCCCCTTCTCCAGCCTGACCGCTTTTAAGGAGGATCCCGTAGTATCCCTCACCATTCCGGCGCTGATTATCCTGGGGGGACTGGGGTTTGTGGTAATCAGGGATGTTGCCGCCCACCGGCGGTTTTCCAGGCTGTCCTTACACTCCAAGCTGGTCATAACCATCACCCTGGTGCTTGTTGTGGCAGCCACGGCAGTAATCTGGCTCCTGGAAAGGGATAATACCTTAAGGGGTTTAACACCCCTGGGTACTTTTCTGGCATCCTTCTTCCAGGCGGTCACTCCGCGCACCGCGGGTTACAATACGTTGAGTATCAGCAGCCTGCGCGGAGCCACCCAGTTTTTCATTGTTATGCTGATGTTCATCGGAGCGTCACCGGGCAGTACCGGCGGCGGCATCAAGACGACGACCTTCGGCACCCTTCTGATTGCCACCTGGTCGGTGGTGCGGGGAGAGATTGATGTCGGGGCTTTTGAGAGGAGTATTACCCAGGATATCATATTCAAAGCGTTGGCTATAACCATGCTTGCCGTCTCGCTGATAGCAACTGTGACAATGATTCTGACAATAACCGAAAAGGCTACCTTCCTGGACATCCTCTTTGAAACAACATCCGCTTTCGGTACCGTTGGGCTGACCACGGGTATTACGCCGGATTTGAGCGAGATCGGGCGGATTCTTATAAGCCTCACAATGTATGCGGGGCGTGTCGGCCCCCTGACACTGGCTCTGGCCATCTGGCAGCATCGGGACCAGTTGGGCTTCCATTATCCAGAAGAAAAAATCATCGTCGGTTAATAAGGAGGTTTGCAGCAGCTTCAAGAAACTGTACTGTAATAGACTATACTTAACTATTTTGCTACCATAGAAGTATGGAACTTTTATCTATTGGAGAAGCGGCAAAGAGATTAGGCGTACACCCGAACAGGCTCCGGGCATGGGAAAAGCAAGGGTTAATCAGGCCCGTGCGGCTGCCCAGCGGCCAGCGGAGATACCCGGTGGAGGAAATCAACCGCATTTTAGGAACGGGAGGGATAAAGGCGGAGTCGGATGCGGTCGTTTTATACGCCCGGGAATCTACAAAGAAGCAGGCTGATGCCGGAAATCTGGAGCGCCAGATGGAGAGGCTGCGGGTATACGCGCGGGAGAAGGGCTACTGTGTAGTGGCGGAGTATTCGGATGTGGCTTCTGGTTTAAACCAACCGTCGGGGATTGGAACGGGTGCTTAAATAGAAATCACTTCGCAGAAAGAGCCTGAGAACGTGCATACGGAACTGGTCCGGGATTTGTTAGCGATAGTGACTTCTTTTTCGGCCCGGCTGTATGGCGCAAGGGGAGGCAGGAAAATCCGGCAGGGCTTCCGGGAGCTGATAAGGGATGCCGAAGAAACACAAGAAGGACAAATTTAGAATGACAGTGTGCGGGGAGTTCTTCCCGGAAATTTACCCAGCCTTCCGGTCTTCTAAGTTGAGCCGTGGCGGGGAAGCCCCTTTTGAGACGGAGATGCGGCTCTTCTGCGCCTGTATGCGGTGGGCCTTCAACCGGCTCCTGGAAGGCGTTTCCCGTGATGAAATCAAAAAGCTGGGGCAGGAAATTTTTGGGCTTAATTCCCGGTATGTGGATGACGCCAGGCTTAAGGCGCAAGGCGTGCTGGACTCCCGGAAAGAACTTCTGGAGCTGGAAATTGAGGAAACGGAAAACAAGTTGGGCCGGGCGAGGAGGAAGCTCGGTCGGGCCATGAGGAAGCTGGCGAAAGCAGAGGAGAAAGGGGCTGCCTTAGACATTGTTGAAAAGCTCCGCCTGGTGGTCAAGGGGCGGAACAACCGGGTAGCATCTTTAGAGAAGAAGCTGGCCGAGCTTGAGGTTCACCGTGAGAATGGCACGATACCAAAGGTAGTCTTTGGCGGCAGAAAACTTTGGGAAAAGGTCTGCAGGGGCCGCGCCGCGCGGGAGGAGTGGCGGGCCGCCCGCAAAAACCGCCTCTACTCCCGGGGCGACGAAACTAAAGGCGGCAACCCCAACATCAAGGTATCATTTGACGGGCAAGACTTCCGCTTGGCTGTCTCCATATCCCACCTTTCCGAACAGACAGGCACGGATAAACTTGGCCGTCCGAAGATGAGCCGTGCTCCCAGGGTAGAGGGCAGGCTGTGGCTGCCGGAAAAGCACCGCGAACTGGTGCGGATATGGCTGGCTATGAGGTTGCCCTATGCGGTAGAGCTGGTCCGCACCCTGGATGGACGTTACCTTGTGCATCTTACATTTGACCTGGGCGAGGCGCCGGAACCTGATTTTTCAAAAGGCTGCCTAGCTCTGGACACGAACCCTGATGGCGTGGCCCTGTGCAACGTCGGTGTGTCCGGCCAACCGGAGCCGTGGCCGAAGGGCTTCAGCGTTCCCCATCCCAGCAACCTGGGCAAGTACGAAGGAGAGTTTCAGGTCATCACTTACCCTAACGGCTTTCTGTACATCAGAGTACCCGACTTGGCATATGCATCCGGCTTCCGGCGTAGCTACCTGATAGGCGTCCTGGCCAAAGTGGTCGTGGACGTGGCTTTCTTCTTAGGCAAACCCGTAGTCCTGGAGAATCTGGATTTCGGCAAGGAACATCTGGATACCAACAAAAAGTTCAACCGCATGGCTTCCAACTTTCCTTTTGCGAAGATGGTAGAAGCCGTGTGCAGAAGGGCCGTCAAGGAAGGGGTGCCCTTCAAGCTCGTGCCCGCCCGGCACACTTCCACCATCGGTCGCTGGAAGTACATGGAGCGTTACGCCGTTCCTGTGCACTGTGCGGCGGCATTGAGCATAGGCCGTCGAGCTATGGGTTTTAAGGAACGGGTAACGAAAGAACTCAGACATCTGGTAGCCCAAATTAAGCAAAACCTGACCCAGAAGGTTGATCCTTATACACCGAGGGAAGGAAGAGGGATGACCCGCAGGGTTGGGGCTATCTTGAAGCATCTGGACGGGAAACTCCCTTTACACAACGGCCTCACTCGGCAGCAGCAGATGCAGTTCTACTCCGTCTGGCACGACTTCAAGGAGTTGGCCCTGGCGTTGCGGTGACCCCGTTTAGCCGGTGTCGATGTCGGACAAACCGGTAGGCGTCCTAACAGGACGCGGGAGGCGGGAATGGTTCCCCACCGGGAGGTCGGCACAACTTAGGTGGAAGTTGAGTTTCCCCGCGTGGGCGGTCCGTGCCGGTTGTGCCCTTCCGGTGTAGCACTCCCGTCCGGGTGGGACTCCCGGGCCGAGGTCCCCTATCGCCCTGCCCCTCGGAGGGCAAATCAAATATCCGAAAGGAGGCGAAAACCTGGTCTGGGGGCCGGCTTGGCTGGAGATAAAAACAGTCAAGTTTTTTGAACCAGGTTTCAGATGGAAAGAAAGCAGTTTGCCGTAATCGGGGTAGGAAGGTTCGGGGGAAGTGTTGCCCGTACGCTTTCCCGGATGGGTTATGAGGTGCTGGCCGTCGATATCGATAAGAATCAGATTGAGGATATCATGCATGATGTAACACACGCCGTTCAGGTGGATGCTCTGGATTTCGAAGCCGTTAAGTCGCTGGGTATCAGGAACTTTGATACGGTAATTGTGGGTATTGGTGGAAATTTACATGCCAGCATTTTGGTTACGGTGCAGTTGAAGGAACTGGGAGTGAAGCGTGTTGTCGCCAAGGCCATGGACGACCTGCACGGCAAGGTACTGGAAAAAGTAGGTGCCGACAGGGTGGTCTACCCGGAACGGGATATGGGGGTGCGGGTGGCCCATTGCCTGGTTTCTACAAATCTAATCGATTATATTGACCTGTCTTCGGAATACAGCATTATTGAAATGCAGGTCCCCGAAGGGCTCATCGGTCTTTCGATGGGGGATGCTGGTCTGCGTGCCAGGTACGGTGTTACGGTGCTGGCAATCCGCCGGGGCAAAGAGGTTATTGTCTCTCCGGGTGCCGATCAGGTGCTGGAGGAGAAGGATATCCTGGTGGTGCTGGGGAGCACAGATGACATCAACAGGCTGGAGGCTAAGAGCAGAAACCGGCGGAGCAAGCACCTGGGGCACGGCAACATACATTCCGCAGGCACCGTATCCGACCGGAATTGATGAGGTGATTCTCTCCAATGCCGGACACTTTAATATGGAGATCGATATCCCGGCACTGGAGAGCAGTCCCGTTTGCGGCGGCTGGTAAAGAAGGATGGGGAGGAGTTTACCATGCGTGACGGATGCCGCATCTATTGCCTGGCGGAGGGGAGACTTGTTAATCTGGTCTGCAGGGTGGGGCATTATTCACCTGCGGCTGCTTGATCTTGTTCAGGGGTTCGTTTATACTCAAAGGAAAATCCGGAGAGCAATTTTGTTAGCGCTGGGGACTGCTTTCCGGAAGTGGAATTTTTTCTGATATTGGGGTATTTCGATGTCCGAACGACAACGTGAGCTCCCGCCGCGTATTCTCGAGGCCTACATCGGAGAGTATGCTAGCGGAAAAAGTGAGAACGCCGTTAACAGGGCGTTGGAGCTTGCACGCCTGGGCCGGAGGGTTACCCTCGTCGATCTCGACCTGGTGGAACCGTGCTATACCCTGCGCCCGCTGAAGCGGCTCCTTGAGGAGCAGGGAATAGCGGTGATCGCCTGGGATACCAGGGAGATGGTGGGGCTCGGGGAGACCGGCAACCTTTTGAAGCCGGAGGCGGCCTTCTGCCTGCTCCGCCCCGGGGATGTCATCCTTGACATCGGGTACGGGGTCGCCGGGGCCAGGGTGCTCAATCTGATTGAGGGAGCAGCCGAAGAGAAGGGCCTCAAGGTTTACGCCGTCATCAACATCGCCAGGCCTCTTACGGCTACGGTTCCCGATATCGTCGAGCACGTACGCTCTCTGGAGCGCGTTGACGGCCTCATCAACAATTCCCATCTTGGAGGTGAGACGGATGTGGAGATCATCCGGGAGGGTTCCCGGATCGTAACGGAGGCAGCAGCGATCCTGGGAGTCCCGGTGATCGCCACCGCGGTGATGGAAGAGCTGGCTCCGCTGGTCGGAGAAACCGACTGGTACGGGCACCCCGTGCGGGTGCTGCGGCGCTATTTGCCGCAGGCTTTCTGGTAGCGGTTTTTATTTTTGTTTTATTTTTGGCGGCATTTTTGTTTTGGAGAACAACGGGGGGTGTTTTTATGGGGATCAAGCCGATTGAAGAAGAGAGAAAGGTATTCATGACCGGTAATGAAGCAGTTGCCTGGGCCGCTCTGGCCGCCGGGGCCGACATCATGTACGGGTATCCGATCACACCGCAGAACGAGATCATGCAGTACTGGACTCGGCTGGCCCCCAGGTATAATAAAAAATTTCTGCAGACGGAGGACGAGCTGTCCGCCGGTTTCACCACCGTCGGCGGGGTGCTGGCGGGGAAGAGGGCGTTTACGGCCACTGCAGGGCCGGGCAACGTCCTGATGCAGGAACCGATGTCGATGGCCGAAGCCATGCGCATTCCGACGGTCGTCGTGATCCAGCAGCGCGGCGGCCCTTCAACCGCTACCGTGATTTACTCCCAGCAGGAGGTAAACCTCACCTGTTTCGGGGGGAATGGCGAGGGGTTGCGGGTTGTCTACTCTACCTCCTCCCATCAGGAGCTCTTCGACTACACAATCAAGGCCTTCAACACCGCCTGGAAGTACCGCTTTCCCACCTTTATCCTGGCCGACGGCTACCAGGCTAAGATGCGTGAATCTCTGGTCATTTACGACCCTGAGCAGCGGGGGATCGAAATGGTTCCCGCCGAACCCTATGTCGGCAAGCCGGGCACACCGGGGGAGGACCGTCCGGCGGCGCATCTCCGCAACACCTACAACATCGAAGAAGAGCTCTTAGAGGTTCTGCGCAGGGATATCGAAGAGTATGAACGGGTGGCGCCGGAGATCGTCGAATACGAGGAATTCAACGCGGAAGGCGCCGAGATACTGTTGGTTGCCCACGGGATCGTTTTCCGTTCGGCAGCCATGGCGGCGAAGGAGCTGGCCGCTGCGGGAAAGAGGGTGGGCTACTTCCGCCCCATCACCTTAAGGCCCTTCCCCCAGGAGCAGCTGCGCCGGGCGGCCCAGGGGGCGAAAAGGCTGCTGGTGGTAGAGTCTGCCTACGGACAGCTGCTGAAAATGGTCAAAGACAACATCTACGGGCTGGACGTTCCCATTGCGGCGCTGCTCCGGCCGGGCGTCGGGATCACCCCCGAGGAGGTTAAGGCCAAATGCGAGGAGTTGCTCGGGGAAAAGGAGGGAATGGAATAAATGGAAATTGCGCCGAAAATGCCGAAGAGCTGGAATCAGGCCTCCAAACCGCATAAATTCTGCCCAGGCTGTGGGCACGGCCTGGTGTTAAAAGCCCTCGGTCAGGTAATCGACGAACTGGGAATCCAGGACCGCATGGTTTTCGGCTGCGATATCGGCTGCTCTCTCCTCTCCTGGGATTTCTTCGACGTCGATTCCGTCCAGACGCACCACGGGAGAACCACGCCGGTAATGGTCGGGATCAAGAGGGCGAACCCCGACCTGATAGTCGTCGCCTACATGGGGGACGGGGGCGGGTACGCCATCGGTTCCCAGCATCTAGTAAACGCAGCTACCCGCGATGACAAGATCACGGTCATTCTGGTCAACAACACCAACTATGCCATGACCGGCGGGCAGATGGCCCCTACCACCATGCCCGGGCAGAAGACGGAGACGACCCCCTACGGCCGTAATGTGGAAGAGGCCGGTTATCCCATGATGGGGCCGGAAATGGTTGCCGCCATCTCCCATGAGGGGGCCTATGTGGCCAGGGGGAGTGTTGCCAGATTCCGTCAGCTCAAAAACTTCATCAAAAAGGCCATCGAAAACCAGATGGCAGGGAGGGGATTCTCCTTTGTCGAAGCCCTCTCCACCTGTCCGACCAACTGGCGTACCAACGCTGCCCAGACCTGGTCCTTCCTGGAGGAGCAGATGACGAAACAGTTTCCACCCGGAGAATTGAAAACCCCTGTGGTGAAGGAGGGATAGGGAATGGGCAAGACGTGGAAGATCGCGCTGGCAGGAGAAGGAGGCCAGGGCGTGCAGTCGGTGGCCATGATTTTGACCGAAGCGGCGGCACTGGAGGGGAAAGAGATTCTCTACATCCCCAACTTTGGTGTGGAGCAGAGAGGGGGGGTCTCCATCGCCTTCGTGCAGATCAGCGACGAAAAGATCGGGGCTCCGAAGTTTAAAACCGGGGATGTCGTCATTGCCCTCAGCGACCGCGCCGTCCGCCGGGTGGGGATGCACACCGGGCCGGAAACCCTCTTTATCTACGATGCCAGCATCGAGGGGGTTGAGGATGACCTCCCCAAAAACGCCGGGAAGGTTCTGGCCATTCCCGCCCTGGAGACGGCCAATAAGGAGCTGCATCCGCGTGTCTTCAACGTTCTGATCATGGGGGCCGTCATCGGGGCGACCCATGTGGTGACGCTGGAAAAGGCGAAAGAGGCCGTGGAAAAGAAGCTGGGCTACAAATTCGAGCAGAACCCTGAACTGCGGGAGCTGAACTTCCGGGCTCTGGAGAAGGGCTATCAGATGATTGCGGGAATGGGGGTATCCTGACCGATGGAAAAGAAGAAAGCGATCACCACCGAGGTCAATAAAGGGAAGGCGATCTTCTCTCTGTTTCCCGGGCTCTGTAAGGGCTGCGGCCTCTGCCGGGAAAAGTGCCCGGAGAAAGCCTTGAACTGGTCGGAGAAGCTGGGGGTTTACGGGACTCCCACCGTGATTCCGGATCCCGCCCTCTGCAAGGCCTGCCGGATCTGTGAGCAGGTCTGCCCGGACTGCGCCATCGCCATTATGCGCAAAGATGGGGATAAGGATAAGTGAAGCGGGTTGCTCCCTGGTTGAACATCATAAGAAAGGCCGGTTCGCCCGCAGGGGCAGCCGGCTTTTGTTGTGACCGGCACTGTGGAAACCGGTAGATTACAGCGTTGGCCTTCGGATTTAGCAGGTTGAGCGTGAAAATGAAGAGAAGTGAAAAATTGAGGGATCTAAAGAGCGGTGGGAGGGATTGATCGTAAATATTTGACGGGTTTGTTTACCGTTAGAGAGCAAATAAAATTTGCCAGCTCCGAGATTGTCGGATATATTGAGATAGAAATGGATCGGGAGAAATCCGATTTTTATGTACAGATGGTTGCGGTTGGGTCCCATTTTTTTGGTTTTTTAGGTGAAGGGAGAAGGTTTTCATGAGAGTGATTGTCGTCGGCGCAGGGAAGGTGGGTTTCAACATCGCCCAGATCCTTTCCAGGGAAGGGCACGATGTGGTGTTGATAGAGAAAGACGAGGAAAGAATTCAGGTTGTCCAGGAACACCTGGATATTCAAACGATCTGCGGGAGCGGTGCCAGCTGCGCCACCCTCGAAGAGGCTGGGGTGCGGGAGGCGGACATGTTCGTGGCGGTGACGGAGTCGGATGAGTTGAACCTCGTGGCCTGCATCATGGCCAAACAGTACGGCGTGCCGAAAACCATTGCCCGTGCCCGCAACCCGGAGTATGTGGAGAGCAGCCGACAGATTTCCTATGCAAAAGTGGGAATTGATTTGTTGATCAACCCGGAAAGGGTTACTGCCCTGGAAATCGTCAAACTGCTGGAAAACCCGCAGGCCAGAGATGTTGAATTCTATGCCGACGGCAAGATCCAGCTGGAAGAGCTGGAAATCAGGGACGACCTTCCCCTTGCTTCCCGGCAAATCAATCAGTTAAAAAACCTTGGCCAGTTTCTGATCGTCGCCATCATCCGCGAAGGCCGCCTGATCATTCCAGGGGGAGATGATTACCTCCGGCCGCGCGACCGGGTTTATATCATCGCCCGGACCAGCGAAATGCCGCGGCTGGAAAGGCATTTTGCCTGCAGGCAGGTGAGAATCGAGGATGTGGTCATCCTGGGCGGGGGGAGAATCGGTTATTACCTGGCCCAGCAGCTGGAGAGGAAAAACTATAACATCAAGGTTATCGAAAAGGATCATAAAAAGTGCAAATCCCTGGCCGCCCGCCTGAAGAAAACCCTGGTCATCAACGGTGATGCTGTCGATACCGATCTGCTTCTGGAAGAGAACATCGGTCAGGCGGACGCCTTTATTGCGGTCACAGGTGATGACAAGCTCAACCTGCTGGTTGCCTTGATGGCCAAGAGCCTGGGGGCCAAAAGGACCGTCGTCCAGGTCCGGCGCTCCGATCTGATCCCTCTCCTGGAGCACGTCGATGTTGATACGGTAGTCAGCCCGAGGATCCTGACCGCCGGGGCAATCCTGCGTTTTGTCAGGAAGGGGGAGGTGGCTTCGGTGACCGTACTGGAGGACAGCCGGGCCGAGGTTATCGAGCTGACGGTCCCGGCGTCTGCCCCCGTCGTCAACCGGAGGCTGAAGGAGGTCAAACTCCCGAAGGGGACGCTGATCGGCGCCATCGTCCGTGGCGGGCAGGCCATCATCCCCGGGGGGGATGACCAGGTCAACGGCGGGGACCGGGTGCTGGTCTTCTCCATCCCGGAAAACATCCCGAAGGTGGAGCACTTCTTTGGGGCGCAGGGGAAGGGTGCCGCAAGGTGAACATCCATCTCGTCGCCCACCTGTTGGGGAGGAGCCTGGTCTTCCTTGGCCTCACGATGGTCTTTCCTCTGTTCTGGGCGGTTTATTACCAGGGGCCGGATCGGGCAGCGCTGCTTTCTTCCGCTCTCATCACCCTGGCCAGCGGCGTGGCCGTTGCGCTGTTGGTGCCCCCGAGAGGGGACATCCGCTATCGCGAGGGGTTTGCCATCGTCACCTTTGGCTGGCTGCTGGTTTCCCTTTACGGAGCGCTCCCCTACCTGTTGTGCGGGGTCTGCAGCGGTTTTCCGGATGCCTTTTTTGAGTCGATGTCCGGGTTTACCACAACAGGGGCAAGCATCCTGACCGATGTGGAGGCGGTACCGAAGGGAATCCTGTTCTGGCGCAGCCTCACCCAATGGCTGGGCGGGATGGGAATCATCGTTTTCCTGGTGGCCTTTCTGTCTCACGTGGGGGTCGGCGCCAACCAGCTGTTCCGGGCGGAGGTCCCCGGGCCGGTGGCGGACAAAATCAAGCCCCGGATCAGTGAGGCGGCGAAAATCCTGTGGCTCATCTATCTTTTCCTGACCGTTCTGGAAACGGCGCTGCTGTGGTTTTTCGGGATGCCGTTGTTCGACGCTTTGTGCCATGCTTTTACAACGATATCCACCGGCGGGTACAGCCCCAGGAATGCCAGCATCGGCTATTACGACAGCGCTGCCATTCAGTGGGTAATCACAATTTTTATGTTCCTCTCCGGCACCAACTTCGCCCTTTACTACCAGGCCCTGCGCGGCCGTAGTTTGAAGGCCTTCTGGCGCAGCGACGAATTCCGCTGCTATTTCAGCGTCGTCCTGCTCGCCACCCTGATAACCGCAGTAAGCATCCGCTCCTTGTTCCCTGGCGGGGAGCCGCTGGTGCGGGCGGCGGCGTTTCAGGTGTTCTCCGTCATCACCACCACCGGTTTTACCACCGCCGATTTCAGCCTGTGGTCGCCGGTAGCGCAGGCAGTTCTGGTGAGCCTGATGTTTATCGGTGGGTGTTCGGGATCAACCGCGGGTTCTGTTAAGATCGGGCGGGTCCTGATCCTGCTGCGGCAGGGCATGCTGGAACTCAAGAGGCTGATCCATCCGCGGGCGGTTCTCTCCCTCAAGATCGACGGCAAAAACATCTCCAAGGATCTGGCTGTCAACAGCCTGGAGTTTTTCTTTCTTTATCTGGCCATTGCAGGTGTGGCCACCATCATCATGGCCGCTACGGGTCTGGACCTGGTCAGCGCTTTCACCTCTGTTGCTGCTACCCTGGGCAATGTCGGCCCGGGTTTGGGGGCGGTCGGGCCTGCCGGCAATTATGCGGCGGTTTCAGCTTTCGGCAAGGTGTTCCTCAGCATCCTGATGCTGCTCGGCCGCCTGGAGATCTTTACCGTGCTGGTGCTGCTGTCGCCGGGTTTCTGGAAAAGGTAACCGGCTGGTCCGGGGAGAGGTGATTCCGATGGCGGGGAAGCGCAACGCAGCGGTCGACTCCTTGAAGGGAGCGGCGATTCTGAGCGTTGTTTTGATCCATGTCTTTCGGGACGGCGGGGCCGGTGTCTTGATCGGGGAAATCGGGAGGTGGGCGGTGCCGGCCTTTTTTATGGTCCAGGGATACTATTTGAGGGGCAGTGTTCTCAAACGGTGGCCGGTTTACTCCCTGAAGAGGTTGAGGCGCGTCTATCTGCCCTTTCTGGCCTGGTCGGCGGGATACGGCATCTATTTTTGGCTTGTTGACCGAAGAGCCTTTACATTGTCCGATGTGCTTCTGGGGGAAACGGCAGTCCACCTCTATTTCGTCATCTATTACGTGCTGTTTGCCCTGCTGCTGCCCTTCTTGTATCTGCTGCCGCAGAGGCTCAGACGCTGCTGTTACTGGGTGATGATTTTCAGCAATTTCGGAATTTGTTCCGCCCTGGAACTGCAGCGCTCTTACGGCATCCATCTCTTTTCCTACAGCGGGATCAATCCTGTCAAGTGGTGGGGGTTTGTGGCGCTGGGGATGCTGGCGGGAGAGCAGCGGGAGGTGCTGGCCGGCCTCATCAAACGGCAGCGCCGGGCTGTCATCTTGATCTCGGCCGGTCTGGCGGCGGCCGGTACGGCTCTCCCTTTTTTGACGGGAACTGTCGGTTATATGTACAACAGGTCGAGCCTTTTTCCCCTGGCTTTTGGCTGCACGGCCGGCCTTTTAGCCCTTTTCGATCGAGAAGGGGTGCCCGGTAGGGATTTTCTGGCCTTCCTGGGAAGAAGAAGCTTCAGCATTTATTTGTCTCATTTTCTGGTAGTGCATTATTGCAAATACGTTCTGGGGTTCGACCTGCTCTGGGCGGTCGCCGTTCTGGCGCTGGCCGTTTCCCTTCTTACCACCGCTGTGGCCGGCAAAGTCTATGAACGGCTCCGCCCCCTACCTGCCGGAGAGGGATGACCCCGCAGGCAGGTCCCCCCCCCAAGGCGAAAAATATTTTAATATTTGATTGTTTTTGGCTCGGAAAGGAATATGAGGAAATATGACGAATATTATCCAGAGAAGGACCGTGGTCGCAGTAATCGGAGAAAAGGGTTCCGCAAATCCCGTGATTTGAGGCCGCTCGGAGGAGGCTGCCCGGTCAGTGCAGTTCATCTGTATTTGGGATCTGGGGCCTGATCGTCAAAAATTAAAGAGAAGATTCAGCGGGGGGAGATGGCGAAGTGGGGAGGGGAGTGTATGTTTGCTACGCCTGCCGGAGCCGCCCTGCCAGGGCCAGAAGCATTGGGGGGACCAGGTACTTCCTTTGTGATGAATGCTACGAACTCCACAAGAGGGCGAACCGCCAGATGATGGAGTATCTGAACCAAAGGCGCTCTTCGTTCCGGAGGGGCACTTGTTCAGGCTTTGAAGAAGTGAGCAGGAAGCGGGATCCTTTCTTCTAATCCTGTTTTCGAGCCGGAGAACGGCAGAAGAGAAAGTGGCCGGTGAGGATTGGATAGGCCGTCTTTGCGTATAATAGTAATAGATCCGGGTGCAGGAGGAGAGGAAAAAATGGTCGGCAGCAGAAGACGACCGGCTACCGATAAGAAAGGGATTTTGCTCCCCGTTTGCGTGGTTTGCGACCAAACCCCTCCTTTGGGTATCGCAGGGGGGATTCTGGTTTCTGGCCACTTTCTCTGCACCCGGTGCGAAGAGGAGATCGTGCGTGCCCGGGTGGGTGACAGCGGGTATTGCCAGATCAAGGAGAAGATCAAAAAGATCTGGAGATGTTGAGGGTGGGAAAAGAGCCGTCGAGCCGGTCGAAGGAAAGCCGTGCGCCGACCGTTAGAGCGGCGGCCTCTGGTGCAGGAGAGCCGGGGAACGGGCGTTTGGGAAGCACGCCGCAGCCCCCGGCGTTTTTTGTTGCCGGCTTCCTCTGCCGGCCGTTTCTGGGGTATGCTAAAATAGATGATGACAGGCGGATGATTCTCTTGGTCGTTGGGAAGGGGCGAGAAGGTGAGGCGGCGAGACTGCGCGGCCTTCCGGAGGGGGTAGGCGGGCGGTGTTCGATCGGGGAAAGAATTGGTTTGCCGGGAAAGCCCCCCTTCTTGAGGGGCTGCTGGGGCACGCTGCAAAAGGGTATTGTGGTTTTCACACCCCGGGGCACAAGCAGGGGCGGGGCGCCTGGCCGCCCTGGCGCCAGCTGCTGGGGGAGCAGGTTTTCCGCCTCGACCTGACCGAGCTCCCGGGGCTGGACAACATCCACGATCCGGAGGGGATCATCAAGGAGGCAGAGGATGCGGCGGCCGGCCTGTTCGGGGCGGCGGAGACCTTTTTTTTGGTCAACGGCGCTACCGCCGGGATCCTGGCGGTGATTCTCGCCCATGCCCGGCCGGGCATGAGGGTGATCCTGCCGCGGGTAAGCCACCAGGCGGTGCTTCACTCCCTCATTCTCAGCGGGGCGCAGCCGGTCTACCTGCCCGTTCGCTCCCATCCGGAACTGGGGTTGACCGGAATGGCGACCACCTCCTCCCTCCGGGAGGCCCTGGTTTCCTGCCCCCCAGGAGAAGCTCTGGTGGTTCTTCTCCACCCCAACTATTACGGCCTGGCGGGGGAGATCCTCCAGCAGGTGCGGCTGGCTCACGAGAAGGGGTGCCTGGTGCTGGTGGATGAGGCCCACGGAGCGCACTTTTGTGCGGATCCCCTTTTCCCCCTCCCGTCCCTGCGGGCGGGAGCGGATTTTGTTGTCCAGGGGGCGCATAAGGTGCTGGGGGCCTTCACCCAGGCCGCCTTTCTCCACTGGCGGGGGGAACGGGGGGACGTCCAGAGGGTGCGGGATGCTTTGGGGATGGTGCAGTCGAGCAGCCCCTCCTACCTCCTGATGGCGTCCCTGGATGTCGCCCGCCTTCAGTGCCAGCAGGAGAAAAGGGGCTGGGGAGAGGTGGCCGTGCTGGCGCGGGAGCTGCGCCGCCGCATATCCAGCCTCCCCGGCCTCCTCGCTCCCGGCGAGGAGATGCTGGATGTGCCGGGGGTGGCGGCATGGGACCCCGCCCGTCTGGTGGTGAATGTGAGGGGGCTGGGGATCACGGGGTTTGAGGCCGCGGAATGGCTGCGCCGGGAGCGGCGCCTGCTCGTGGAGATGGCCGACTTTCAGAACCTCGTTTTCATCCTGGGGCCGGCGGATGACGGCGCCGCCGAGAAGCTCCTCGAGGCGCTGGCGGCCCTGGCGGGATCCTTTGGCAACGGGAGCTGCAGGAGCGGGCGTTACCCCGATCCCCTGGAGCTTCCCCTGCCGGAGCAGAAGATGACGCCGCGAGAGGCCTTTTTCGCCCCCTGGCTCCCGGTCCCCCGGAAGGAGGCCCGGGGCCTTGTGGCGGCCGAGGTGATCGCTCCTTATCCGCCGGGGGTACCAGTCCTCTGCCCGGGAGAGGTGATTACTCCGGAGCTGACAGAGTTCCTGGAGGAGTGGGAAGCGGCGGGAGGCACCTGGCCCGGGAGGAGCCGGGGTTTCATTAAGGTCGTTGCGGGGAGTTGAGGAGTTGGAGGGGAAGCTGATCACATTGGAGGGGCCGGATGGAGCGGGTAAGTCAACACAGGTTAGCCTTCTGGCATCCGCCCTGAAGGCCCGGGGATACCCCGTTTTGGTGACGAGGGAGCCGGGGGGGACGCGCCTCGGTGAGGAAATCCGCGGCCTTTTGCTGAACCCCCTTTACGGGGAGATGAACCATGTAACGGAAGCCATGCTCTATGCCGGGGCACGGGCGCAGCTGGTCGGTGAGGTGATCCTTCCGGCCCTGGCAGCGGGGGTGACCGTTCTCTGCGACCGTTTTGTGGATTCCAGCCTGGCCTACCAGGGGTACGGCCGCGGCCTGGATTTGGGGATGTTGAGGGCGATCAACGGGTTCGCCTTGAAGCAGCTGGGCAGCTTTTTGACCATTTTGCTCGATCTCCCTCCTGAGGAGGGGCTGCGGCGGGCGGCGGCGGGCCGCCGTGGGGACAGACTGGAGCAGGAGGATCTGGATTTTCACAAGAGGGTGCGGGATGGGTACCTCGCCCTGGCGGCCTCCAACCCGGAAAGGATTGTAGTGGTGGCAGCCGCCGCTCCGGTGTCGGCCGTCCAGCAGAGCGTCCTCAAGCATGCCCTGGCTTATCTCGAGGGGAAGAGAAAGGGGGCTTCTTTCTGAGCGGGATTGGGGAAGCCGGCCAGCAGAAAGGGGAGCGAGATCTTGCTGCCCGGCAGCTGCGGCAGGACTTAAGCTGCGGGAGCGTTGCTCACGCCTATCTCCTGGCCGGGCGCGCTGCGGATAAGAAGAAGCGGGTGATACCGGCTTTCGTGCAGGCCCTTCTCTGCACGGCTCCCGAGGGAGGGGTGCCGTGTGGATGCTGTGCCTCCTGCAGGGCCTGGGAGCGCCGGGCGCATCAGGATTACCACTGCCTGGAGCCGGAGGGCGCATCTCTGAAGGTCGAGCAGGTCCGGCAGTGGCAGCCTTTCTTTCGTTACCGCCCTCAGCTCGGAAGGCACCGGGTCTTTCACATCAACCGCCCGGAACTGCTGACACCTGCGGCGGCCAACAGCCTCCTCAAGATCCTGGAGGAGCCCTTGGGATCGGCGGTTTTCCTGCTGGTGACCGAAGATGAGCGGGGCGTTCTGCCGACTGTTGTTTCCCGCTGCCGGCTGGTCTTCTTCCATCCGGAAGAGCCTGGGGATATCGTGCGGCTGCCGGAGGGAGTCCTGGACGCGGAGAAGGCGGAGGCAATAGGGAGAATCATCCGGCAGGGCACCCCTGCCGAGCTGTTGCGGGAGGCGCGCCAGCTGGAATTGGACAGAGCCGGGGCGCAGGCCCTGCTGGACTACCTGCTTAAGAAATTCGAACAGGAGTACCGCCGCCTGCGCCGCTGCCTGCAGGACGGCCGCGGGGATGCAGAATGGCTCGGCAGGGTTGCCGGCTGTCTGCAGCTGCTCTTAAGAGGCAGCAAGCTGTTGGATGAAAACATTTCCGTGCCCTTGCTGTTGCCTCTGCTCTTATATAAAATCCAGAGGAGAATGCACGGGCTAGAATAGAAGCGGGGAAAACCCGGGAAAGCGGGGATTCGATTGATGGACGGTAATGAAAAGTTAAGTGAAGAGACACAGGCCGCCCCGCGGGAGCGGAATGCGCCCTGTGAGGCTGAGGGCGGGTCAGTAACCGTTGTCGGGGTCAGATTTCGCAAGGCGGGTAGGGTTTATTATTTCAAGCCGGGGGAGGAGGATCTCCAGCCTGGGGACAGGGTGATCGTGGAGACGGTCAGGGGGATCGAATCCGGAACCGTCGTCATGGGGCCTCAGGAACTGCCCCTGGATGAGGTGGTGGTTCCTCTGCGCGAGGTGATCCGCAAAGCCACGCCGGAGGATATCGCCGTTGTCGCCGAGAACGAAAGGCGCGCCCGGGAGGCTTTTGCCATCTGCGAGCAGAAAATAGTCGAGCACGGTCTGCCCATGAAGCTCGTCGATGTGGAGTTTACTTTCGATGTGGGTAAGATTCTTTTCTACTTCACCGCCGAAGGGAGAGTGGACTTCCGGGAGCTGGTCAAGGACCTGGCCGCCATCTTCAGGACGCGGATCGAGCTCCGCCAGATTGGAGTCAGGGATGAAGCCAAGCTGCTGGGGGGGATCGGCCCCTGCGGCAGGGAGCTCTGCTGCAGCACCTGGCTGGGGGATTTTGAGCCGGTTTCCATCCGCATGGCCAAAGGGCAGAACCTCTCCCTGAATCCGACCAAGATCAGCGGCATCTGCGGCAGGTTGATGTGCTGCTTGAAATTCGAGAACGAGTGCTACAACTGCATGCGCCAGGAGCAGGAGGCGGAAGCGGAAGAGAGCGCCTGCGGTGAGGCCGCTGGGGAAGAAGAGAGCCCATCCGGCGGCGGGGAAGAAGGGGCTGCCGAAGGGGAGAATGGCGGGAATGGGTGAGCTCTACCTCTGCGCCACTCCTTTAGGCAACCTGGAGGACATCACTCTGCGCGCCCTGCGGGTGCTGGCCGAGGTCGACCTGATCGCCGCAGAGGATACCAGGCATACCCGGAAGCTGCTTGCCCATTATAAGATCGCCACGCCGACGACCAGTTATCACGAGCACAATGAGCGGGAGAAGCTGCCCTTTCTGCTTTCCGAGCTCTCCCGAGGGAAGTCCGTGGCCCTGGTGAGCGATGCCGGAACTCCGGCGATCTCCGATCCGGGCAGCCTCCTGGTGCGGCGGGCGCTGGAAGAGGGGCATCGGGTTACGGTGGTGCCGGGCGCTTCGGCAGTGATTTCCGCTCTGGTCGTTTCGGGAATGCCCGCCTACCCCTTTTACTTTTACGGTTTTCTGCCGCGCAAAAGGGGGGAGCGGCGGGAGCTCCTGCAGGAGCTGGAGGGGAATGCCTGGACGGGGGTGTTTTACGAGGCGCCTCACCGCCTCCGGGAGACCCTGACGGATTTTGTCGAGGTCTGGGGGGAGGGGCGCCGAGTGGCGGTGGTGAGGGAGCTCACCAAGCAGTTCGAGGAGGTCTATCGGGGTTCCTTCGCCGAGGCGAGGGAGCACTACATGAGGCAGGAGCCGCGGGGTGAGATCACCCTGGTCGTCGAGGGGAAGCGGGGGGAAGGAACCGGCCTTCCCCGCCAAAATGCCGCAGAAATCCGGGAGGCGGTAGCTGCCCTCATGGCGGCGGGTGCGGACCTCCACGACGCCTGCAAGGCGGTAGGGCGCGCCCTGAAGATCGGCAAGAGCGAGGTCTACCGCGCCTTTCATGACTAAGAAAAAGAAACCCCCCTGCTGGGGGTTGTTGTTGTAAAGCCTGTCTCTTTCGCAAGGGATGGCAGCACAGCCTTCCCTTTCCAGGGGACTGCTGGTGGGGTTGTCCCTTGCAGGGTTATGAATGATGGCGGACAGAAAGCTAGACGGCCTCGCGGGCCATCTCCTGGGCCATGGCCTTGGCGCACTCCTGGCAGACGTTTTTGCCCCGGAAGTGGGTAATGTTGTCCGCATTGCCGCAAAAGATGCATGCCGGCTCGTACTTCTTGAGGATGATCTTTTCCTGATCGACGTAGATCTCCAGAGCATCTTTTTCGGCGATTCCCAGGGTGCGGCGCAGCTCGATGGGAATGACTACTCTCCCGAGCTCGTCCACTTTTCTGACGACACCAGTTGACTTCATTCCTTTCCCCCTCTCCCTTATTATTTCGACAAGATTCGCTAAGTAAAGCATACCATCTCTTCCATTAACAGTCAACATCCTTTTTGCTAAAAATTTTTGTTTTTTATGGATATTTAGGCCATGTAAAATTTCAGTAGGTAAAAGAAGGGGATCGGCTTCTTAAAAAGAAAAGAGACCTCGGCACCCAAAATCTATCACCCCAAAAAGGAGTGTGAGGTCTCATGTTAGATATTCGCCACATAGTGGGGGCAGTCCTTCTTTTTGTCAAAGGTTTAGTCAAATTAATTGGAGAGTGCGAAGACTTCTCTGAGCTTGAGAAAGGGGTTCACGAACTCTGCCAGGACGTGTGTAACCAGATTTTCACCTGGGCATTAGAAAAGATCGATACCCGTCTGATGAATGAACGAGACCGGAGCATCTGGGAGGTTGTCGGTTTTCGGACAAAAACAGCCATCAGCACCTTTGGGGAATTTCCCTTAAAAAGGCGCCTGTACAGGAACAAAGAAACCGGGGAAACCAAATTCTTTTTAGACGAACTGCTGGGCTGGCCGGAGCGGGCCAGGGTTACTCCTTACCTCAAAGAGTTGGCAATCAAACTAAGCACCGAACTTTCCTTTGGCCGGGCAGCGGAGATATTGAGTTATCTTGTACCTAAATTAAGCACCATGACCATCTGGCATATCACCCAAGAAGCAGGCGAAATACTGCAGCGAGAAGGGGAAGAGAAGAGAGCGGCGGTATTTGAAGACGGAGGAGCACCAGGTGGGAAAGAAGTGGTTGGGGAGTTGCATATTGAAGGTGACGGAGTGATAGTCAATCTGCAACGGGAAAAAGAGAAGCGAGGAGAAATCAAACACATAGTAACCTACGAAGGGAAGAAACAAGTTAGCCGGAACCGCTTTGCTCTGCAAAACAAGCTTGTTGTAAGCACCCTAAGTGAAGGACAAGTGGCCTGGGAAGAGAGCTATGCTCGGGCTGGGGGGAAATGGGATTTAGAACAGATCAAAGAGATCTACATAGGTGGCGATGGAGCAAAATGGATCAAAGAGGGGCTGGAATACTTCCCCGGTGCTGTATACTGCTTAGACCCATACCATCTAAACAGGCATTTAACCGAAGCCCTCTGGTATGACGAAGAAACCTTTCAGAAAGTAGGCGCAGCCATCTCTCATAGCAACTGGCAGGAAACCCAAGCAATACTCACAGAAGCAATCAAAAAAACCAGAGGCAACCGGAAAAAGAGGCTCATCAAGCTATTGCATTATCTTGAAGAGAACTGGACGGGGATTATTAACTCGGCAGGAGCAAAACGTTTAGGAACCATCGAAGGGCAGATTCAGCACAACGTAGCACGGCGGATGAAACGCCTGGGGGCCAAGTGGACCACAACCGGAGGAGACCGGATGGCCCGGCTTCTGGCTGCCAAAGCAAACGGAGAGCTTAGCAATTATGCTTCGCGCTGGCCAGTGGAACATGGAAAGCTGAAGGAGATAGCGCAGATAAAACCGGTAGAAAAGTCGGTAGAAAAACAAAAAGCCGGAGAAATAGGGGAATGGCTGCAGGCGACAATACCGGCATTAAAAGGGCCTTTTGCGGATCGTCCCTGGATAAAACATGTTTTACGGGAACTGACCCGGCCGGAATTTGCTGCTCTTATTTGCTAACCGGTTTTCTGAGTAGCACTGATAGCTTGGCCTCTGCATGTGTTAAATGTTTTGCGACGGGGTAACGTGTTATTGTTGTCTGTTCCTCCTAGCTACCTGGTTGTCAAGTTTATCTCAACAATCTTCAGTTAAATTCAAGGTCAAAGCCATTGCTTTGAAGCTTAAGGTTTTGAACGTCGAGGTCTCTTAAGGGGAAAAATTTTATTAAAAATACCTACTGGATCTTGACATGGACGGATATTTATCAAAAATGGCTAAACAAGTATTTTTTTTGGTATAATTAATCTTTGAATAAAGAAATCACTTTGGCAATGAAAGGAGCTAAAGCCCTGGCGGGAGGGACGGCCTGCCGGGCGTTGTCATGAGTGAACGTTCTTTTTATGTAACGACTCCCATTTATTATCCCAGCGACAGGCTGCACATCGGCCACGCCTACACCACCGTGGCGGCGGACTGCCTTGCCCGCTACAAGCGGATGCGCGGCTATGACGTCTTTTTTTTGACGGGTTCTGACGAACACGGCCAGAAGATCGAGCGCAAGGCCGCAGAAAAGGGCACCGATCCCCAATCTTATGTCGACCGGATCGTCGCCTCCTTTAAGGAGCTGTGGAAGAGCCTCAAGGTCTCCAACGACGACTTCATCCGCACCACCGAACCCCGCCATCAGAAGGCGGTGCAGGCCATTTTCCAGAAGCTCTACGAGCAGGGGGACATCTACAAGTCCTACTATGAGGGGTTGTACTGCACCCCCTGTGAGGCCTTCTGGCTGGAACGCCAGCTTGTCGACGGCAACTGCCCGGACTGCGGGCGGCCGGTGGAGCCCATGAGGGAGGAGAGCTACTTCTTCCGCCTCTCCAAGTATCAGGACAGGCTGTTGCGCTATATCGAGGAGAACCCCGATTTCATCCAGCCGGCTGCGCGGCGCAATGAGATGATCAACTTTATCAGGCAGGGGCTGGATGACCTCTGCGTCACCAGAACGACCTTCAGCTGGGGGGTGCCTGTTCCCTTTGCCCCCGGGCATGTGGTCTACGTCTGGTTCGACGCTCTGGTCAATTACCTCTCCGCCCTGGGCTGGCAGGACGGGGATGAGCGCTTCGAAAAGTACTGGCCGCACGCCGTTCACCTGGTGGGGAAGGATATCGTGCGCTTCCATACGGTGATCTGGCCGATCATCCTGATGGCGGCGGGGATTGAGCTGCCGAGGGCGGTCTTCGGGCACGGCTGGATGCTCCTGGAGGGTGGGAAGATGTCCAAGTCGAAGGGCAATGTGGTCGATCCCCTCGTTCTCATCGACCGCTACGGCGTCGATGCGGTTCGCTATTACCTGCTCCGGGAGCTTCCCTACGGAGGGGACGGATATTACAGCGAGGAAAACCTCGTCAACAGGATCAACACCGATCTGGCCAACGACCTGGGGAACCTGATCAGCCGCACTCTGGGGATGGTCAAGAAGTACCGGGGCGGGGTGCTGCCCGCACCCGGCGGCCTGGAGGGGCCCGACAGCGACCTGATCGCCTGTGCGGCGGAGTCCAAGAGGGAGCTGGAAAGGCAGCTGGAGCGCTTCGACTTCAGCAGCGCTCTGGCCGCCATCTGGCAGCTGGTGCGCCGCGCCAACCGCTATGTGGATGAGACGACCCCCTGGAATCTGGTGCGGGATCCCGGGCAGCAGGAGCGGTTGGGAACGGTTCTCTACAATTTAAGTGAGGCCGTGCGCCATCTTGCAGTCTGGTGCACACCCTTCATGCCGGTATTCCCGGAGCGCGTCTTCGAGCAGTTCGGGATCGGCGACCGGAAGGACCTGCAGACCTGGGAGAGCACCGCCAGCTGGGGGCTGGTGCCCGCCGGCCTTAATGTGCGGCCTGGTCCGGGGCTCTTTCCGCGCATCCAGGAGCAGCAGGAGGAGAGGGCGGTCGAGGTCGCCGTCAGCGAGCCGAAAGCGGCGCAGGGGGATAAGGCCGGGAAGGAAAAGGAGAAACCCCGGAGAGACGGGGCCGCCGCTGAGCAGATCACCATTGAGGATTTCGCCAGGTGCGATCTCCGGGTGGCCCTGGTCCGGAGTGCCGAAAGGATCAAAGGTGCCGATCGCCTCTTGAAGCTGGAGGTCGATCTGGGAACGGAGACGAGGACGGTGGTCGCCGGGATCGCCCAGCACTATACCCCGGAAGAGCTGGTCGGCAAGCGGGTGATCGTCGTGGCCAACCTCGCTCCGGCCCGGCTGCGGGGGGTGACCTCCAACGGGATGATCCTGGCGGCGGGCGAGGGGGAGAGCCTGGGCCTGATCACGGTGGAGCGGGAGATCCCCCCCGGAGCCCGGGTCAGATAAGAGGGGGTCCCTCACGATTGGGTGGGAGACCCTCCCTGTCCTGTGGAATCCCTGAGCGCCGTTTCCTGGAAGGTTCGGGGCGGCCGGGGAATCTCTGGAGGCCGCGGTGAGGCGAAGGCTTTCCGGATAGGGGAGCAGGGCTTTTAGCCCCGCTCTTTTAGTTTTGTTTGGGGGGACGAGGTATGAAGTTGTTCTTTAAGGGCTTTGGCCGCTGTTTTCCAGACGGCGAGGAGGAGGGATGGCGATATGGTCGTAAGCACGTTGGAAATAATCGATACTCATGCCCATCTTGATGACGCTAAGTTCGCCGGAGACCTGGATGGTGTTCTCTCCCGGGCGCGGGAGGCGGGGGTTTTCAGGATCATCTGCGTAGGGAGTGATCTCACCTCCTCCCGGCATGCGGTGGCTCTGGCGCAGGAACATGAGTGGATCTATGCGGCGGTAGGTGTGCACCCCCATGATGCCGCAGGGGTGCAGCCGCGCACCTGGGACGGGCTGCGCCTCCTTGCCTCTCAGGAACGGGTTGTTGCCTGGGGGGAAATCGGTCTGGATCTTCACTACAATTTTTCACCCCCGGAGAAGCAGGAGGAGGTTTTCCGGCGGCAGCTGGAAATTGCCGGGGAGCTCGGACTGCCGGTCATCATCCACGACCGGGATGCCCACCGGGAGACACTGGAAATATTGAAGGATTACCCCGGCCTCCCCGGGGTGGTCTTCCACTGCTTCTCCGGTGATGCCGGCATTGCCGAAGAGTGCCTGGCGAGGGGCTATTATTTTGGGATAGGGGGAACGCTCACCTACCCGAAAAACGGGAAGCTTCGGGAGGTGGTCAGAATGCTCCCCCTGGAGCGGATCTTCCTGGAAACGGACTGCCCTTATCTGCCCCCCCAGCCCTGGCGGGGTAAGCGCAACGAGCCCGGCTACCTCCCGGCAGTTGTGGATGAGATCTCCAGGGTTAAGGGGGTTTCCCCCGAGGTTGTGGCAGGTACGACGACTATGGCTGCGGCGAGGTTCTTCCGGCTGGTTGACCACCGGTAGCGGGCGGCCCCATCAGAGGAAGGAAAAAACACCGGCGGGTCAGGCGGGGAGCCGCCTTTGGAAGGCCGGGTAAAAGGGCCAGCAAACCGCCCCCCTGTCCGGCCGAAGGAGCGGGAGCCGGGCGGAGGAACGGCGGGCAGCTGAGGATGACCGGCTGACCGGCTCCTGCAGGCCTCCGGCATCTGGCCACCTGCCTCTGAGAGGGTTCTTCCGGCGGCTCTTTTGATTAACCCGCGCTCATTTGGGAAATAATGGTCACAAAACCGCTTCTCAAAAAGGGGAGGGGTTGTTGTGACTTTAGTGGAATTCATCGATTTCAGTTATGTCAGGAAGAGGAAGAGGAGGTTTGGGTGGCGCAGGTATTCCGCTGCTGTACTCGCCCTGGTGTTCCTTTTTCTCGGGGCAGGACGGCTGGGCCTGGTGCCGCGGGCGGCCTACGGGGCTATGTGGCAGGGCTTCAGGACCGAGCCCGCGTCCTCCGAAGGCAAGAAGGCTGTTCAAATTGCCGTTGGTTACAGGAAGGGGAGCGGTTTTTTCCTGCAGGCCTTCGAGGATACCCCGGTCAGGGTCCATGTCGACGGGACGACCGTAATTACCCGGGCCAACCTGCCACCCCTGGAAGATATTTTGCAGAACGCAGGGGTGGAGCTGGGGACGAATGACCGGGCGGAGGCCAGGATCGTCACCGGGGAGAGTAAGATCCCGGAGATCGAAGTGATCCGGGTGCGCAACAGGATCGTCACCGAGAAGGAGCCGATCCCCTATCCGGTTAAGAAGGTTCGTGACCCCCGCCTGGAGGTGGGGAAGATCCGCCTCTGTGCCGCAGGTCGGGAAGGGATTCTTCTCCAGAAGTTTGAGATCACCACGGAAAACGGGGTGGTCGTCGAGAAAAGGGCACTGGGCAGTGAAGTGCTGCGGGAGCCGGAACCGAGGGTGATCGCTTACGGAACAAAGGCTCCCCAGGGGGTTGAAAGGGTCGCCTCCCGCGGCGCTCCCCCTGAGGGCGCTCGCCGCGTTCTGCAGGTGGTGGCCACTGCCTATACTCACACCGGCCGGCCTACGGCATCCGGCGTCATGCCCTATGTGGGCGGGGTTGCCGTCGACCCCAGGGTCATTCCCCTGGGGACGAGGCTTTACGTAGAGGGATACGGCCTGGCCCGGGCGGTGGACACCGGGGGGCTGATTAAGGGAAACCGGATTGACGTTTTTCTGGAAACCGCTGAGGAGTGTTACGCCTGGGGGAAGCGCACCGTGAACGTCTATATCCTGGACTGAGGGCTTAAAGTCGAGGCCCTTTCGACAACACCGGGCGCTTCCATGGTAAAAGAGCTTTGCCGGAGTGGCCGCCCTCAAAGGGATCCGAAAAAGGCCTCAGTCTCAAGTAACTGCGTCAAAGGCCGGGGGATAACGCCGAAGCCCCCGGTTTTTCATTTTTTGGTGAGGTCAGCATTATTTTCTTTCCGCAATGCCTTATCGGGAAGAGGAATCCGGCGCCCGGTGTCTAATATTATAAAGGCCGTTATGTTTCACTTTTCCAGACAACTCATATATAATCATAAGATGGCTGGCTATTTATGGTATTGCCCGGTTAGGGAGGAGAGCCAAGTGAGCGGAGCGGAGATCAAAAGCCGGTTGCGCCTTCCCACCCGTTGTGCCCTGGTTGCCGCCGTGACGGGGTTTCTGGTGTGGGCGTCCATCGCCGGTGCCCGGCAGGAAATTAGGATCGTTGTGGACGGGAAGGAGGTGCGGCATCACACCCTGCAGCGCACAGTAGGGGCCGCCCTCGGTGAAGCGGGAATTGAGTTAGGGCAGTGGGACAGGGTGGTACCGGGAACCGCAGCAGCGGTGAAGAACGGTCTGACGGTTACCGTGGAGCGCGCCTTCCCGGTGCGCCTCGTTGCCGACGGCAGGACGCAGACCCTTTGGACCACCCGGACTTCCGTCCGGCAGCTGCTTGAGAGGGCTTCTTTGGAGCTGGGAGAGCACGACCGCCTTAATCTTCCGCTGCAGGCGGTGGTGAGCCGCAGCTGTGAGATCAGGGTGAGGCGGATTCAGGAGAAGACGGTGCGGGAAAGGTACAGCATACCCGCTCCGGTGGAAAGAAGGCCTGACGGCTCTCTCCTTAAAGGGCAGCAGCGCCTTGTCAGAGAGGGCACCTCGGGGGAGGGGGAACGCCTTGTCAAGGTGATCCTTGAAGACGGGAAGGTCGTTTCCAGGCAGACCCTTTCCGAACGGGTGGTGCGGCCCCCCGTCAGCAGGGTTCTCGCCTACGGCACGCTGAACACCGTTTCCCGCGGCGGGCAGATCCTGCGTTTTTGGAAGGCCCTGGAGGTTAGAGCTACGGCTTACAGCGCGGCGGCTGGCAGCCGCACGGCGACGGGGCACCCCGTCGGCCGGGGTGTGGTTGCGGTCGATCCCCAGGTGATCCCTTTGGGTTCCCGCCTGTTCGTCGAGGGGTATGGCTACGGTACCGCCCTCGATAAGGGGAGCGCCATCAGAGGCAACAGGATCGACGTGTTCTTTCCCACGGAAGCCGAGTGCCGCCGCTGGGGGGTGCGTTATGTGAAGGTTTACGTCCTGGAGTGAGGGTGCCTTTTCACCTGCTTTCCTGCCCGAGAGTTGGCGGCCGGCGCTGCGAAGGCGATCCCCGGCCTCTTCTTTTTTTCCGGCTGCGGACGCTCCTGAATTCTCCGCCAGATTGGAGGGGGATATCCTTTTTGTAGTATAATAACGGATGATGGGAGGCGAACGGATGGTTGTGGCGGCGTCACCGGCGGCTCTGCGGGCGCTCCTGAAGCGCTACGGATTGGAGCCTAAAAAGGGATTGGGGCAGCACTTCCTCTGGCAGGCCCGGCTGGTCGAGCGCATTGCCGATGCCGCGGAGCTAACGGAGAAGGATCTCGTGCTGGAGATCGGCCCGGGAACGGGGAATCTCACCGCTGCCCTGGCGCGCCGGGCGGGGATGGTGGTGGCGGTGGAGATCGACCGTTCGCTGTTCCCTCTGCTGAAAGAAACCCTGGCGGGGTTGGAGAACGTCCGCCTGGTGGCGGGGGACGCCAAAAGCGTAGATTACCGGGAGCTGCTGGAGATCTGCGCCCCCGGCTTCACAGGCCCCTGCAAGGTGTTGGGGAATCTCCCATACTACATCACAAGCCCGCTGATCATGCGTCTGCTCGGCCAGGGGTTCCGCAAGGAACTCCTGGTTTTTATGGTGCAGAAGGAGGTCGCCGATCGGATTGCCGCCGCGCCAGGAGGGAAGGAATACGGCTCCCTGTCGGTTGCCGTCCAGTACTACGCGGAGCCGGAGGTTTTGTTTCGCGTGCCCCCCGACGCCTTCTTCCCCCCGCCGGACGTAGCCTCTGCCGTTGTCAGGCTGCGCTGCCGTTCCCGGCCGGCGGTGAAGGTGCGGGATGAAGGCCTTTTTTTTGAGGTGGTGCATGCCGCCTTCCGCTACCGCCGCAAGACTATCAAAAACGCCCTGCGGGAAGCCGGCCTGCTGGTTCCGGAGCGGGAAAGCCGCTTCTTTGCGGAGGTGGGGATCGATCCCGGACGCCGCGGCGAGACGTTCGGTTTAAAGGAGTTTGCCCTGATGGCGGATGCTTTATTCGAGATGAGGGAAAGGAAGGAGCAGTAATGCGCTTCATCAGTCCGAGCAGGGGTCCCCTGAGCTGGGAGGAGGTCGTAGCAGATCTCCTGGATTATGTGACGGAGGACCCGTCGTTCAGCTACAAGATCATCATCGGGACTGATTCTCAGGTAAGGGAGGAGACGCACTTCGTTACCGCCATTGTCGTGCACCGCGTCGGCAAGGGAGCCCGTTACTTTTACTGCCGCCGGACGTACGAGAACGTCCGCAGCTTGAAGCAGCGCATCTTTATGGAGGCGGCCACCAGCCTGGAGATCGCCAGCAAACTGGCCCAGAGCCTGGCGGAAAGGGGGCACCTGGAGCTGGACGTAGAGATCCACCTGGACATCGGGCAGAACGGGGAGACCAAGGGGTTGATCCGGGATATCGTGGGGATGATCACTGGCAGCGGCTTCGACGCCAAGATCAAGCCCTACTCCTGCGGCGCCTCCACGGTTGCGGATAAGTATACCAAGTAAGGACGGGATGAAAAATTTCCTTTGCCGGGTAGAAACAATGTCACCTTCGGTGACGCAGAGGATAAAATGGCGGCTCATCCTTGCAGGCGCAGCGACTTTACGGGGATTGTTACCTCGCCCTTGACGCTGATGACGGCAGCCGAAGCGAAACAGGGCGTTGACTGGGCGGCTCTGCGCGTCGGCTGTTTATCTAGCGAGGAGTTTTAGGGCTAGTTCAACCGAAGATCCAGGAGCAGGCGCAAGGATGAACCGGACATATCAATTTCCAGGGCAGACCACCATGCCGCCAGCGGCGGCAGCAACAGAGGAACGAAAAAAGGATTTATCCTTGCCAGCGCAGCAACCTGACGGAGGTTGTTACTCGCCCTTGACGAAGGAGCAGCAAACGGCAGCCGAATCGAGACAGGATGTCGAGATAGGCGACTCTGCGCCAGGGAAGGCGCATAGGAGCCGGTCGGCTGCTTATCTATCGACAAGTCTTAAGGCGAGTTAAACCAAAAGATCCGGGAGCAAGCGCAAGGATAAACCGGAAGTATTTCCAGGGCAGATGAGAGGGCGTTTCTATAAGCTGCAGATGCTGAGGGCTGGGGCGCTAGACAGATGCCCTTGCGGAACACCTACACGAAGTACTCGATTGCTGCCTCAGGAAAGCGCTCCCTGATCCCCTCCCGAAAGAAGCACTCGATTTCTTCCAGGAGGTCTTTGGGGTAGAGGTACTTCCCGTAGCCAAACTGCCCCCACTTGAAGGACCTCTTTTCTTCGTCGAGAGGGAGCCCGCTTTCCGGAAACAGCTCCCGGATGACCTGCTTCGCTCGGGCTGTGAAGCGGTGGGTGATCAGCTCGAAGGAGAGTCCGGGGTGACCTTGAAAGGTTTTCAACCTGTCCAGGAGGTCGCTGTATTCCTCCCTCCAGTCCCCATCGGGAATGATGGGGGCGATCATGAAGCCCAGCGGGTAGCCTGCGGCGGCTACCCTGGACGCCGCCTCAAGGCGCGCCTCCAGGCGGGGTGTGGCGTGCTCATAGGCGGCGATCACCTGCTGGGAGTTGAGGGAGAAGCGGAATTTGGTTTTGCCCCTGTGCTCCAGGTGGAGCAGGGGTTCGACGCCGGTGAACTTGGTGACGAAGCGGAAGCTGCCGTGCTCCTGTTCGGCGAAAAAGGCGATGGCCCTGGCAAGCGCCCCGGAGTACGGTTCTACTGGGAGGGGGTCGGCGGTGGCCGCTCCCTCGAAGACCGTGTCGGCCGGCAGCCGCTTTTTTATGTGGTCCAGGGCGGTCAGCAGGATTTCCTCCTGATTGACGTAGATGCGGATGTAGGGGTTGCGCCCCAGGTTGGTGTGCAGGTAGCAGTATTCGCAGATGCCGGGGCAGCCGGTGGCCAGGGGGAGCTGGTAGTGGGCGGAGGGGCGGCAGGTTTCCAGCTTTCTGCTTTTCCGGACCCCGACTACCAGGGTGCGCTTGGCCCGAAAGAATTTCTCCCGCCGCGAGCCGCCCGGGATTCCGGTCACCCTGTTGTGCGATCCCGTAAACCCTATTTCTACGCCTTTCTCCCGGAATGTTCTGTACAGCTTCTCTCCCAGCGGGTAGGAGAGAGCATCTCTTTCGAAGAAGACCTTTTCCGGCCGGAACAAGGCTTTTCACCCCGTTTTTTCTTAGTATTGCCGGAAAGGCGGGATCATAAAGGAAGCTGGGGCTTTTTTAGACGGGAGCGGGGAGACCGCAACAGGTTCACTTCTTATTCACGGCGCACCCGGTCGCAGAGGTTGAACCAGTCGCATCCCGTGCAGAAGGAGTCGAACCACTGGCTCGGAGCGGCCAGGACTTTCTCCCGGATCTCCTGCCAGAGGACGATCTCGCCGGGAGCGACCCGCAGGAAGGCCAGGGCCTTCCTGTCGAGCCCCCGGATCTCTTCGTCGGCGCCATCCTTCTGCCCGCAGAGGCCGTCCTTCAGGTAGGGGCAGGCGCTGCAGACTTCGTCCGCCCCGGACGCCACCTCAATCTCCTCTCCCTCTTCCGCCCGCCTGACGATGGCGGACAGGTTTTCCACGAATGCGGGGGAATACCCCTTCCCCCTGTAAAAGTGCAGACAGATCAGATGATGGCCGCGCAGCCTCATGGTGTGATCATCCTTTCTGCTTTCACCGGCAGCAGTGCCTGCTCCGGGACTTCACATGTGGCCCGCTCTTCAGGCCCCGGTCAGCTTCATTCTAATATTCCTCAAGGGCCGAAGGCAACCGCTTTCTTACTTCCTGTTCTTCTTTTGCCCATTCTGGGAGCGGTAGTGCCTCACGGTATCATAGAGCAGGTTGCTCAGTATTTCGTGCATCCATTGGGTGCCTGCACCGGCAAGAATTCCTGCCACGAATTTCCCCAGCCAGGGATTAGCCGGGAAGCCCGATGATGCTGAAGAAATTAACCTGCGTTCCGAAGGCCAGAATAAGGCCGGCAAGCGACCCGCAGACCTTCCAGAGCGCCGAGATTTTTTCCGGACCCCGGTTCTTAACGAAGGGCTTAAAAATCGGTTTGAGTATTTCCTCCAGCCGTTCGGCGAGCAGGGAGATCATCAGTAGGGGAACAATTGAGCCGGAAGCGGCCATTTTCAACCCCCTACCCGGTTTTCTTCTCTATCATAATTTGCCACCGGTTCTGGGCATTACTGCCTGCCGCGGAAGGATCGGGCTGCGGTCGGGAGCATTATGCTGTCGGCAGCGTATGATATAGCAGACCCAAAACTGGATAATCCTGGTACTGCGGGGTGATCTCTATTAAGGGAATTAAGGTCGGAGATGTGGTTGTTCGCAAGTCTTATAAGGGTGATGTCCTGTTCCGGGTTGCGGAGATCGTAAAGGGCGAGGAGGGGGAATTTGCCCTTCTGAAGGGCGTTTTTATCCGCCTCTGTGCCAGCGCTCCTCTCTCCGATCTGGAGAAAAAGGGCGTTGCCGAAATCATTCGCCAGCAGAGCGCCTTTAAAAAGAAGAAGCAGCAATACATCAGGGTGGCACTCTCCAGACAGGGGCGCCTGCGGGAGTACAACCTGCAGAGGGGCGGGAGGAAAGGGAAGTACGATTTTTTTGAGCTGCCTGGCCGGGTGCTGCATCTCGACGGGGATCCCCAGTACTGTGAACTGTGCCTGAAAACTTATTTGCGCTTGGGCGTTCCCTGCCGGGTGCTCCACGTTCCGGAACAGGAGCAGCCGGAGGCGGTCAGAGGGTATCTCCAGGAATCGATGCCGGACATCCTCGTGCTTACCGGGCACGACGCCGTCAAAAAAGGGGTGCGGGATTACCGAAAAACAGATTATTACCGGAATTCACAGTTTTTCCTGGCTGCCGTCCGTCGCGCCCGGGAGGTGGAGCCGGACCGGGACAACCTGATCATCATCGCCGGGGGCTGTCAGTCCCATTACGAGGCCCTTATCGAGGCGGGGGCGAACTTCGCCAGCGCCCCGGAACGGGTCATGATCGACGTCCTCGATCCCGTTTTTATCGCCGAGAGGCTGGCCTTCACCTCGATCTATGAAAAGGTTCATCTCCCCGATCTCTTAGAACAGGCGGCACTGGGGGTGCAGAGCATGGGAGGGATTCAGACGAAAGGGAAGCTGCGGCTCGGGCTGCCGCGCCCGCGGTATTAGGCCGGCACCCCTTTGGCCGTATCTACTAACCCGGCCGGTTAAAAGAGGGAAGGGTTTTGGGTTTATTGGTCTTCTCCCGGTACATATGCTTGTCTGCTTGATCGATAGGTTTGTCGACATCAAGCTTTTGATCCGGTTTGCACACCGCTGCTCCTATACTTACTCCTAGTCCCCCCAGGCGTTCATCCGGTTCAATCCATTCCTTAACCTTCTCTAGCACTAGAAGGCGTTGTTTGATGATTTCCAGCTCGCCGGCACCACCTGGGGTGATTAAAACAAATTCGTCCCCTCCTATGCGGCAGGTGATATCCTCTTTTCTGTGCAGAGATCGCAGGGACCATCCTCTTGATCTGTTTCCGGAGAGTTGGTATAATACTATGAAGTACTTTTTGGACCGCAATCAAGGCTAAAAAGAAGGTGAGGCTCATGGCTACCAAGCAAGCGCTTGCGGAAATCAAGAGGGACCTTGATGCCTATATCGGTAAGAGGGTGAAACTCAAATCCTTTAAAGGCAGGAATAGGGTCGTTGAGCGAGAGGGAGTCTTGGAACGCACCTATCCCAGTATTTTTGTTATAAAACTCGATGAAAAGAAAGTTGAGAGGCGAATTTCCTTCAGCTATACCGATGTGCTCACGGAAAGCGTTGAATTGACTGTCTGTCGCGAGGACGGCGAGATTAAAATCGCAGCCGCCCGGAACTAATGGGCTGAGAGATGAAGATTAACCCCCCGGTTCCCGGGGGGTGTTTTTTTGTGCGCCCGGCATGGGCGTTAACTTGGTGGTGAAAGTCCACTGCAGGCGAGGCAGCACGAGTCTGCTGGCCGAAGGCAAGGGTGTCCATCGCGAGGTGGAATCCGAAGGAAGCTGGCGGCAAAACCACGGCCCGATGAACAAGAACCCCATAAGAGGCTAAGCCGTTCGGATGAGCTGGCGAAACACAGCGAAATCCCAGGCTGCCAAGGGGCGGCGGAGTATATGGGGCGGGCGCGGGGTGAAGGTTAACGCTCTTACCCGGGGAGGCCTGCCGGATAAGCCAGGTAGAGCTGGTAACCTGTGTCGAGAGGCGCGGCTGAGCCGGCAGGAGTCAGCAGAGGGCATAGTACCCTGGGGGACATGAACTCAGGGGGAAGGCCCGAACATCAAGACGGAGGTGAGACCGATGAGTTCGCGAGAAGGTCGAAGACAGCAGAAAACCCCGGAAGGGGCCTGCCCGCGGGAGGAAGTGGTGAAGCCACGGGGGACCGCGGGAGGGCCGAGACCTTCTCCGGCACAAAGCGGAGCGGCACCTCGCGGAGGACAAGGTAGCGGCCTGAACGCTATTCTTTTCTTCGTCAAGCTTGGTGAACCGCCGGATGCGGGCCCGCATGTCCGGTGGTGTGAGAGGACGGGGGCTAGCCGCCCCCTCCTACTCGATGTGCGCCCGGCATGGGCGTTAACTTGGTGGTGAAAGTCCACTGCAGGCGAGGCAGCACGAGTCTGCTGGCCGAAGGCAAGGGTGTCCTTCGGGAGATGGAATCTTAAGGAAGCTGGCGGCGAACCTCCGGCCCGACGAACAGGAACCGCATAGGAGGCTAGCAGCAGTTGGATGAGCTTGCGAAACAAAGCGAAGTCCTTTAGCGTGCGATTGCTGAGAGTAAATTCGGCGGGTAGATGGAGGGAAAGTCGACGCACTTACCCAGTAGGCCTGTTGGTACGCCAGGGATACGGGTAAGCCGGGTCGAGAGGCATGGTTGAACCGGCAGGAGTCAGCAGAGGGCATAGTACCCTAGGGGTCATGGACTCCGGGGGAAGGCCCGAACATCGAATCAGAGGTGAACCGATGAGTTCGTACGGAGGGAGAGAACAGCAGAAAACCCAGGAGAGGGTCTATCCGCGGGAGGGAGCGGTGAATACGCGGGGGACCCCAGAAAGGGCTGAGCCTTTCGTCGGCACGAAGCGGGAGAACACCTCGCGGGAAACGGGGTAACGGGCTCGATTTGCCTTGCTGCTTTTTCGGTCGGGTTGATGAAAGGCGGAGAGACCCCGGCGGCAGGTGCGCCTGGTTAACAGATTATGACAGAGCGCAGCAAATGGGGAAGAAGCGGCTGAGTGGGGTGTGGGCTGGACGGTTCTCTTAATAAAAACTCGGATTTCGTTAGAAGTTGGCGGTTGTCCCCTTCAGGCATTTTGATTATCTTAAAAGAAAAGTTTCTGGAAAGGGGATGTTGGAGCCATTAACCGTAAAGTTCTGTCGATGCTGATTGCAGTGATTTTTCTTGCCGGCCTTTGCGGCTGGTATACGCCAAAAGCGGATGCGTTTACGATGGATGAGTATATCCAGGCTGTACTCCAGGGCAGAACTTTGCCCGACCAGAGCAAGGGCCCTGTTGTGCCGGAACCCCCTGCTGCCGATCCCAAGCCAACACAGCCGGCAAACCCTCCGGTCCAGCCGCCTTCAGCCGGTAGCGGAGGCGCCGGTGGAGGAGGGAACCAGACTTATTATCCGCAGCGGGGGATGACGAGCATTGAAGATTATTACAATGCCGTTCTCAACAATCGATCAAAGCCGGTCTCATATCCGACCCGGCTCCTCCCCTCTGATCAGGCTTCCGCAACACCGGCGGATCCGGGTGGAGCTAGGGATGATGAACCTCCAGCCACATCTGTGCCACCAGTACCCTCCGCGCCTGATGGGCTGACGGCAGACGAAAAGCGACTCTTCGATTTAATCAACAACAGCAGGATTGGCAAGGGTATCTCTCCGGTGGCCGTCGATATGAAACTTACGGAGATCGCCCGGCTCAAGGCGCAGGATATGATAGAGAACAACTATTTCGGTCACATCTCCCCGACCTACGGTTCACCTGGGCAGATGCTCAGAAGGTTTGGCGTCAGCTTCCGGAGCGGCGGGGAGAACCTCTGCAAAGCCGGAGACGTTTATAAGGCGCACCAGCTGCTTTTGGGCAGCCCTGAACATCGAGAGATCATGATGAATCCGAAGGCCAATAAGGTCGGTGTTGCCGTTGTTCCACAAGGAGCCTGGGTGCTGGTTGTTGAGCTGTTCGTCGAGGCTTAAGAGGCACGGTAAAAACGCTGAGGAAGGTTGAGCGAACTAAAGAATTGATGATTTCCCGGGCAGACCCTCACGCCGCCAGGGGCGGCACCAACAGAGTATGCGGTCTATTTTCATGACAGCGTTCTGCTGCCTGCCCTTGCCGTTTCCCTCTCTTTTGGCCTGCCTGGTCTACCCGCTGCCGCTTCTTAATAAAATAAAATAAGCGTTTTTCCCGATCCTCGAAGCCCTTGAAGCTACCGTGTCTCCCCTGATGGGGACGACCGCTTGCCGCTTATGTGGGGTTTGTTAATCCGGTTTTTTCCCGGTCCTCCTCTATGAGAGTGACATCTTGGCAAAAGATACATATTATAACCAGCAGAGGTAATAAAATCTAACAACTCGACAAGGAGGGGTTGTCCGTGGAGGTTTCGGATCAAGAGATGTCCCGGGTAGATGGTTCGGATCAGGAAGTGGCGGAGGAATGTAAGAAGGCACTGCCGGAGGAGAATGCCGCTCCCGAGCACCGGGAAGACGGTGGAATGGATAACTGCGGCCGGCATGTGGATGCAGCTCCGGAAGAGGCCGTTGCTGATGAGGGGAATGAGCCCGTTCCCTCCGGTTTAGCTGAGCCGCCTGCTGGAGAGGATGGGTCTGATGAAGACGGTCAGGAGTCTTGCCGGGGCTCTTTGCGCGACTTGAAAAAATGCGCCATTTCTGAGATCTCTCCGACCGCCGTGGATTTGGCCGGCAAGGCGGTGGTGCCACCGGAGGTTTTGGAATATTACAGGCAGTTCGGGATTGACGAAAGAACATTAAAAATCCTGTTTCAGATGCGACCGCCTGATGCGCAGCCGGGGATGCGGACGGGTGCGGGAATATCCGGCTGAAGAAGGCCCAGCATTTAGCGGCAGGCCGCCGCTGTTGATCGACGAGGGAGGGTCACCTCCCTTGTTGTTTATCGGGAAATGAAAAACCTACCGGGAAAGGAGGTCAACAATGGAGTTACCTTCAATCAAGGTCCAGTTTTCTTTCCAGACCGCTTTACCAGATTACCCGGTTTCCTGCAGGATCGCCAACCCGGCTCTCTTCGGAAAGGTGCTGCCCGATGGCGAGCTTTTGGTTTTTGGCGGCTAT
Organism: Thermacetogenium phaeum DSM 12270; assembly: GCF_000305935.1. NCBI lineage: Bacteria > Bacillati > Bacillota > Clostridia > Thermoanaerobacterales > Thermoanaerobacteraceae > Thermacetogenium > Thermacetogenium phaeum. The sequence goes on along the minus strand of NC_018870.1, from coordinate 2,878,447 downwards.
GACCTGGTTTTTTGCTGCGGTCTCAGGCAGAGGAGTGGGGGGAATTTCTACCGTACGGTGATCCTTCCCGGCACCCTGACGGAAAAAATTCTGCCGGAAAAGACGGGGTTCGTTGGGGGAGAGAGGATAGAGATTGATCTCAAGCACCCCCTGATCGCTCAGGTCAGGCCCGGCAAGCCGTCCGGCGTGGGAATCTGGAGATTGCTGGCCGGCCTTTTCAGGGATAGGGTGTGGGTTGAAGTGGTTATCGAGGGGGAAATCGCCCTTAAGCTGGCAGGTTCTCCCCTTCGAAAGGAAGATGCCCGGCAGGCGAGCAGAAGGGATGCCACCGGTGCCGCCGGGATCCGGGAAAAGGAGGCACCGGAGGTGCCCGCAGGCAACCAGGCCGGGAAAAACGGCAGACGGGAGCCGGAGCCGGAAGGTGTGCGCATCAGCGATAAAATCGCCCTGGATCTGGACTCCCTGGCGTATCTGGTGGGGCGGGTGATTGAGCAGAGAGAAAAAGGGGCGTTGCCCGAGGGTCCGGCGGGGGGTCGGGCCGATCCCGGTGAGAAGCAAGAGCTTCAGCCAGCCGGGAGGGGTGAAGAGGAAAGCTGCTCGGACATCTTGCGCCGATATGCTGCCCGGAGCGCTCAAGGGCAGGGGCAGCAGAAGGGGAGGGTTACGGCAAAACAGGAGTTTGCGGGGTACGACCTCTCCTCCATCCCCCTGGAGCTGATTCCCAGCCGCCCCGGCCTTGAGAAAACCTTTGTCCAGGAGCCGCCGCCTTCCAAACCGCCTGAGTACGGTGGGTGAGGGAAACCGGCCAAAAAGCCCAGTTGGGCGGAGATCTGCTCTTTACTGCAGCATTATCCGATCTGCCCTCCTGATAAACCCGTCTCCTCTGATCCCAGCGCTCAAAAGAAACCCCAGAAGAAATAAAGAAAGGCGACCAACAGAGTATGAAAATACCCGACGGGTCTGCGGTCTATTTTCATGACAGACCACCATGCCGCCAGCGGCGGCAGCAACAGAGGAACGAAAAAAAAGGTTTATCCTTGACGGCGCAGCGACCTGACGGAGGTTGTTACTCGCCCTTGACGAAGGAGCAGCAAACGGCAGCCGAATCGAGACAGGATGTCGAGATAGGCGACTCTGCGCCAGGGAAGGCGCATAGGAGCCGGTCGGCTGCTTATCTATCGACGAGTCTTAGGGCGAGTTAAACCAAAAGATCCGGGAGCAAGCGTAAGGATGAACACATATTTTCAGGGTAGGATCTGCAGGAAGGAGGTATCTGAATGGCTGACAACTTATTATCTGCCCGTCTTAAAGCATTAATAGGGCAACAGGTGACCCTTTACGGCTCAATCTATAATGTTACCGGCCCCGTTGCTGCCGTCGGGGATGACTATTTGATGCTTGCAGATGCAGTAAGTGCGGTATACGCCCCATTTGCCAGCCTCAGCTTTGTGGAGGTGGTCTTTAATAAGGCGTAAAACAATGAAGTGCAAAGGGAGGAATTGGAATGGTGGTAATTCCAGCTGGTGCTTCTGTGGAGTTCTTTGAACTACTCCGGGCAATACCGGTGCTACCGTGACCGTTATCTCTGTAGCCGGCCCCCCCGGTTACAGGTGTTCTGGATTCTGTCACCGGGAATCTGGCCAAGGTAACCCCGCCGGGGGCACCGCCGGTTTATTTTACTATAAGCTATATCGTATAGGTTGCCATTGAGGTAACGTCGTAAGAGCGAGCGTATTGGGTGCCCTTTCGATTTAAGGCTGCCCTGAGCGGACACGGGCAGCCTTAATCAATGGTCCCCTTTAAAGGAGCAAAAAAAATACCCCGGCCTCGAACGAAGCCGGGGGATAAGGCGAGATTTCAGCTGTTACTAGGGATCGACAGTTCCGTTGAGGACACCGTCGATGAACAAGTTGAATGTTGTCCCCACAGTTCTGACGAATTGGAGGGAACAGACGGTATTGCTGTCATGCAATGTTCCGGTAGCATCGGTAAATGTCGGAGGCACGGTGAAGCTCACCAGTTTCCCGGAAGCGGGATCGGTGAACTGGACAACATCTCCGGCCACAATGGCTCCCAGTGTTGTGAAGGTGGCGGTTCCGGTGATATCTGTGTTTGCCGAGACTGTTGTACCCTCTCGAGTAATGTTGACGGTGACCCCTTGAATCGGGACGCCTGCTAGATCAATAAGAGTCACCACTGGCGGCTCTTGACAGCGCTGGGGTGGGAAGAGCGGCTGCTCCGGCGGACAGGGGAAGAATGGCTGCGGTACCGGAACGCAGGGATCTAGCTCGCAGAAGCCGTAGCTGGGGACAAGAAGTTTGACAAGAGCCTTGATCTGGATCTCCTTGCAGACCTTAACCCGGCAGCAGATGAGCTGGTCTCCAGTAATCGGATCTGTTGCCAGGTCACAAGTACAATCTCCAACAGCAATGACCTGGCACTGGACGAGGGTTCCCGGTGGCGCCCACATCTGGGCCTGGAAGATGCCCTGCAGTGTTATAACAAATGGCCCGCAGATCACAACACCGGCGGCATCGGTGATCGTAACCTCTACATCCACCTGGTTTTGCACCAGCACCGGCCTGAAGAAGGGCGGGTTGAAGGCCCCGAAGCCGATGAAGAAACAGCGGGCTGTGTTTGGCACCACAGTGCAAGAGATAGTGGCGTCATCGGGAATGGGAACTGTGCAGAAGTCGGCGGCCCTGACACACCTCCCCAGGAGCTCTTCTCCAGCGCATTGGTCGAAGACCTTGAAGACCTCAATACAGTCCTTTTCCGTAAAGGGAGGGCACTGGGGTACTCCGTCAACCTGAGGGCATTTACCCGGGGTGATTGGCATGCTAATTCCTCCTTCTTTATTGGTTTTTCTCCGGCGACAGATGGGTGCAACCGCCCGCATCTGTCGCTAATACATAATATGGTAATGATGACAAAGTGTTACTCTTGCTGTGGATTTTTGTCTTATTTTGTGATTCCGGTGGCCCCAGATAGGGGGACGGGTCTTCTCCGGCTCTATTAACAGATCCTTGAGCTCAGATGTCGTTGCAAGCATAAAACAAACCGGTTTTTTAAGCGACCGGATGCCGAGATTGTTCCTCAGGTGCTGCAACCTTACGGAGGTTCAACCTGCCCTCCCACTTCCCGCTTTTTTCTGGAAGTATGCCGGGCAGAAAGCGAGGCACGGCCGAAAGTCGGTGGTTGGCCGTGGGAACGACTAACCCATCAACCCGCCGACGACTATCCAATGCACACCTTGCCAGAAGCAGGAATATGTTATCGCAAGGGAAATGAGGCAGATAACGGAAGGCCGGGGAAGCTTTCCGAGATGAAAGGAGGAAGCGTTAATGCCGACAGTCAAGGAACAGCTGGTCAAGGCCCTGCAGCATGAGCGGCTTTTGCTCAGGGTTTATGAAGAACTGGAAAAGAAGCTGGGTAAAACCGCCCTGGCCCGGGACTGCCGGCTGCTGGCCGAGAAGACGCGGGAGCAGATCGACAGGATCAACGCCTGGTTGAACTGTTCCGGTTGAAAGAAGTGACATCCTGCCCGTGGGCAGGTGAGCTTCAAGAGCGTTATCCCTCTCTCTGACACCAACGGGTGTTCTTCCCGAATATACTGGAGTGAGTAAAGGTCAGGGAGGGAGTGAAAGTGCGGAAATTGTTTCGTTCCCTGGGGGTGGCCGAACAGCGCTATTCCGGCTTGCCCAATGTCGTCGGCATGGGAATCGGTTACAAAAAACGCGGCCGGCAGGATACGGACGAGCTGGCCATCATTTTTTTTGTGGAAAAAAAGGTACCCGCCGAGGCGCTGGGGGTTGACGAATGCGTCCCTAAGCGCATCGGAAGGGTCTGTACGGATGTCATCGAGATCGGGGAGGTGCAGTTCCTCGGGCGGACGGAAAAAATGCGGCCGGCGGCCCCGGGTTCCAGCATCGGCCATGTTAAAGTAACGGCCGGTACCTTTGGGGCTGTGGTGCGCGACCGGAAGACCGGGGAGCTGATGATCTTATCCAACAATCACGTTCTGGCCAATGCCACAGACGGCCTTGACGGAAGGGCGCGGCGGGGAGATCTCATCCTCCAGCCGGGCGTCTACGATGGGGGCTCGGAAGAGGATGTTATTGGGCACCTGGAGCGCTTTGTTCCCATATACAGGTTCAGCAGAGAGGCGGACTGCAATTTGGCGGCAATGAGCGTCAAAGCCGTCAATGCCGTTATTCATGCTTTTCGCCCGAATTACTATGTGCGGCTGGAGAAGCGGGGAGCCAGCAATCTGGTTGATTGCGCCCTGGCCCGGCCGGTAGACCCCAAAGAGATTATCCCGGAGATCATCGATATCGGCAAGGTCAACGGGGTAGCCCAGGCCGAGCCCGGCATGGCCGTCAAGAAGAGCGGTCGCACCACGGGAGTCACCGAGGGGAAAATCACCGCCGTGCACGTCACCTTGAATGTGACCATGGGCCGCAACACCGACGTTGTGCGTTTTCAGGAACAGGTCATGGCCGAGCTGAAGTCCCAGGCAGGGGACAGCGGCTCCCTGGTGCTCGACCGGGAGAACCGGGCGGTGGGGCTGCTTTTTGCCGGCTCAAGTGAATACACGGTCTTCAACCCCATCGAAAACGTTCTCAACAAGCTGGAAGTGGATCTGGTATGAGAGTGAAGAGAAGGCCGGGAATTGCCCTGGGGGGCGGGGGGCTGCTTGGGGTTGCCCATATCGGCGTGCTGGAGGTCCTGGAGGAAAACGGGATTCAGCCTGCAGTGATCACCGGTACCAGCGCCGGCAGCATCGTGGGAGCCCTGTACGCGGCGGGTGTGGGTCCACCTGTTATGAGAGAGCTGGTCTTGGCAGTGCAAAAGAGGGATCTCTTCGCCTGGAACTTCAACCCCTATTCCTTCGTCAGGTTTTTGTTGGGCAATTTGAAGGATATCGCCGGTTTTCTGGAGGCCGTGCCCCGCGGGCTCTTCAGCGGTGAGAAGATCGGGGGCTTGGTGGAGAGGGTGACGGGAAAAAGGAGATTTTCCGATTTAAAGATCCCATTCGGCGTTGTCGCCGCCGATTTGATATCGGGAAAGCGGGTGGTGTTCTCCAGCACCTCAGGTGACGGCCCCTCACCGGACACGATTTTTTTCGGCGACGCCTCTCTGGGGCTGGCGGTTCAGGCAAGTTCCGCCGTACCCGGAGTTTTTGAGCCTGTTCCCTTTAAGGGAACCCTGCTCGCAGACGGAGGCCTGGTGGAGATGGTGCCTGCTTCCCTGGCCCGCCGGTTGGGGGCGTCGGTTGTAGTGGCGGTGAGCTTGAGAAGGCTCGGAACCGTCCAGGAGCCGCAGTCGCTCATCCAGGTGGTACAGCGGGGGATCGACATCATGCATTTACACGGCACCAGGCAGGATCTGGAAGCCGCCGATTTGGTGATCGAGCCACTTGCTCAGGATGTGAAATTGGGGGACTTCGACCGGATCCCGGAACTTATAGAGCGGGGGCGTCATGCGGCCAGGGAGGCGCTTCAGGGCCTGAAAAAACTGTTAGGATAAGAGAAATTCCTTAATTTAGCCCGGTAATCCCCTCCCCTGAAAATGTTTTGATTGTAACATCCGCAAGACCGCTGCGCCGACGAGGGCAGCCCCTTTTCCGTTCCTCTGTTGGTCTACAAAACTTGAGTTAAACCTAAGGCTCCCTCGCCGCGCCGGTGAACACTTTCCGGGCAGCACCCATAGTATGATATGGAAGCTAAAAATGGGAAACTTGTTGTCTTTTGTGGGTTAGCGGGTGAAGAAATGGGGGTGGCGGTAGCGCTGCTGACCGCCACCGCAGTAAAAAGGGGGGATGTTTAAAGTGGCCGGCTTTTCCTATGATGAGAGCGCCCTTCAGGTGATGCAAAGCCTCCGCCCGTATCTGGGCCCCCGAGGCAACGGATGCCTCATTGCTCTGGAAAGCTTGCTGGAACTGCTCCAAAGCGAGCCGGCCCGCAAGACGCTGGATGCTCTGCAGATCCTGGGGCCGGGAGAGGGGTTTCGGACCCTGCTGGTACCGCAGGAGCCTCAAAAGAGGTCCTGCAGACCGGTGAGCCTCTTCTTGCTGCAGGCTCTGTTGTTCCTCGCCGATGCACCGACTGACAAAGGCACTCTTGAGGCGGAAGGGGAGGCGGGCTCAGATTCTGATAACAGTATCTGGCTGGATTCGGAATAGAGTAACACTTTAGATAGCTGCCACATAATATGGAGCAGGATGCCGCAAAAGACAGATTGTGGCATAACGATAACGTCAATTAACAAGAAGGAGGGACCTCAACATGGCAGAAGAAAGAGGGATCGGCTTTGGTGGTGGATTCTTTGGAAGGCGCTTTGCGTTTATCCTCTTCCTGATTTTGATCCTGCTCTTCTTCGGGGATTTTTAGAACGCGTTAGTTGGTGAACATTTTCCAGGCAGCCTATGATAACGGAGAAGGGTGACCAAGCGAAGGGTCCATTTCTTGCGAGAGGGGGAATTAGGTGATGGCGCAAGCACAAAGCGGATTTTTCTTCGGCAGCTGGGCTTTGATCCTCTTCCTGATCCTGATCCTGCTCTTCTTCGGAGACAACTAAGCTGTGACACCGCCACCCGGCTCTTCGGGTTTCGTTGGAGCTCCCCTCTTCTAAGTGAAGGGGGGGAAGTTGGTTCGCCTTCCGAATGCCTTTCTCCGGTTAGACCAACTAGATTCAGCGGAAGATGGAGAACGGGTTGGTTCGGGATTGGGCGTGAAACTTGTCAGGAGGGATGTCAATGGAATCTAAGGGATTTGGCTTTGGAGGGGGCTTTGTGAGAAGCTGGGCTTTGATACTCTTCCTGATTCTGATCCTGCTCTTTTTCGGAGACAACTAACAGCTCGGCTATCAAGCGGGAGGCCACCCCGCCGGTCCGGCAGGGTGGCCTTTCCTGATCAATGTATGGAAGGAGGAGGAGAGATGGCCGCTATCGCGGTTGATGAAAACGCCTTGCAGGTGATCAACAGTTTTCGACCTTATCTGGGACCCCGCGGGAAGAGTCTGGTCGATGTGCTTAAAAGGCTGCTGGATTTTCTCTCCGGTGAAGGGGTGCAGGAGTGTCTGAAGACCGTGAGCAATAGTCTGGCGCTTCCGAGCGGGGGGCTGTTCGGGCCCGAAAATCGGGAGAGGAAAGCCAACCCCTTTACTCTCTTTCTTATTCTGATTCTGCTTCTTCTTTCGGATTTTTCAGGTCACCCGGGTGGGGAACGAAATTAGCGCTTTTGGGAGGAGGGAGTAAAAGTGCCGGATTCTGAGGCTTACGGGCTGACGCAGAATTTTTTGCGGTCTCTCTTCAAAAAGCTGACCGGGCAGCTGGAGGGGAAGGTTGTTGCGGGCAGCAGCAGCGACGGGTCCGTGAAGGTGGTTTTGAGCGGGAAGTTGCGGGTTGTGGAGGTGCGCATCGAGCCTGCGGCCGCAGCGGATAAAGGGCGGCTGGAAAAACTGGTCGAGGAGGCCGTTGACGATGCCCTGGCCGGGGTCATGGAGCTCATCGAATCCGAAGCGGGCAGGCTGTTGGGGAGACCGCCGCAGGCCGGCGGCTGAGGCGGTTGCTGCGGTAAGTGAATCCGCCTCCGGCCGGCAGCGCAGTTAGAAGGCCAATAGGGGCTTGAGGCCGGCGGAGTTCGGGAAAACCGGTTGCCAGGTAGCGGGGCCGGTGATACTCCAATTGCTGGTTGTTTTTGCCGGCGGGGAGGTTTTTTTCTAGGGGGAGGACGCCCGGTGGCAAAGGCTCTGCCGTCCGAGTTGCGGGTGGGGCATTTTCCGGTCACCTGCTGTTCTTCCCGGAATAGAATAAAGTAGAAGATCGATTGGGGGTGATTTCTTGTCTCAGGAAAAGGGTTTTCCGGCGGAACGGGAGGAAAGCCTTTTCTCTTTAATGGCTAGGGCGCTGGATTGCCTTGACGGTAGTAAGGTGGAGCTGCCAGGCATGGTGGCCGTTCTTTCCCTTTTTTCCCTGATGAACATCTTGAGCCTCGTCCAGGCGCAGCAGGTTTTCCCCGGTCTCAGGGGAGCGGGGACGGGGGGAGATCTGGTCGGGATGCTCTCGGCGCTGCTGGCCGGGGGGGGCGGCCCGGGGCCGGAGGCGCTGCTCAACCTGCTCCAGAAGTCGGGAAAGAAGCTGAATCCACAGCTTATCACCGCACTTTTATCCCTTGCCGGGGAGGTGGCTAAAAAAGAGGGGGTTCAGACGGAAACCGCCAGAAGTAAAGAGGAGCCGGAGCCGGGGAAGCGGACGGTAAAGGGGGGATTCTAGGCTTTGGGAGGAGGCTTGCCTGTTGCCGGAGTGAGCGGCAGGCTGCTATGAGGTTGTAAAGGAGGTTGAAGATGGGCAGGGCCAGGGATGTGGAGAGGCTCCGGCTTTTGGAACGCATTTACGGATGCGGCTATGATCACGGCTATGATGACGGCTATCAGGATGGCTTTGCCAGGGCATATCAAACCGGTTACGCCGAAGGGATGGGAGAGGGATGGAAGCGGGGAAGGAGTGAGGGGTATCTGGCCGGTGTAGAAGCGGGCTACCGGGCGGGGAAAAAGGAAGTCGATGAGCTCTTCGATCAGGGGTGGGAGCAGGGATACCGTAAGGGGGTTGAAGACGGGCTGGCCGTCTGCCGGGCGGGAGAGGAGCTGTGCAGTAACCCCGGCTGCGGACACCTGCGGCTGGAAGCGCATCTCTACTGCCTTCAGAAGCCGGTACCGAAAAAACCAGAATCAGACAGCATGTCCTGATTATTTGAAAGATTGCCCTCCGGTGTGTTCCGGGTTAGCTTTTTGCTCCTGACGGAGGGCAGGGCGCGCTGAACAGCTTCGTCCTGCCGGCAGGTGGGGCAGTATAATTATGTTAACATTCCCGAAAAAGGAGTTGCTGGTAGATGTTCAAGAAGAGACGTCTTGTTATCAGTTTGCTGCTCGTCTGTACCCTGCTGGCCTCCCTGCCGGTAGCCGCTTCTGCGGCGACGCGCTATGTCTACTATCAGGGTAGTCTCAGCGACCAGGTTCTGGTTAGTATTTTGCAGCGCCTTTTTCCCGGGGACGACTTTAAGATCATCCGCTCCCATCCCCAGCCCCAACCGCAGCCGCAACCCCAACCTCAGCCTCAGCCCCAGCCCCAGCCCCAGCCGGACGAAGGCGCCCTGAGCCAGGACGAAAGGGCAATGCTGGATCTGGTCAACCAGGAACGCCTGAAGGCCGGTCTTAAGCCCCTTGCGGTCGATTACCGGTTGGTGCGCCTGGCGCGCCTGAAAAGCCAGGATATGGTGGATAAGGGATGCTTCGGGCACTACTCCTCTACTTACGGTTCCCCCTTTGACATGATGAAAGGGGCCGGAGTGCAGTACCGCTACGCGGGTGAGAACCTGGCCGGTGCTCCTACCGTCGCCAGGGCTCACAGCGCCCTGATGAACTCCCCGGGGCACCGTGCCAACATTTTGAACCCCGATTTTACCCACGTCGGCATCGGAGTCGTCTCCGGTGGGCCCTATGGTAAGATGTTTACCCAGATGTTCGTCGGGTATTAGCCGTCAAGCATTCGGGGGCTTTGGTGTCGAATAGCGATTAAGACGGAAGCAATGGATAGTCTTAAATGCCGCCGAGATTCCCTACGGCGGCATTATTGGTTGAAAACACATCCCCTTCTCTTCTGACATATTATATTACTGAAATTCAGGCTTGGAAGAGGAGGGATCAAGATGTACGGCTGCGAGACATTAAAGGTCGAACGCGTCGTGGGGGAGAAGACGAAGCAGGCTGTTGTGCAGGACGTTTTTCGCTTGCCGGAGCCGAAGCCGTGTATAGAGAAGGTCATCTCCATTGACAGGACGGTCAAGGTTACCAAAATAGAGGTCATCGAAGACAAGGTGATCGTCGAGGGCCACCTCAACCTCCAGATCGTTTATGTGGCCGACCTCCCCGGACAGCCGGTTCACCACACCCATGCCCGGTTGGAGTTCACGCAGTTCGTCGAAATACCCGGTGCCGAGCCGGGGATGACGGCGCGGGCAAAGGTGACGGTTGAGGATGTCCAGGGGAAGGTCAAGGCAGATGCTCCGAACAGGGTAGAGATCACTGCCGTTCTCAAGGTCTTCGTCAAGGTGACCGAAACCGCAGAGATCACCGTATTGGTTGAGCCCCCTCCGGGGGTGAAAGCGGATGTGGAAAGGCTCCGGGTGGAGGAGGTGGTCGCCGAGGGCACCGCCCAGGCGATGGTCTCCGGAAGGTTTAATGTGCCGCCGGAGAAGCCCCCTGCCCAGAAGGTGCTGGACGTCGACGCCAGCGTCACCATTACCGATAAAAGGGTCATCCAGGACAAGGTTATAGTGGAGGGGGATGTAGCGCTCCAGATCATTTACGTGGCGGATCTGGCGACGCAGCCCGTTCACCACATGCACCAAACGCTTCATTTTACCCAATTCATCGAGGTCTTCGGTGCAGAACCGGGGATGAATGTCACCGTTGACGAAACCATCACCCATGTCGGTTTTGATGTGGTCGACCCGAATACGGTAAAGGTGGAAGTTGTCATGGATAAGGTGGCCAAGGTCACCGTGCCCAGGGAGCTGGATGTCGTTGTCGATATTGTCGACAGGGATGTTCCGAGGGAGGTGCTCCGGGTTGACCATGTCGTCGGGGAGGACCATGTCCAGGTTGCCGTTAAGGAAGATGTGGATGTTCCGCTGGAAAAACCCGGCTGCACCAAGGTTCTGGACGTCAAGATCCATAAGGTAGAGGTGCTGCCGGAGGACATCGTGATCATCAAGGACAAGGTGATCGTCAGCGGGAGGATCGAGGCGCAGGTCCTCTACGTCAGCGATTTGCCCGATCAGTCGGTGCACCACATGGAGGCGGTGGTCAAATTCCGCAACTTTATTCCCATCCCGGGAGCCATGCCCGAAATGAATGTTTCCGTGCAGAGCACTGTGGAGCATGCCGCAGGGCGCTGCGCCGACTACGGGAGGAGGGTTGCCCTGGAAATCGTTCTCAACCTGACGGCGCGGGTCGTGGAGCCTTTGCAGATCTATGTTGTGCTTTGTGAGGAAATCCCGCCTTGCCCCTCACCGGGTCCTCCGCCGTGCCCTTTTAAACACGTGGTGCAGCCCGGGGATACCATCTGGAAGCTCTCCAAGAGGTATCATGTCAGTGTTGATTCGATTCTGGCCGCCAATCCCGGTATCGATCCCTATAATCTCCGGATCGGTTCGACCCTGGTTATTCCCTGCGATCCTTAAAGCCGGGGAATGCGGGGGCTGTAGAGTTGCGAAGAAGAGAATCGAGCGAGAGGGAGTTTTGCCCGGTAGCAACCGGGCGTTTTTATTGCCCGGTTTAAGGTCTTGGATAATGGAAATAATAGGCGCAGGAGACTGTTCGGGAGAGAGGGATTGACGGTGAAGAGGTTTGTTATCCGGTGGGGAATGGTTTTGGTGCTGAGCACAGCCTTCTTGCTGGCTCTGGCTTCGGTGCCGCGGGCGCCGGAAGGGGAAAGCGATCGCTTTCCAGGCGGCGTGATCCGGTTTCATGTCATCGCGGCCAGCGACAGTCCGCAGGACCAGGAATTAAAGCTTAAGGTGCGGGACGCCGTTTTAAACTATCTGCAGCCGGAGCTCGAAAGAGCGCGGGACGACTCTGCAGCTTTACTGGCAATTCAGGTGAGATTGCCTGAGATTCAGAAGGTGGCTGCGGAAACCCTGCGGGCGGAGGGGTGCGGCGACCGGGTCGAGGTCTTGTTCGGGGTTCACGATTATCCGGCACGTTCCTACGGGCCGCTGACCTTTCCGGCAGGCAGCTACCGTTCGCTGAGGATCGTGCTGGGGGATGGCGAGGGGAGGAACTGGTGGTGCTGTCTCTTTCCCCCTCTCTGCTACGTTGACCTGACGAGCTCGGCCAGGAGCCTGGCGGAGGAGAGGAACTGGCGCGACCGCCGGGAAGAGATGGAGGTGCTGAAGGAGAGGGCAGCCACCTCTCCCCGCTTAGCAACGAAGATCGGGGAATGGCTGGATGATTCCCGCCCGCCTCTTCTTTCCTGGCTCTGGAAGAGGCGCACCTGATAGCCTGCCCTGAAAATGCGTTTCGGTTTATCCTTGCGCTTGCTCCCGGATCTTTCGGTTTAACTCGCCCTAAGACTTGTCGATAGATAAGCAGCCGACCGGCTCCTATGCGCCTTCCCTGCCGCAGAGTCGCCTATCTCGACATCCTGTCTCGATTCGGCTGCCGTTTGCTGCTCCTTCGTCAAGGGCGAGTAACAACCTCCGTCAGGTCGCTGCGCCGACAAGGATAAACCCTTTTTTCGTTCCTCTGTTGGTGCCGCCGATGGTGGCATGGTGGTCTATTTCAGAAAACCGGCGAGCCAAAGGAGGGCATAGCCGCAGAGGACCCCGAGCCAGCAGAAGAGGGGGTTTTGATCCTGGGCGGCGGGGAGGAGCTCATCCTTGATCAGGTAGGTCATTCCCCCGGCGGCCAGGGCCAGGATCAGAGAGAGGTGCCTCGGGGAAAGCTGAATCAAAAAGAGGCCGAGCAGGGTCCCTAAAGGGGTAAAAAGGCTGACGATGATGTTGATTAAGAGGATCTGGCGGCGTTTCAGGCCGCCCATCCGCAAGGGAGCGGCGGTGGCTATCCCTTCGGGAATGTTGTGCAGGGCGATGGAGAGCGCTAGCAGGGGGCCCAGCGCTCCCCCGGCCGCATAGGCCCCGGCAATGGCGATCCCTTCAGGGAGATCGTGAAGGGCGATCCCTGCTGCCATCAGGTAACCGAGCCGCCGGTAGGCGGTTCTTCTGTTTAAGGGGGCTGTCAGCGGCCGGGAGGCGAGGGCGCGGTCGAGCAGCCAGAGGAGCCCGATCCCGCTCAGGGTCCCCATCCCCACCTCCAGGGGGGAGCCAGCCCTGAGGGCGGCAGGGAGGAGATCCAGAAGCACCACCGCCAGCATTACCCCGGCGGCGCCGCCCAGCAGTGCCGCTAGGGCGCGGCGCCCGGGGGTTCCCGCTGCTAACGCGATGAGGCAACCGAAGGCTGTGGCCATTCCGGCCAGCAGGCTGGGGAGAATGGTAAACATGGAGCCACCTGCCTTTCGGCTGTAATATATTGCAGTTGCATGCAGCTTATGCCTGCCCGATTTTGGATGATGGAGGGGTACCGCCGTGTCCGGTGATGTTCAGGGGACGCTCGTAGTCATCGGGGGTGCGGAGGACAAGGAGGGCGACTGCCTGATCCTGAGAAGGTTTGTAGAGCTGGCAGGGGGGGATAAGGCCCGGCTGGTCGTGGTGACGGCGGCTGCAGCCGAACCCCAAAGAACAGGGGAGATGTACCGGTCTCTCTTCCGGAGCCTGGGGGTTGCGGAGGTGGCCGTGCTCGATGTGGGCAGCCGCCGGGACGCAGGGGACCCCGCCGTGACCGGGAAGATTAAACAGGCCACCGGAATTTTTTTCACTGGGGGTGATCAGCTGCGCATCACTAGCATTCTCGGTGGGACGCGGATGGACGAAGCCCTGCGCCGGGCCCACCGCTCGGGTGCCGTGATCGCCGGGACGAGCGCCGGTGCCTCCGCCATGAGTGAAACGATGATCGTGGAAGGGGAAGAGACCGAGCCTCCCCGCAAGAACAGCGTTCAGATGGCACCCGGTATGGGGCTCCTAAGGGAGGTCGTCGTAGACCAGCACTTTGCCCAGCGGGGGAGGCTGGGCCGGCTGCTGGCCGCCGTCGCCCAGCACCCCTACATGCTGGGGGTGGGGATAGACGAGGATACCGCCATTGTGGTCGGCCCCGATAGCACCTTCGAGGTGATCGGGTCGCATGCGGTGACGGTTGTCGACGGGAGGAAGATCGAAGAGAGCAACGTATCCGAAACCGGCTCCAAAGAGCCGCTGGCCCTGACCAATGTAATCCTGCACATCCTGCCCTCCGGATACCGCTTTGAAACGAAGAAGAGGGTTCCGCTGAAAGCTCCGGTGCATAATCGGGATGACCATTAGAAAAAATAGGAAAGGGTGTTATGCCGAAGGGAATTGTTCCTTACGAGGAGGTTACAGCAACGGTGAAGATTCTGGCAACCCGGGCCATCGAGGGCCGGAACGTCTGGATCCACGCCCCGGTCTTGCAGGCCCGGCTTTCTTTAAGCCCCCATGAGCAGGCGGCAACGGACGAGTTGGCGGGTTTTACGGAACGGCTTCTCGACCTGCTGCCTGGGCTGAGGGACCACACCTGCGGGCGCGGCTACCCGGGAGGGTTTGTGGAACGCCTGCAGGAAGGGACTTATCTCGGCCATGTGGTGGAGCATGTTGCCCTGGAGCTCCAGGCCCTGGCGGGCTTTCCCGTGACCTATGGGAAGACGCTGCGCGGCCCAGAGCCCGGCACCTGGGATCTGGTATTGGAGTACGGCACCAGGGAGCTGGGGGTGGCCGCCCTGGAGGCTGCGGTTTCTCTGGTGACGGCGGTTCTTGCGGGGCGCCACTTTCCCCTTCCAGAGACGATGCGGGAGCTGGAGAGCCTGGGGGAGCGGACGCGCCCCGGGCCCAGCACCGAGAGCATCCTGCGCGCTTGCCGGGAGCGGGAAATCCCCGTCATCAGCCTGAACGGGGGCCTGCTCTTCCAGCTGGGCTACGGCCGCTGCCAGCGGAGAATTCAGGGGACGATCACCTCCTTCACCTCCGCTCTGGCAGTAGACCTGGCCTGTGACAAGGAGTCGGCCAGGCGCCTGCTGGAGGATGCAGGCCTGCCCGTTCCGGCGGCGCTGACGGCAGCCTCATTGACAGAGGCCGTCGCCGCAGCCCGCCGGCTCGGTTACCCCGTTGTCGTCAAGCCGCGGCGGGGGAACCAGGGGAAGGGGGTCTGCATCGAATTGAACTGCGACCGGGAAACGGAGGCCGCTTTTCGCATCGCCAGAAATTACGATGAAGAGGTGCTGGTGGAGAAGTACATTCCGGGGAGGCACTACCGGCTGCTGGTGATCGGGGGGAAGGTGGTGGCCGCCGCCGAGCGTTTTCCCGCTGCGGTGATCGGAGACGGGGAGCACACCATCAGGGAGCTGGTGGAACTCGTCAACAGGGATCCCCGGCGCGGGGAGGGGCACGGCAGGCCCCTGACCAGGCTGGAGATCGACCCGGTTGCTGTGCTGGAGCTGGCCAGGCAGGGGTACACCTCTGAGAGCCGGCCAGAACCGGGAAGGACGGTTTTTCTGCGCCGGAACGCCAATTTGAGCACCGGGGGGAGCGCAGCCGATGTGACCGACTGCGTGCACCCCGACAACGCTCTCCTGGCGGTCAGGGCGGCAGAGGTGCTGGGGCTCGATGTCGCCGGCGTGGACCTGGTGGCGCCGGACATCTCCAGGTCTATGCGTGATGGTGAAGGGGGGATCATCGAAGTGAATGCCGCCCCGGGTTTCCGGATGCATCTCTCTCCGAACCGGGGAAAACCGCGGGACGTGGGGAGAGCGCTCGTCGATTACCTCTTTCCACCGGGATCTGAGGTGAGCATTCCGGTCATCGCCGTCACCGGCACCAACGGGAAGACAACAACGACCAGGATCCTCGGCCACCTCTTCCGGCAGCAGGGTCTGACGGTGGGAATGACCACCACGGGCGGGGTCTATGTCAACGACCGCTGCCTTTTGGATGGGGACACGACCGGACCCGATAGTGCCCGTCTGATCCTGCAGAACCCCCAGATCGCCGTTGCCGTTCTGGAGACCGCCCGGGGGGGGATCTTGCGCGGCGGGCTGGGGTACGATCGGGCTGACGTGGCCGTGGTCACCAATATAGGCCCCGACCACCTGGGGCAGGATGGGATTGAGACCCTGGAAGACCTCTTCTGGGTCAAATCCCTGGTTGTGGAGGCGGTGAAAGGAGATGGCCATGTCATTCTCAACGCCGACGATCCTTTCAGCCCCCGCTTTGCCCGGCGCGCCCGGGGGGAGGTGGTTTACTTCAGCCTCCACGAGGACAACATTCTGGTACGGCGGCATCTGAGCACAGGCGGCTGTGCCGTCTTTGTAAGGGAGGGCTCGGTCTACCTGGGGAGGGGTGAGAAGGCGATTCGCCTGTTGAGGCTGCAGTCCATCCGCGCCGGAATGGGGGGGCGCGCCCTGCATAACCTGGAAAACGCCCTGGCCGCCGCTGCTGCCGCCTGGGTTGCCGGGGTCCCCCCGGCTGTGATCAGAAAGGGGTTGCGCACCTTTGGCTCCGACCACAGCCACAACCCGGGGAGATTGATGATCCACCGGGTGGGAAGAGTGACGGTGATAGTGGACTACGGCCACAATGCTCCCGCCTTCCGGCGGATCTCCGAGTTTGTCCGGACGCTTAAGCCGCGCCGGCTGATTGGGGTCGTGGGGGTTCCGGGCGACCGCCGCGATGACCAGATCATCGATGCCGGGGAGGTGGCGGGGAAGGGTTTTGATGAGCTTTACATCAGAGAGGACCGCGACCTCCGGGGCCGTCAGCCCGGAGAAACTTCCGGGCTGCTTTACAAGGGGGCGCGCCGGGCGGGGCTCCTCCCGGAGGTGCTGCACGTCATACCGGATGCTACCGACGCCCTGCGGGAGGCCCTGCGCAGGGCGGAACCCGGTGATGTGGTGGTGGTTTTCTACGAGGAACTGGAGCCGGTGTTAAAGACCCTGCGTTCCGCCAAAGGGCAAGAAGGGCGGCCGGAAGCTCCGCCCCAGAAGGCGGCGTCCCAGAGTTAGGGTTAAGTTAGGCCATTCCGGCCCCAGGTGGTGCAGAAGAGGCCCTCTTTATTGAAAATGAGATCGCGAGTGCGGAGGGAAGCAGGAATTTCGCCTCCTGCATGTAATTTTATATTTCTATGGAGAAGAGAACGGGTGCGGGGGCTCTCCGGGTCCCCGCCTATGCTAAGATCAATTTGACGCTGGATGTCGGTGCCCTACGGCCCGATGGGTACCATCAGGTGACCTCGGTGATGCAGACGATCGACCTGGCCGATACCCTGCTCATCTCCGTTGCCCCTGCGGGCATCGAGGTTTCCTGTGATGCCCCGGATGTCCCTGCGGGGGAGGAGAACCTGGCCCATCGGGCTCTGGCCACGCTGGCTCCGCTCATCCCCGGGGGGATCCGGGTGGACATCCGGAAGAGAATCCCCCGGGCTGCGGGCCTGGGCGGGGGGAGCAGTGATGCCGCCGCGGCCTTGAAAGGGGCCAATTCCCTCTACGGCCTCGGTCTCGGCGAGCGGGAGCTGCTGGCCGCTGCTGCCGGGGTGGGTTCTGATGTGCCCTTTTTCATTGTGGGTGGGACCGCTCTGGCGGAGGGGCGGGGGGAGCTGGTGAAAAGGCTTCCTACCCTCCCCGTTTTTTGGCTGGTGGTGGTGAAACCCGGCTTCGGAGTGAAGACCGGGGATATCTACCGGCTCTACAGGGAGAGCGCGAAGGTAGGCCGCACCTCCCTGCTGCTGCGGGCCTTGGAGGCGGGAGACCGGGACGGCATCATTGCCGCACTGGGCAACGACCTGGAGAGTGTAACCTGCGCTCTGCACCCGGAGGTGGCTGCTCTCAAAGAGCGCCTTCTGGAGCGGGGGGCTCTAAAAGCGGTGATGGCAGGAAGCGGCCCTGCCGTCTATGGCATTTTCCCCGGAGAGGCAGAAGCCCGCCTGGCTGCGGGGGAGCTGAAAAGGGAGATGCCGGGAGCCGATGTTTTTTTAACCAGAACTTGTCGGTGCGTAGATGCAGTGGGAAAACAGGAGGGGTGAAGAAAGAGGAGTGGAAAGGAGATTGCTGCCTGTCAAACTGGATTCGTACAAACCCCTGCGGGAGGTGGTTTTTGACACCCTGCGGGAGGCCATTATCAACGGCGTGCTGCGTCCCGGGGAGCGCTTGATGGAGCTCCAGCTGGCCGAGGAGCTGGGGGTGAGCCGCACCCCGATCCGGGAGGCGATTCGCAAGCTCGAACTAGAGGGGTTTGTGGTCATGGTTCCCAGGAAGGGAGCCTATGTGGCCGGGATTTCGTTGAAAAACATAGCCGATGTTTTTGAGGTGCGGGCCGCTCTGGAAGCCCTGGCGGCCGGACTGGCGGCGGAGAGGATCACCGATGAGGAGCTCGAGGGGCTGGAGCGGATTATTGTTCGCAAAAAGAAGAGCATCGAAGAGGGGGACGTGGCCGGCTTCGTCCAATGCGATATGGAGTTTCACGACGCCTTTTACAAGGCCAGCAGGAATGAGCGGCTCGTCCAGATCCTGGGCAATCTCCAGGATGAGATTCACCGCTTTCGTTCCGTTTCTCTGGCCTATCCCGGCAGGATGCAGGATGCTTTAGAGGAGCACCGGAAGATCGTCGAGGCCGTAGCCGAGCGGGATGTCGCCAGGGCGCAGAAGCTGGCCTGGGAGCATATCGAAAACGCCGAGAACAGCCTCCTGGAAGCCGTACGCGGGAAAGCAGCGGCTGCCGGTGAGGAAGGGGAAGGGTTGGGAAAATGATCGACAGCGTTGCCGCCGTGGTTCTGGCCGGAGGCGGGATGTTGGCCGGAGAGGATGAGCAAGGATGGGGTAGGGAGAGCAAGGCCCTGCTCCCTCTCAACGGCCGGCCGATGGTCGATTATGTCGTCGCCGCCCTTAAGGGGTGCCCGGAGATCGCCAGGATCGTCCTGGTCGGCCCACCAGACCTCACTTCCATTTACGGGGGGGAAGGGGAAATGCTCTTCGCTGATTCCGGGTGTTCGCCCCTGGAAAGCTTTACGGCGGGAGTGGAGGCCCTGGGTTGCACCGGGGAGGGGGAGTGGACATGGGTGCTGGCCTGCACCGGTGACATTCCCTTTCTGACGTCTGAGGCCGTCTCCGATTTCCTCGCCAGGTGCCGGGAGCGGGAGGCGGACTTTTATTACCCCATCATCAGGCAGGAGGCGGCGGAGCGGCGCTTTCCCGGCGTCAAGCGCACTTATGCCCGCCTCCGGGATGGCACTTTTACGGGCGGCAACCTGTTTCTGGTGCACAAGGGGATTATTGACAGGTGCCTGGATTGGGCGGAGGAGTTTGTACGCCTGCGCAAAAAACCGGCCGCCCTGGCGCGCCTGGTGGGGATCGGCTTGCTCTGGAGGTACCTTACGGGGCAGTTGACCGTGAGTGAGGCTGAGCAGCGGATTTCCAGGTTGGTCGGAGCCAGGGGGGCGGCCGTGATCACCCCCTATCCGGAAATCGGGGTAGATGTGGATAAGCCCTCAGACTGGAAGCTGGCAGAAAGGGAGTTTGCCCGTAGCGGTCAATAAGTAATCTCGGGAGAAGGATTCTCTGAATAATTGGAGAATATCAAAAATATCAGAATTCAGAGGAAATAGCGCAATAAGGGGGTACCATGCGTGCAGGTGACAGAGGTGCGGATCCGCAAGGTCGGTCAGGACGGCAGCAAGATGAAGGCCGTTTGCTCGGTGACTTTTGATAACGTTTTTGTGGTTCACGATATCAAGGTTGTGGAGGGGGAAAGGGGGCTCTTTGTGGCCATGCCGAGCCGGAGAACGCCTGCCGGTGAATTCCGGGATATAGCCCATCCCATCACCTCCGATGCCAGGCAAACCATTCAAGAGGCCATCTTGAAGGCTTATCAGGAGATGGAATGACCGCCTCTTGAGATAAGGAACAGGCTTTGAAGTTCGCTTCTTTTATTTTTGGGGTTGGAGCGGGGAATCCGTATCCCCTTTTTTCTTGTTTGCGAAGTGAAGCAGAAAACACCCTCGTTGATGGGAAAAAAGCGCTGTGTGGTGATACCTTATGCAGGGAGTTGGGGCGATCGTTCTGGCAGCGGGAGAGGGAAAAAGGATGCTCTCGGAGGTTCCCAAGGTGTTGCATCAGGCTGCCGGCAGGCCGCTTTTGCGCCACGTCCTCGATGCGGCCGAGGGGGCGGGGATAGAGGAGATAGTCGTGGTGGTCGGCCGGGGAGCGGAGATGGTGCGCTCTGTATTGGGTGACGGCTACACCTATGCCCTGCAGGAGCAGCCCCGGGGAACGGGGGATGCTGTTTTGCAGGGGCTGCCCCACATTTCCGCCTCCTGTCAGGATGTTGTGGTTCTCTGCGGGGATACCCCGCTGCTGAGGCCGGAGACCCTCGTCCGGCTGATTGCGGCGCGGCGGGAGGCCGGTGCCGCAGCAGCCCTCCTGACGAGTGTTTTCGAGAACCCGTACGGCTACGGCCGCATCTTGAGGGGTGACTCCGGCCTGGTAGAGGCCATTATTGAAGAGAGCGATGCCACGCCGGAGCAGAAGGGGATCAAAGAGGTCAACACCGGCACCTATGTGTTTAGCAGGGAGGCTTTAGAGGAAAGTGTCTCCCGCCTGCAGCCCGACAACAATCAGGGGGAATACTACCTCACCGATTGCATCCGGATCCTCCGGTCGCAGGGGAGGAGGGTCGTCGCCCTGACTGCACCGGCCGAAGAAACGGCAGGGATCAACACCAGGGAGCAGCTGTCTTTGGCCGAAGCCATCTTGAGAAAGAGAGAGTGCCTCCGCCTGATGGAGGCGGGTGTAACCATCCGCGACCCGGAGACGACCTATGTCGATAAAGGGGTAGAGGTGGGAAGGGACACGGTTATTTACCCCTTCACCTTTCTGGAGAGCGGCACTAAGATCGGCAGGGGCTGTGCGATAGGCCCCGGGGTGCGGATTTGCGGCGCCACTCTGGGGGACAGGGTGGCGGTGCAGTTTTCCGTAATTGTGGAGAGCGACATCGGTGACGGCTGCCAGATCGGGCCCTTTGCTTACATCCGGCCGGGTAGTGTGCTCGCCGGAAATGTCAAGGTAGGGGATTTTGTCGAATTGAAGAAGGCGCAGGTGGGGCAGGGGAGCAAAATACCTCACCTCAGTTACATCGGTGATGCCGTGCTGGGCGCCGGAGTCAATATCGGTGCGGGGACGATTACCTGTAATTACGATGGCGTCCGGAAGCACCGGACGCTGATTGAGGACGGGGCGTTTATCGGCAGCAACACTAACCTGGTTGCTCCTGTGGCCGTCGGCAAGAACGCGGTGGTCGGTGCCGGTTCGACCATTACCAGAGATGTTCCTGCCGACGCCCTGGCTGTGGAGCGTGCCAGGCAGTCGGTTATTCCCGGCTGGAGCAAAAAAAAGAAGAAGGGGAACGAGGAGAATGAAAGCGAGTAGTGTGAAAGAAGGGATCGGCATGATGCTGTACACCAAAAAGCTCAAGGTCTTCACAGGTGATGCCAACCCTGACCTGGCCAGAGAGATAGCCGATTATCTGGGGATCGGTTTGGGTGACGCCCGGGTTTCCTATTTCAGCGACGGGGAGATCTGCGTTTCCATCAATGAGAGTGTCAGGGGTGCGGATGTCTTTGTGATCCAGCCTACCTGTCCGCCGGCCAACCAGAATGTGATGGAGCTTCTGATCATGATCGATGCCCTGCGCCGCGCTTCAGCGCAGCGGATCTGTGCCGTTCTTCCTTACTACGGTTATGCCAGGCAGGACCGCAAGTTAAAGGCGCGCGACCCCATTACCGCCAAGCTCCTGGCCAATCTGATCACCGCGGCGGGTGCCACCAGGGTGCTGACCATGGACCTGCACGCCGGACAGATCCAGGGCTTTTTCGATATACCGGTAGACCATCTGCTGGGGGTACCCATCCTGGCCGAATACTTCCGCTCTTTAGAGCTTGCCGATCCCATCGTGGTCTCTCCTGATGTGGGAGGGGTGAGCAGAGCGCGTGATATGGCCAGCCGCCTCGAGACCACCATTGCCATTATCGACAAGCGCAGGCCGCAGCCCAACGTCGCCGAGGTTCTGCACCTGGTCGGTGATGTCAAAGGGAGGACGGCAATCCTGATCGATGACATCATCGATACCGGGGGGACGATCGTCCAGGCGGCGGAAGCCCTGCTGGAGCACGGCGCCAAAGAGGTCTATGTTTGCTGTACGCATCCCGTGCTGTCCGGGCCGGCCCGGGTGCGCCTGGAGAATTCCCCGATCAAAGAGGTTGTGGTGACCAACACCATACCCGTACCTCCCGAGAAGCGCTTCCCAAGGTTGAAGGTGCTCACCGTAGCTCCGCTTTTCGGAGAGGCGATCATCAGGATTCACGAAGACCTGTCTGTCAGCAAGCTTTTTGAGTAGCTCTCCCGGCGGATGGCACCATGGGGGGTGGTAGTCGGCATTGAGGGTTCTTCGTAGAACTGGCGGGGGATTCGCAAGGCGAACTTCTGCTCTTCCAACCGCCGGCTGCTACTCCAATGACCGGACGGGTGAGTTCCAGCGGAGTCCGGGAGCAGGTGCAGGGGATGAACAGAGGCTTACCGGGTCTCGTCTTCCAGCTCGGCTTCTTATATGGGCTGGTCTTTCGGGGGTGCATCCCGGGGCACTTCCTCCTCCTGCGGCTTCTCCCGCGGCCCGGTTTCTCCAAACTTTTCTCCCTGGAGCCGGGATTGCAGCTGCCGCGCCTTTTGCAGAAAACGGTTTGTTGTGCCCTTGAGGCTTTTGACGCCTTCTGCCAGCGCGCCCTCGCCTTGCTTTAAGGATTCCTCTGCCCCCTGCCGCACCACCAGGACGTCTTTGCCGATGGTGCGCACCTCTTCTGCCGGAAGCAGGGCCTTTCCCTTCCAGATGCTTTCCGGGCTCTTCCCGCTTATTTCGTAGCTCGTGATTTTTCCCGTGGACGGGTCGACGAAAAAATCGACGACATAGCCGAGGGCGGTACCACCTTCGGTGATCACCCGGGAGCCTTTCAGCTGGACGTTTTCTTTGACCAGGTTGAGGATTTGGGGGAGGCTGGTGAGTTTTTCGGCGCTGCTGGCCTTTTGGACGGTAAGGGCGTTGTTCCCCACGCTGACAACGCGGGGGTAAGGGATCACTTTCTGTTCGGCAAAAATTCCGCCGCGCTGGACGAGGAGCGCTGCAATTTCACCGGCCTGCGGGTTAACTACGAGGCCCCGGATGCGGCCGATCTCTTTGCCCTCCTCCAGGCTGACCACCGGGAGGGAGAGGAACTGGCGGCTCTTGCGCAATTTGCTTCGCCTCCTTGTGCTTTTTTAACGGTTGAGGCTCTTTATCTGTTAAAATATATTGGGCCGTTTTCGAGGGTATTCCTGACTGCGGCATTCCGAAACATTCTTTCATCCGCTTTCCGGAAGGGAAGATGCACCCTTTCCCCTCCGATGAAGGCTCTTCAGCCGCTGCCGTTGGACCTGAAAGGAGGGAGGGATTTTGGTATAATGTGTTGTGAGCGTTACCCGTTTGCCGTTCAGAGCTTGCCTGTACCTGATTGCCCTCGGGCAGCGGCCGCTGCAGGTAGCCTGGAGGCGCCCGGCGGATGGCGGGAACGGCAACGGCTTTTGGGGCAGGTCGTCCTTGATCTTGACCTGTAACAAAAGCTAAACTTAGAAAGGGTTTGAAGAGGGGAATAACTGCGTAAAACTATAGGATAAGGAGTGTCGGCAATGGAAACCATCAGCTTGCAGGCTCAATTGCGAGAGCGCGGCACCAAAGGTAGCGTCCGCGCACTGCGCAATCAGGGGATGCTGCCTGCCGTTCTCTACGGAAAAGAGGTGGGGAATGTCCTTTTAAGCGTTCCCACTAAGTCGCTGGAGCAGGTCATAACCAACCACAGCATCGGCAGCACCTTGATCAACCTGGATGTTGCCGACGGGGAAAAAGGCGGCTCTTACCTGGTGATGTGCCGGGAGATCCAGCGTGACCCCGTGCGGCGTGAGCTCCTGCACGCGGATTTCTACCAGGTTGACCTGACCGAGGAGATCGAAACGGAGATCCCTGTGGTTCTCGTCGGGGAGGCCCCCGGTGTCAAACAGGGCGGTATTCTGCAAAACATGCTGAGAACGGTCATCGTTTCCTCTCTGCCTACGCAGATCCCGGAGAGACTGGAAGCCGATATCAGCAAGCTGGAAATCGGCGACCAGCTGACCGTAGGCGACCTGGAGCCGCCGGCAGGTGTGAGGATCGTTTCCAGCCGGGAATCGGTAATCGCCCTGGTGATTCCTCCGGCGATCGAAGAAGAAGAGGGAGAAGAAGCAGCAGAGGAAGCAGAAGGTGTGGAGGCTGGCACTGCTCCGGAGCAGGGAGAGGAGTAAATGTTTGCCTGGTTGCGGGATGTGCTGCGGCCTGCGCCTGCGGACCCTCCTGCCAAGATCGTCTGTGGACTGGGCAACCCCGGCCACAGTTATATGAACACGCGCCATAATGCCGGCTACCGGGTCGTGGCCAGGCTGGCCGCTCAGGCCGGGGGAAAGTGGGTGCAGCACAGACGCCTGGCCAATCTCTGCCGGGTGGAGATCGATGGGGTCCGGGCGCTGCTCGTTCAGCCGTTGACCTTTATGAACCTGAGCGGGCGGGCCGTCAAGCCGCTGCTGCGCCGCTGGCACCTCTCTCCGGAGGCGCTGCTGGTAATCCACGATGACCTCGACCTTCCTCCCGGCAGCATCAGGCTGCGACCCGGTGGGAGTTCCGGTGGGCATAAAGGGGTTCAGTCCATTATCGATCACCTCAACAGCACCGCTTTTTGCCGGCTGCGCATCGGGATCGGGAGGCCGCAGGACGGTTCCGTAGTGGACTACGTGCTGATGCCCTTTACCCGAAAAGAAAGACAGGACATGGAGGCCGTTTGGGATTATGCCTGTGATGCGGCGCGCTGCTGGATAGCTGAGGGTATCGAAGCCGCCATGAACCGCTTCAACAGGCGGGCTCCTTAAGGCGCGCGGTGACGGCAGCCTGCAGGGCATCTGGAGGGCGATTTTTTCGACGGCGGATGCATGAATTCCCCTTTTCTGGTTAAACTAAGGATGCGGCGCTTCGAAGAGCGCTGAAGGGAGTTTAACCGGATAGAGGGGAGGTGACTCAATGGCAGAGGAAGAAAGGGGTGCCGGCGGCGGTATTTCCCAAACTGTAGGCCAGGGCTGGTTGGCTCACATTGTGAGGTTCATTGTCGCTGCCATCGTCCTGATGGTCGTGAGCTACATCACGCCCGGTTTCACCAGGCTGTCTTTTTGGCATGCCCTTCTAGCCGCCGTTTTGATCGCGGCCATCGGTTTCGGCCTGGAGGCCATCTTTGGGCGCAATATATCCCCTTACGCCCGGGGTGGTGTGGGGTTCGTCGTCTCGGCGGTGATCTTTTACCTGCTCCAGTTCATCATTCCGGGTCTCCGGGTGACGGTCTTGGGAGCATTGATTGCGGCGGCTATCGTAGGTATTATCGATATGTTTGTGCCAACGGGAGTACGCTGAAGCCGTACTGTTCCACAAGGCAAACGGCCTCGCCTGTTTTCCAGGCGGGGTTTCTTTTTGTCGGTGCTTGTTTTGAGCAATCCCGGCCGGCCCGGCCGTGGGTATGGCCTTGGGGATTTACGAGCGGTATAATTTCCTGCCTTGCGGTGATATAATGTGGCAGGAGGACTAACGAGGGGGGTTTCTCCAAACCACCCCATTTTGGCATGGTCCGATAAAGGTTGCCTTGCTCCGCTGCCAGCCCGGGGGATAACCAGCATTTTATCTATCGCTGGGTGACCACCAAAAGATCCGGTAGCGGGCTTAGGGGTAGGAACGCATTTCAGTATGCGATCTATTTTCATGACAGACCCTCACGCCGCCTCCGGCGGCACCAACAGAGTATAAAAATACCCGACGGGTCTGCCGGCGAGCGACCTATGGAAGGCCGGGTAACAGGACAGGCGAAGCGAGGATGACAGGTCGGGATGCGAGTACAGACACCTTATGAGTTTCGACGGAATGGATTTGCTGCGTGGCCAAACGCTGCGATTGGCAGAAGCAGTTCGCAACTTGTTACGCAGCATCCCAGAGCTGTCCCGAAGCGAGCCGTCGTCCTGTCCGGCCTGGAATCGGGAGTCGAGCGGCAGACCGGCAGGGTATGCGATCTATTTTCATGACAGGGGGTGGAGAGGGTGCGCGATCTGCTGGAAAAGATGGGCGCATACGGGCGTATCCTTGCCGCCGTTCAAAAAAGGGAGCTGCCCCTGAAGATCTCGGGGCTTGCGGGTTCCTTAAGGGCTCTCTTTGCCGCCGCCCTCTTTACCGACGGGGGCTTTTCCGGCGCTCTCCTGGTAATTGTACCGGGAATGGATCGGGTAACCCCCTGGATAACCGATCTCGAGCAGCTGCTGCCGGATCGCCAGGTGCTGGCTTTCGATCCTGCCGAGTCCCTTCCCTTCGAGGTGGTTGCCGCCAGCCGGGAGCCGGCGGAGGGGCGCCTGCGCGTCCTGGCTTCCCTTTTGGCGCGAGAGGAAAGGCCGCCGGTCGTCATCGCCCCTGCCGAAGCCCTCCTGCCGAAACTGATTCCGCCTGATGAATGGGAAGCGGCCGCAATTGACCTGAGGATGCACCAGGAGGTCGATTACGAGGCCCTTCCCCGCCGTCTCGTCGAGGCCGGCTTTGAACGCCTGGATGTGGTTGAGGCGCCCGGACAGTTTGCGATGCGGGGGGATATCGTCGATATTTACCCCTTCTACGGTAGTCCGGTGAGGCTGGAGTTGTGGGGGGATGAGGTCACCTCAATCAGGGCGCTCGACCCGGTAACCCAGCGCTCCCGGGGGAATATTTCCATGGTGAGGATCTGGCCGGCCCGGGAGTTTATCTACAAGCCAGATCTGGCCGCCTCCGCCGCCGAGCGCATCAGGGAGGCCTGGAAGAACAGAAAGGAGCAGCTCAAAGGGAACAGGAGCGCCTTAAACCGCCTGCAGCAGCGTTTGAACAGGTTCTTGGAGATGGCCGGAGAAGGAACGGGGAGATCCCTTAACCTCCTGCAGCCCTATTTCTATCCGCAGCAGGCCTCCCTTTTGGATTATCTCCCCCCGGAATCGCTGGTCATCATGGACGAGCCGGGGAGGTTCCCGGAGCAGTGCCGGTCGCGTACCGCCCTGCTGGAGTCCGATTACAGACGCCTGCTCGGTGAGGGGCAATCATTTACCTCCTGGCAGGATTATTATTTTGACGATCAGCAGCTTCTTCAAAGGATCGCCGACTTTCCGGTAGTTGCCTTCTCCAGGCTTTCGACCCGCCTCCCCGGGATTCAGGAGCGGTCGGAAGAGACTTTCACCAGCAAGGAAATGCAGCCTTTTCTGGGGCGTCCCGATCTGCTGGTGAAGGAGGTCAAGGGCTGGCTGCAGAGAAGGGTGACGGTTTTGATCCTGACCCGCACCGAGGCCAACAGGCGGCAGCTGGAAAGGGAATTCAAGAATACGGGGCTCCCCTTCCAGGTTGAGGAGAACTGGCCCGAGAGGCTGGCGGAGGGCCGCCTCCAGGTGGGGCAGGGAGTTTTAAGCGCCGGCTTCGAGGTGCCCGGGATGCTTGCCGTTGTCACGGGAGAGGAGCTCTACGGGCGGGCGGCCGTAGCGAAACGGAGGAGGCGGGCGGGGGGTACTCCGGCGAACATCATCAGCGAACTCACCCCCGGGGACTTTGTGGTTCACATCCACCACGGCATCGGCCGCTATCTGGGCATCTGCGAAAAGGAAATGGACGGTAAGAAGAGGGACTACCTGGAGCTGGCCTACGCAGGGGGGGACCGCCTGTATGTGCCGGTGGATCAGGTAGACCTGATCAGCAGGTATGGCGGGCCGGAGGGGGCGGTGCCGCGGCTGTCCCGCCTCGGCGGTACGGACTGGAATCGCCTCAAACAGCGGGTCAAAAAGCGACTCCGGGAGCTGGCGGAGGACCTGATCGCCCTTTATTCCGAGCGCTCCCGGACTCCGGGGTATGCTTTTTCCCCTGACACCGTCTGGCAGCGGGAGTTTGAGGAATTGTTCCCTTACGAGGAGACCCCCGACCAGCTCCAGGCCATCAAGGAAGTGAAGGCAGATATGGAGAAGCCGCGCCCCATGGACCGCCTGATCTGCGGTGATGTGGGGTTCGGGAAGACGGAGGTGGCCATCCGCGCCGCCTTCAAGGCGGTCCAGGACGGGAAGCAGGTCGCCGTCCTGGTGCCTACCACGGTGCTCGCCCAGCAGCACTACCTCACCTTTAAGGAGCGCTTTTCCCGCTATCCCATCCGGGTGGAGATGCTGAGCCGGTTTCGCACCCCGGCGGAGCAGAAGGCGATCGTCGCCGACCTCGGCAAGGGGTTGGTGGATGTCATCATCGGCACCCACCGCCTCCTTTCCGCAGATGTCGTTTTTAAAGACCTGGGGCTTTTGGTGATCGACGAGGAGCAGCGCTTTGGGGTCGCCCACAAAGAGAAAATTAAGATGCTTAAGACCAGTGTGGACGTTCTGACCATGACCGCCACCCCGATCCCCCGCACGCTGCAGATGTCCCTGGGGGGTGTGCGTGACCTCAGCGTGATCGAGACCCCCCCTGAGGATCGCCTGCCGGTCCAGACCTATGTGCTGGAATACAGCCCCGATCTGGTGCGGGACGCCATTCTCCGGGAGATCCAGCGGGGCGGCCAGGTCTTTTACGTCCACAACCGGGTGGAGACCATCGCCCGCGTCGCTCATTATCTGCAGGAGCTGGTGCCCGAGGCCACCTTCCGCGTTGCCCACGGCCAGATGAGGGAGGACGAACTGGAGGAGGTTATGTGGGAGTTTTTGAACCGCCGCTTTGACTGCCTGATCTGCACCACCATTATCGAAAGCGGGCTCGACTTCCCCAATGCCAACACCCTCATTGTGGAGAATGCCGATTCCTTCGGCCTCGCCCAGCTCTATCAGCTGCGCGGCCGCGTCGGCCGTTCGAACCGGCTTGCTTATGCCTATTTTACCTTCAGGGGGGATAAGGTGCTGAGCGAGCAGGCGGAGAAGCGCCTGCGGGCCATCCAGGAGTTCACCGAGTTCGGGTCGGGGTTTAAGCTCGCCCTGCGTGATCTGGAGATCCGGGGGGCGGGGAACATCCTGGGCCCCGAGCAGCACGGCCATATGGCAGCGGTGGGTTTTGACCTTTACAACCGGCTGCTGCAGGAGGCGGTGCAGGAAGTCAAAGGAAAGCCGGTGCCGGAGCGCAAGGCGGCACCCCCCCTCTTCGATCTCAGAGTGGACTCCTACCTTCCGGACTCCTATATCGGCGACCCCAGGCAGAAGGTGGAGATCTACCGGCGCCTTGCCCTGGCCGAAGACACGGCCGGCGTTGAGGAGCTGGCAGAGGAGGTGCGCGACCGCTTCGGGGAGATGCCGGAGCCGGCGGTCAACCTTTTCGACCTGGCGCGCGTCAGGGCGCGCGCCAGAGAGCTTGGGATGAGGGAGGTTCAGCACGCCGGGTACACGCTGTTCTTGCGCTTTGAGGGGGAAACCGCCCCCAGGGGTGAGGAGCTTCGCCGCTGGAGCGGGGGTTTCGGGCAGCGGGTCAGCTTCTCCACCGTGGCCGGGCTGGAGATCCGGGTGGACACCAGAGGGCTGGCTCCTCAGGATCTCGTCAGGATGCTGAAGAAGGTAATGCTCCCCGGCAGGTGAGGGGAGGTTTATCCTGGAACAGGGGCTGCTTGACGGATCCGGGCGGCGCTCCTGTTTCCGGTGGCCGGATATTCCCGTCGGCCGCCGGCAGGATAATCGTTGTCTATGGAGAAGCTTTAAAGGATTGATTCCTTGAGGCCGGAAGGAGGAGGAAGGGTTGAATTTAGCGGCGAATCCTGGAAGGAAGCGGTTTCCCTACCTGCCGCAGCTGCTGCTGTTCGTCCTGCTGGTGGCGGCGGGCCTGACCTGGATGTGGTGGGTGTGCCGCGGCGACTGGGTGGTTCAGGTCAACGGCACGAAGATCTCCAAGGCGCAGCTGGATGCAGAGTTCGAGCGGATGAGGGATTTTTTCCGAGATTTTTACGGGATTGACTTCTCGGGTGAGGAAGGTGAAAAGCTGATGGGGCAGCTGCGCCGGGAAACCCTCGGCAACCTGATAGACCGCCTCTTGCTGAGGCAGGCGGCGGAGCGCTCCGGTATCCGGGCTGAAGCCTCCGAAGTGGATGCCCAGCTTGCCGAAGACCGGTTGCAGGCCGGGGGCCCTGAGGCCTTTGAGGAGCTTTTGAGGGATAGCGGCCTGACCGTAGCTGAATATCGCCGCCGGGTGGCAGAGGGGATCGCCATTCAGAAGCTACAGCGCGCCGTCATAGGGAGTGTTACCGTAGAGGAAGAGGAGATCCGGCAGGCTTATCAGGAGCAGAAGGACCTCTTGCTTCTCCCGGAGCGCGTCAATGTAGGGCATATCCTCCTCAAGACCAGAGAGGAGGCCCTGGAGGTCATCCGTTCCCTGGAGGAAGGTGGAGACTTCCAGGAGCTGGCCGTTGAGAGGTCAACAGACCCCTCGGTCGCCGAAAACAGGGGTGTTTTGGGGTATATCCGCAGGGATGACCCGGGGATCGCCGAGGCCTTTCTGCAGGAGGCCTTCCGCCTTCAGCCGGGTGAGTTCAGCAGGGAGCCGGTGAAGACGGAATTCGGTTACCATGTTCTCTACTGTTTTGAAAGAATTCCCGCCGGCCCGGCCAGATACGAGGAGGTGCGGGAGACCCTGGAGCAGGAGCTGCTCGGCAGCAAGAAAAACCGGGCCTTTATGAGCTACCTGGAGGGCCTGCGGAAGAACTGCCGCCTCCTGTATAACCCGAAATTTCCCGCGTATTACGGCATTTTTGAGGACTAATCCCAGTTTTGCGCAGTATAGGATGAAATTATTAGGATCGGCATGGAAAAAAATGAATAAATCCCTCCGGATGATTATATACTATTCCTGAAGATGCTTATCTTTGAAAATGAAGGGGGGATAGGACATGAAGGCAACGGGTATCGTTCGCCGCATCGATGATCTAGGTCGCGTCGTAATTCCGAAAGAGATCCGCCGGACCCTGCGGATTCGGGAGGGTGATCCCCTCGAAATCTTTGTAGACCGGGAAGGTGAGGTCATACTAAAGAAATATTCGCCGATCAATGAGCTGGGCGATTTTGCGAAGGAATACGCCGATTCCTTGCATGAGGCTATTGGCCACATTGCCTGTATCGCCGACAGGGATAACATCATTGCCGTGGCAGGGGCTCCCAAGAAGGAATTCCTCAACAAGCCGATCGGCCCTGCGGTGGAGAGGGTAATGGAGGAACGCAAGCCCGTTCTGATCACAAAGGCAGGGGAGCATCCTATTTGCAAGGGTTGCCTTACCGAAGAGGATGAGGAGTGCAAGTTCTCCAGCGAAGTGATTGCACCCATCATTGCCGAGGGTGACCCTATCGGAGCTGTGATCATCTGTTCTAAAGAACCCAACGTCCGGATGGGGGAACTGGAAATGAAGCTGGCGGAGACGGCGGCCGGTTTTTTGGCCAAGCAAATGGAGCAGTGATTGATAGGATTTTTAAAACAAATGCTCGGGGAAGAAAGGTGGCTCTTTACTGCCGCCTTTAATTTTTAGCCGCTTCGGTATATCTCCGTCTCCTGTTTCGTAAGCATGTAGTTAAAAAGGACAAACAGGAGGCGGGCTTTTGAAGACCGATTCTTTTTTGCGCGGCGCATTTGTCCTGACGGCGGCGGCGATTTTCGTTAAGCTGCTGGGGGCCTGTTACCGGATACCCTTCACCAGGATGGTGGGGAGCGAAGGGATCGGCCTCTATCAGATGGCCTATCCCCTTTATACCACCCTCCTCGCCCTCTCCAGCGCCGGAATCCCGGTTGCCGTTTCCTTCCTGGTGGCGGAGAGGGGGGCGGTCGGGGACCGGCGGGGAGCGCGGCGGATTCTCTGGGTGTCTCTTCTTTTTTTGTTTTCGACGGGGCTTTTGCTGGCGCTCTTTCTTTTTCTGGGTGCGCCGTATCTGGCCCGGGAGGTGCTGGGCGACCCCCGGGCCTGCTATTCCCTGGCTGCCGTTGCTCCGGCGGTTCTGGTGATCTCTGTGGTTTCCGCCTTCCGCGGTTACTTCCAGGGGTGGGGGGTAATGTGGCCGACGGCGCTTTCCGAGGTGCTGGAGCAGGTGATCAGAGTGGCAACGGTGCTCCTTGCCGCTTCCGCCCTGATCTCCCGCGGTGTGGAGTTTGCCGCTGCGGGGGCGGCTTTCGGCGCCGTTACAGGGGGGTGTGCCGGGCTCCTCGTTCTGGTCCTGATCTTCGGTCGTTTTGAGAGATCGCGGCCGCTTCTGAACGGCCGGGGCAGGAGCGGCTTTTTGTTGGGAGACGGCCTTAAGCTACTCAAGCGCCTGCTGATTTACGCCTTTCCGATTTCCGCTGCCTCCGCGGTCTTTCCCCTGATGCAGGCTATCGATACCGTGATCATACCCAACCGCCTGCAGGCGGCGGGCTTCAGCGTTCAGGAGGCGACCTCCCTTTTCGGGCAGCTGGCGGGGATGGCCGGGACCATCGTCTATCTGCCTGCCGTTTTCACCGTTTCCGTTGCCATGTCCCTGGTTCCCCACCTGGCGGCGGCCGTTTCTCGCGGCGGCCTACTGGATGTCAGGCGGAGGATCGGCGCCGCCCTGCGCATCACCGTGATCTTCTGCCTTCCTGCGGCGGCCGGGCTCTGCGTCCTGGCCACACCCATCATGGAGCTGCTTTTTGACGAACCGGGGGCTGGTCCGGTAACCGCCTGGCTGGCACCGGCCGCCCTTTTCGCCGGGCTCCAGCAGACCACGGCGGGTGCCCTGCAGGGGATCGGGAACACCTGGCTTCCCGTCGTCAACCTCCTGGCCGGTTGCCTGGTGAAGATCGCCTGCAACTACTATCTCACGGTCATCCCGGGATTCGGAATCAAGGGGGCGGCTCTGGGGAGTTCGCTGGGCTTTTTCCTGGTTTTCCTCCTCAACTTCTGGTTTCTCTCTCTTTTTACCGGCTACCGGTTACAGCCGAACTGTTTGCTTCGCCCGCTGCTGGCTGCTACAATAATGGTGGCTGCACTGCCCGGTATTTACAATCTTTTCTATCACTTAGGCAACGCGGCGGCAACGGGGGCGGCGGTTCTTGGCGGTGCGGCGCTTTACTTTGCGGTTCTCTTCCTCACCGGGGAGATCCGGGTCTACGAAGTAAGGCGGATCTTGAAGAGGTGAGGAGCGAGTTTCACCGATCCTGGCCGGGACGGGGGTGCGATCCTTGAACCGTCCGGCGGAAAAAGCACCGATCGAAGTGAGGTAGCCTGTCATGAAGAAGCGAGGAACGATCTATGTGGTGGGCTTGGGCCCGGGCGACCCCCTGGACCTGCCCCCTCTCAATCTCAGCCTGCTGCGCAGCTACCGGGTCTATCTGCGCACCGAACGCCATCCGGTGGTTGCCGCTCTGCGGGAGGAGGGCATCAGCTTTCATCCCTTGGACGGCTTTTACGAAAGGTCGGACACCTTCGAGGAGGTCTACCGAGGGATGGCCGAATTTCTCCTGCAGACCGCCTGCGAACAAGGGGAGCCGTTGGTTTTTGCAGTGCCGGGCAATCCCCTGGTGGGGGAGTCAGTGGTGGACAGTTTGCGGACAAGCGCCCCCGAGAGGGGTGTGCAGCTGAAGATCTTTACGGCCCCCGGCTTTCTCGATGCTCTCTTCCCGCTACTCGGTATCGACCCGGGGGAGGGGCTGTTGATAGCAGACAGCTTCCAGTTATGCCCCTCCGGGGATGGAAGCTCTCCCCTTGCGGTTACTGGAGATACCGGCATCGTCATCATGCAGGTCTACAACCGCCACCTTGCCTCTGAGGTCAAGCTCACCCTGATGGACAGCTTCCCCGACGACCATCGGGTGATGGTGGTTGAGTCCGCCGGGGTACGGGGGAAAGAGAGGGTATCCGCGGTCCCCCTCTATGAGCTGGACCGCCGGGAACCCGACCACCTGACGACGGTTTACGTTCCTCCCCTTAAGGAAGGGGAGACCGTGCCTCGAAGGACCCTCCTCGGGAGATCTGCGGAAAGGGCTTCCGCTTGCTCCCTGGAGCCCCTGGTTGGTGTTATGGAGCGCCTCCTCTCACCCGAAGGGTGCCCCTGGGACCGCCAGCAGACCCACCAGTCTTTGAAGAAGTACCTGATCGAGGAGGCCTACGAGGTGGTTGATGCCATTGACGAAGGGGATATGCATAAACTGTGTGAGGAGTTGGGAGACTTACTATTGCAGATTGTTTTTCACACCGCTCTGGCCGAGCGGGAAAGGGAGTTCACCATAGCGCAGGTTATCGGCGGGATCACGGAGAAGCTGATCCGGCGCCACCCCCATGTCTTCGGAGGGATCAAGGTCAACGGCGCCTCCGAGGTTCTCAGGAACTGGGAGGCCATTAAACAGAAGGAAAAGGAAGGGGAGCGGAAGTCCCTCCTGGCAGGGGTTCCCAGGCACCTGCCGGCGCTGCAGAGGGCACAGAAGGTGCAGGCAAAGGCCGCCCTGGTGGGGTTCGACTGGCCCGATGCTGAAGGGGCTGCGGCCAAGGTGGAGGAGGAATGGCAGGAGGTGAAGGCCGCCTGGTCGCAGGGTGAGCGGGAGGCTCTGCGGCAGGAGTTCGGGGATTTCCTCTTTGCCGTCGTCAATACCTGCCGTTTGCTCCGGATCGACGCCGAGGAGGCGCTGCGGGCTGCGGTGGAGAAGTTTATGAAGAGGTTTTGGGCGATGGAGCTCAAAGCGCAGGAAGAGGGCATCAGGCTGGACGAGTTGGCTCTTTCTGAGCTGGACGAACTCTGGAACGAGGTGAAGGAAAGGGAGAAGCAAAAATAAAGAAAAAAATTTTTGGGATGGGCTTTGGCAGCAGGAGTTTCGGTTGTTCTGGCGAATTAGGTAGCCGAACAAGAAAATCAATTAAGGAGGGGTATCTTTGAATAAGGCGGAATTGATCGCTGCTGTTGCGGAGAAAGCAGGCTTTGCTAAAAAGGATGCGGAAAAGGCTGTCACCGCGGTTTTTGCTGCCATTGAAGAGGCCCTGGCCAGGGGTGATAAAGTGCAGCTGGTGGGGTTTGGGACCTTCGAGGTGCGGGAACGGGCGGCCCGTACCGGACGCAACCCGCAGACCGGTGAAGAGATTCAGATCGCCGCTACCCGGGTTCCTGCTTTCCGTGCCGGCAAGGCCCTGAAGGATGCCATCGGTTAATTCCTTCTGTAGCTTTGTAGACCACCATGCTGCCATTGGCGGCACCAAGAGAGCATGAAAATACCCGACGGGTCTACCGGCGAGCGACCTATGGAGGACCAGGTAACAGGACAGGCGAAGCGAGGATGACAGGTCGGGATGCGAGTACAGATACCTCTTGACCTGCGATGGAATGGATTTGCGGCGAGGCCAAACGCTGCGTTTGACAGAAGCAGTTCGCGACTTGTTACGCAGCATTCCAGAGCTATCCCGAAGCAAGCCGTCGTCCTGTCCGGCCTGGAATCGGGAGTCGAGCGGTAGACCGGCAGGGTATGCGAGAGATATTCTTTGAAGAAAGGGTCTGTGAGCACGATTGGTGGAGAACAGGCCCTTTATATTTCTTTTTCTGCGCTAGGTGATGATGGCGAAAGGGAACTCCAGGGGTGAGGATGTGAGGCTGGATAAGTTTTTGCAGCTCAGCCGCCTGGTTAAAAGGCGGGTGAGCGCCAGGGAGGCCTGCCGGGGGGGACGGGTCCAGGTCAACGGGAGGATCGCCAGACCAGGCCGAGAGGTGAAGGTGGGGGATGAGATCACCCTGATCTGGGGGAGGAAAGCCCTCACGGTGAAGGTGCTCGCCCTGCCGGAGCGCAGCATTCCTGCCTCCCAGGCGAAGACCCTTTACAGTATTATTGGGGAGGAGAGCATTCCTTCCCCTGAATACCAGGACTTCAGCTGACGGGGCACGCCGCCGGGTTTTTTGCGGCCCGATCCGGTATATGAAATCTCCCTCCCGCTCATAATATAAGGAAAAACAAAGGCGCCGCTACCGGGGAGGGAGTTTTTAATGAGGCAGAACCTGAAGATGAGAAAGCTGGCGGTTGTGCTGTTGCTGGTCATCCTTGCGTGGGAATGGTCGGCAGGGTGCAGGAGGCCGGAGCAAAAGCCTCTGCGGCGGGAGCCCGAAACCGAGTTCCGCTACACCGAGCCGGAGATCACCCTCTACGATAACGCCACCGGTCAGAAGAAGAGAATCAAGTTCGAGGAGTACATAGCCGGCGTGGTTGCCGCCGAGATGGAGCCCACCTGGCCGTCCGAGGCCCTGGCAGCCCAGGCCATTCTCGCCCGCACCTTTACCCTCTTTAAGATCAGGTATGAAAAGGGCGTGCCCCAACACGGTGCGGATGCCTCCACGAGCGCCGAAGAGTTTCAGGCTTACGACCCGGGCCGCATCACACCTCAGGTGCGGGAGGCCGTCAGGAAGACCAGGGGTGAGGTCATCAAGTACCGCGGGAGGTACATCAGGGCCTGGTTTCACTCCAATGCGGGGGGGAGAACCGCAACTGCTGTAGAAGGGCTCAACTTCACCAAGGAGCCCACCCCTTATATCAAGAGCGTCGAGGACCCCGGCCAAAAGGTGGCCAAACCGGAGGCCAAAGCCTGGTCGGCATCCTTTCCGGTGGATGAAGTGCGGGCGGCGGTGATCGAGCAGACCGGAAGGGACCCCGGAGCCATTACCGTGGCCTCCATCCCCAAGAAGGGGCTCTCCGGACGGGCTGTCACCATCCGGCTGGGGAAGGCCACCATCAGCGGTGCCGCCCTGCGGACGGCTCTGGGCCCTGATAAGATGCGCTCCACCCTCATCGACCGGCTGGAATTGCGGGACGGTGTCCTCCACATGGCGGGGCGCGGCTACGGCCACGGCGTGGGGATGAGCCAGTGGGGGGCGTATTACATGGCCGAGAAAGGCAGATCCTACAGGGATATTATCCACTATTATTTCAAAGATGTCACGATCGACAAAATATGGAAATAAGCAGAATGTGACGCCGGAAGACAAGAGCGGTGTGTGCTTAGGGGGAGTTAACCGTGGGAACGAGCGGCCGGACAGGTAACCGGTCTTTTTTTGTTGCCTGGCAGGAAGGATTTTTGCTGTAATGTGACGAAAAAAGTAAAATCGGGCTTTTTTTCTTTGGGGAGGGGATGCCGGTGCCAAGAAAAAGGCGAATGCTGTTGGGCGCAGGGGTGCTCTTCGTTTTGTCGCTGGGATTTGCCGCGCTTTTTTTTCTGCCGGTTGAGGCGCAGGGTAACGGCGCTGCTCCCGGTTCGGCAGCGGATCCTCTGATGACCAAAGAATCGCTCGACAGCTACCTCGACGGCCTTTTTGCAGAAGTGCGCCGGGGGCTGGACGACGCCGCCAGCTGCCTCGATCGGGTGGCGGCCGGAATTCAGGCGCTTAAAGGGGGCACCCCCTCCTTTCCCGACATGCGCGGCCACTATGCGGAAGGAGCGGTGAATTTCCTGCGCAGTAGGGGGATCATCAGCGGTTATCCCGACGGCAATTTTCATCCCGATGAAGGGGTAACGCGGGCAGCTCTGATCGTGATGGTTGTTCAGTCAATACAGTGTCCGGTCAAAACGGGGCCAACGGGTTTTCCCGACGTGCCGGCGGACCACTGGGCGGCCGGCGCCGTCAAGGCGGCTGCCGAGAGGGGGCTTGTGCGCGGTTACCCTGATGGAAGGTACTATCCGGATCGCAAGGTGACGCGCGCCGAGGTTGCAGCGGTTCTGAACCAAGCCTTCGAGCCGGCTCCTCTCCAGGAGGGAATCGGCTACCGGGATCTGAAGGGGCACTGGGCGGAGCAGGCGATTGCCAGCCTGGCGGCGGCCGGGATCTTCGATCCCGCAGCGGACGGATGCTTTCACCCCGATCGCTGGATGACCCGGGCGGAGGTGGCGGTTGCCCTGGCGAGGGCGCTGTCCGGTATCCGCTATTAGGCTTATGGGGATGCCAGGGAGCCCCTGCGGCCGGCCTCCCCCTGAAAAAGATGGAGCGGTAGAAGGGAGCGCTTCGGGCGGTTCCCCGTCTGACTTGTAAAGGGCGCTTTTTCAAAAAGGTTGCGGCTCTGTTCCGCTCGGGAGTTGATGGGGTTTAAGATAAGCGCCTTGGCCAAACTCATAACGGAAGGGTTGGGGAGAAGTGGATTGGGAAGAGACGAGGAAATGGGATTTGAGCGGCCTGCCCACAGATGGTGCCGTTTCCCGGGTGGAGCGGCGCCGTTCCGGTAAGCGCCGCAAGAAGCGGATTTTCAGGTTCCTGGGGGTTCTCCTGGCTTTGCTCCTCGTCCCGGCCCTGGTGGTCGGCGGTTTTTACCTGGCCGGGGGGGATCGGGAGATTTTAGAGGAGGATTTCCCCTCGCTAGCCCCTGCTGCGGCTGCCGAACAGGTGACGCCGGTTTTGTTGCTGGGGGTTGACAGCCGCCATCCGAACGAACCGGCGCGCTCCGATACCATTATTCTGGCTTTTCTCGATCGCCAGAAAAAGTCAGTTAGTCTCCTGTCGATCCCGCGGGACACCTATGCGTTTGTCCCCGGTATGAACGGGGAGGACAAGATCAATGTCGCCTATGCCCTGGGGGGGCCTCAGGCGGCTGCCGAAGCCGTCAGCCACCTGTTGGGGATTGAGGTGAAGCACTACGTTGTCACCGACTTTCAGGGCTTCGAGAGGATTATCGACACCCTCGGCGGGGTGACCATCAATGTCGAGGAGGGCATGTATTACGCCGCTGAGGGGATCCATATTGACCCGGGTGTGCAGCGCCTGAACGGGCATGACGCCCTCGGTTACGTCCGTTACCGGAATTACCCGATGGGTGATATCGACCGCATCAAACACCAGCAGATCTTCTTCCAGGCGCTGGCCGATGAGGCCACCCGGGTGAGCAACATCTGGAAAATTCCCGCCCTGGCGCGGGAGCTCATCGGGGCGGTGGATACTAATTTGAAGACCCTGCAGCTGATCGAGCTGGCGCAGGCCTTTAAGGGTATTGACGGTTCGGGGGTGAAGGGGTATATCCTGCCCGGAGATCCCCAGTATATTGACGGGCTCAGCTACTGGGTGCCGCGGGAAGAGGAGATCGAGCCCCTCGTGGAGGCCCTTATGGAGGGTGTTTCCCCGCCGGCTGAGGATGGCGGAAAGGCCTCCGGAGATCCTGCCGGAGGGGCAGGACAGGCTGAGTGAGGTGGACAGCGCGCCTCATCAAGACAGCAGGGGGAGGGAAAGGGATGGCTGGAATGCCTCCTGAAAGACGAAATGTTTTAGGGGTGGGAATCCACCCTTTAACTTTGAGCGGAGCCGTGGAGCTGATCGGGAGCTGGATCAACTCCGGATCGCCGGTCACCCGTCAGGTGGTCACCCTTAATCCGGAGATGCTCTACCGCGCCCAGAGCGACCCGGCCCTGCGCGACCTTCTGAACGGTGCCGACCTGGTGGTTCCCGACGGTCATGGGATTGTTTGGGCGGGGCGCCGCCTCGGCTGCCCTTTTCCCGAACGGGTGGCGGGGATCGACTTGATCTCCTCCCTGGCGGAGAGGGGAGCGCGGCAGGGGTGGCGCTTTTACCTGCTCGGGGCGAAACCAGGGGTGGCGGCAGCCGCCGCCGAGAATCTGTGCCGGAGCTATCCCGGTCTCGCCATAGCGGGAGCGGAGCACGGCTATTTCAGGAAGGACGAATTGGCGAGGGTGCTCGCAGGTATCCGGGCGGCCAGGCCGGACCTGCTGTTGGTCGGGTTGGGTTCTCCGAGACAGGAATTCTTTATCTGGGCGCATAGAAGGGAATTGGGCGTGCCTGTTGCCATCGGCGTGGGGGGGAGTTTCGACGTAATCTCCGGCAGGCTCAGGCGCGCCCCCCGGATCTTGCAGCGGCTGCGCCTGGAATGGCTCTTCCGGGCAATTCAGGAGCCGCGGCGTTGGCGGCGCCTGCTGGTTCTGCCCTCCTATGTCCTGCTGGTGCTCCGGCAGCCCCGGGAAGGGGGATGTCGGGGAGGCAAAAAAGTCTTCCAGGAACGTAAGAAATGACCCCGTACGGGCGTACCGGTTAGAGGAATTCGCCTGGCTGGCATCAGAGAGGTGGCAGGATTTTTCTGCCATTAAGGAGAAGATAAACACCGAGAGGGGCTGCCTCAACTGCCGGCTCGGCATTAGGAAAATCCGCTGCTTCCGGGAGAGGAGGGGAGCAATTTGAGGCGGTTGGTGGTGTGTTGTGCTGCAATAGTCCTCGCTTGCTTTTTGGTGGTAGAGGCCATCCCCGTCTTTTCCCGACAGGTGGATACGCATCCCCAGGAGACTTCCGGTGCAGAAGAGGGGGAGCGGATGGTGCCTCCGGAGAACCCTGTGGGGCTGTTTTTAATGCCCGTCCGGGAGGGGGAGGAGGTTCCCCGGGAAACCCTTGCCGCTCTCGGCCTGGAAAAGGGGGACCCGTTGGGCAGGGAAACCCTGCTGGTGCGGCTTCCCCTTAACAAGGTGGAGGAAGCGAAAGAGAAGGGGGTTTTTCTCAGGCCCTACTCTGCTGCCGACCGTTTGGCGCCTGGTTTGCAAGGGAAGAAGGGAAGCGAACAGGAAATCGAGGTGCTGGTGACCCTCTTTCGCTCTTCGGATAGGGAAGGCTTTGTCCGCAAGGTGCCGGAGCTGGGGGGAGAGGTTCTCGCCGGGCTGGAGGGCGAAGGGCGGGTGCTGCGCCTGCGTCTTCCCGAAGGGGCTCTGGCGGAGCTGGCGGCCTCCCCGGAGGTTGTCTATGTGGAGCCGGCCCAGGAATACAGGTTTTACAATGAGCGCGCCCGCGATCTCGTTGGTGCGGCCTTTTTACAGGCCGCAGGGTTCCTCTCACCGGAGTGGATGGGGCTTTCCGGGAGGGGGCAGATAATCGGGCTGGCGGACAGCGGGATTGATGCTGGTTCCCCCGGGGACATCCACCCCGATCTCCAGAGCCTCCCGGGGCAGATGCCGAAAGTGGTGATGTTGAAGTCCTGGGCGGGTGCGGCAACTGCCGCCGACTTCAACGGTCACGGCACCCACATGGCGGCCACGGTGGCCGGAACGGGAGCTGCGTCCCAGGGGAGGTTCAAGGGGATTGCACCCGGCGCCAGCATCTACTTTCAGGGGCTGCTGGACGAGAGCGGGAAGCTGACACCTCCCCCCGATTTGACGGTCCTTTTTGAGCCTGCCTACGCAGCCGGGGTGCGCGTCCACATCAACGGCTGGGGTGGAGAGAAGGGGGGTTATTTCGGGACGGCGAGCCAGATCGACCGTTTCCTGCGCCGCTGCCCCGATTTTTTGGCCGTGTTCAGCGCCGGCAACGGTGGGCCCCAGGCGGGGAAGCTCACCCCGGAGGCCTACAGCAAAAACGCCCTTGTGGTGGGGGCCAGCCAGTCGCCTCACCCCCTCTTCAACCCCGCTCAGAATGATGCCGGCTCGATCTCTTCTTTCTCCAGCCGGGGCCCCACAGCGGACGGGAGGATTAAGCCGGAGCTCTATGCCCCCGGCTCTCTGATCTCGGCGCGGTCGCGGCTGGCGGATCTCCCCTCTGCCTTAAGCGACGGTTATACCTATCTGGAGGGCACCAGCATGGCGGCGGCGGTGGCGGGAGGCGGAGCTGCCCTCCTGCGGGAGTTCTTTCAGAGGATCGAGAAGCTGGCTGCTCCTTCGGCTGCCCTGGTCAAGGCAGCTCTCATCTGTGGTGCGCGCACCCCTCAGGGTTGGCCGAACAGCAGCGGCTTCGGGATCCTCGACCTGGGGGGGACGGTCCTCTCCCTGTGGGAAAAAAACTTTCGCTATGTGGATGCCGAGGAAGGGGTGGCTGCAGGGGAGACTTTGAGTTATACCTTTGAAGTGAAGTCGGGGGAATCGCCCTTCAAAGCCACCCTGGTATGGACAGATCCGGGGGCGGCTCCCGGCGCGGAGGCTCCCTTGGTGAACAACCTCGATCTGGTGGTGCGCGGCCCGGAGGGCTCGGAGTGGATCGGAAATTCTTTTCTTTCCGACCGTCCGGATGACGTCAACAACGTAGAACAGGTTGTGATCCCCGCTCCGAAGCCGGGGATCTATACCGTTTACGTAAAAGGAAAGGCCATCACCAAGGGTGTCACCCACCGGGATGGGAGGCCGGCCCAGGATTTCGCCCTGGTTTACGGGCAGCCCCTGGTTCGGGATGTTGTCACCGCAGCAGGGGCACAGGGGCCGGTTTTGGAGTCGGGGCGCGTTCTAGCCGCTGCGCCGCAGCAGGTGCGGTTCGCCCTCAACGGTGAGGTCGCTTCCTGGCCGGTTTCGGACAACGGCGGTAGCCTCGGGAAGGTTCTTCCCGGTGCCGACGTTTATTTCCCCCCTGGGTACGCTTCTCGCGGCTCCATATACATTGTCGGGCGCACCTTCAGGGCAGTGGGGGTGCAGGTCCTCGATGCAGGGGGGAGATATCTTTTAACCGAGATCAATCCGGAGGCGCGCAGCGGAGGGCTTTACTTCGCCCCGGCTGCTGAGAAGGGGGTCTTGATCAACGGAGTCCCGGCGGCCGGCCCAGCCAGTGTTCCGCCGGGTGGGGGGGTGACTGCCTGGATCAACCCCGGGAGTTGGGAAATCTGGGGAGCGGAGTTTTCCTTCTCGGCGGTAGAGGGCCTGCTCGGGGGGGTCGATATGGCAAAAAGGGAGCTTACTCTGATCGGGGTGGAAAAAACCTACTCTCTGGCCCCCCAGGCCGCCCTAGCCTACTCCGATGAAATGGTTGATGTGGATGCAGCCGACCTCCCCTTTGGGGCAGCGGCAACCCCCTGCTGGGAGAACCTCCTGCCGGGCTTAAGGGTCAGGCTGGTGCTGTCCCCGGCAACTGGTGAGGTGACCTACGTGGCAGCCCGGCGGGAACTGGCCGTCGGGATGATCGCAGAGGTCGACGTGATGAACAGGAGGATTGTTTTGAGTACTGGGCGGGATTATACCGTTCCTGTCGGCGTTTCCCTGAGCCTGGATGAGAAGGAGGCCCATCTTCAGGACCTGCGCCCGGGCCAGTATGCTGTGGGGGTTCTGCTTCCGAAAACCCGCCAGGTCCTCTCCCTTTCCGCTTACAGCAGCTTCCTTTATGGCCAGGTTGTTTATACCAGCTTAAGGGACGGGACGATCTATTTCGTCGACAACTGCGGGAGGTCCGGTGCCTACCGCTATCAGGAGGATACCGGGTTTTACCGCTGGGGCCTCCCCGCCGTGGCAGCCGCAGCCGAAGCGGGCTGTTGGGCGCGCCTCATCCTCAAGCCGGGGGAGAACCTGATCTGGAGGCTGGATGTGGCGGAGACGACGGCAGAAAGGAGGGAGATCGTTGCCGGTTACGATGAGGAGACGGGCACGCTGATCACCTCTCAAGGAAGATACCGCTTGACCGAAAGGACTTCGATCACCAAGAACGGCTACCCGGTGGCCGCCTGGGATCTGGTCCCCGGAGAGGAGGTTGCCCTAACCCCATTTCTGGAGGGTGCTTCCGGGGAACCCATGCTGGCGGCGGTGGCGGCCAGAACGTCCGCCGGGACCAGGGCGCCGGAGCTGGAGGTCACCGCCTCCTGGCGCCAGGGGGAGGTAGTGCTCATGGGGAGCACTACTGCGGACAGGCTCTATTTGTATCCGGAAAAGGGGGACCGGATGAGCATTCCCGTCGACGGCAAGGGGAGCTTTCACCTGAGCTTCCGACCGGAGAAGGAGGGGGAGAATTTCCTGCTGGTGGTCGCCGTTGACGGGGGCAGCGGGGGGGTTACCGGCCGGCAGTTGACCGTTTCCCCCGGCACCGGTGCCGTCTTCCGGGACGTGGCCGGGCACTGGGCGGAGCGGGCCATCGAGGAACTGGCCGCCCGGGGGGTGCTGAAAGGCTATCCTGACGGCACCTTCCGGCCGGACGACCCCATCACCAGGTCGGAGTTTACGGTCCTCGTCACCACTGCCCTGGGCTTATCAGGAGGTGAGGCTGAGCTCCCCTTTGCCGACGCCGGCTCCATCCCCAGTTGGGCGAGGCCGGCGGTAGAACGGGCTTACTTGCACGGCCTTGTCAGAGGGAGCGCTGACGGGTGCTTCCGGCCGGCCAGGAAGATCACCCGGGCGGAGGCGGCGGCGGTCTTGAGCGGGGCGCTGAGTGTTATTAACTTCAGAGAGGATACCCCTGTCTCCCCACCGCACTGGCGG
The DNA here is from genome assembly GCF_000305935.1 of Thermacetogenium phaeum DSM 12270. Taxonomy (NCBI): domain Bacteria; kingdom Bacillati; phylum Bacillota; class Clostridia; order Thermoanaerobacterales; family Thermoanaerobacteraceae; genus Thermacetogenium; species Thermacetogenium phaeum. Next base: position 2,834,581 of record NC_018870.1, on the reverse strand, counting down.
GATGACGGGGCGATTCCCACCTGGGCGCGGCCGGCCGTTGAGCGGGTATACGCCGCCGGCGTCATGACCGGGCGCCCGAACGGGTTCTTTGCGCCGGGGGAGATCCTGACCCGGGCGGAGGCGGTCAGCGCCGTCCGGCGCCTGCTGGAGAGGACACCTTAGCGCCTGTTGAGGCCTGGCTCTGTGGCGGAACCGGTCTGCGAGCCCCCGGTCGTTGAAGCAGAAAGCCTTTGTGGATTGTTCTGCAAAAAGGATGGAACGGGGATGGCTTCCCCCCAGTTGGCGGCCGGGGGGCAGATGGTATTTGAGCAGTATTGAGGCAATAAAAAAAGGCTTATGAAAAGCCTTTCATTTTTATTCCCCGCACGTGGCTTCCCGGTTAATCTTCCAGCCAGAGGACGATCACCTCTTTTTCACTGGCTTCGTCCCACTCCTGCAGCTGCCGGGCGAGGAACTCAACCTGGTTGCGGAGCTGTTCCTTTTCGCCTTCCGGGGCCTCTGCCAGTTTTGCGCTCAAGGAGCGGTATTCCTCCAGGGTGCGGCTGAAGTTATTGGTAACGTCTGTCACCGATGTGTCCCTGGTTTTGACCGTGCCTAGTTCCTCGAACCGGGAGATGAGGCTTTTCGCCCGCTCCGGGGGGACGGTGCAGCGCAGAATCAAATTGGCCCGGCCGTCGTTCCGGGCGGTCACGGTCGAAGTCACTTCAGCCCCTTCACTTTGGGCTATTCCCAGGGCCAACCGGTGCGCCTGCTCGATGTCGGCTACAGCGGCCTTCACCATCGTGGTAGTGATCACGCGCTTCTTGTTGTCCATGAAGCGGTATTGACGGTCCTCATTGGCGGCAGGTTTCTCCGGCTTGGGTTTCGGGACCGGTGTCGGTGCGCTGTTGCCGGTTTCAGTTTCCCCTTCTCCGCTTTCCGGCTCAGCAGCCGCTTCTCCCGGCGCCGCCTCCTCCTGGGGGGAACTCACCTGCACTTCTTCTTTAATTTCTTTAATTTTCCCGTCTTCACGCAACCCGCTGGGCGTGCTCCGCCTGTCCGTCTCCTCCTGGACGATCCGGGGGGCGCTGCTGTTAAACCAGTATTTCTCCGCAAAGGCCAGGGATCCGGTCAGCAGAGCTAGAGCCGCCGCGGCCGCAATCGCTCCCTTTACCAGGACGTTCCTTCTGAACGCTTCCAGAATTCCTCTTCTGCTGCTCCCTGTGCTCGGAGCGGCTTCCTCCAGCCTGGAGATCACCCTTGCTGCAAAACCGGGCGGCGGGGTGATGCGCATTGCCTCGCTCTCGAAGGCTTTGCGGTAGACCCGCCAGGCAGCAAACTCCTGCCGGCAGCGTGAGCAGGATTCCTCATGAGCGCGCAAGGACAACAGCGCCTCCGGGTCGAGACGCTCTTCTCCTACTTCGTAAAAGAGTCTCTCCGCTTCCCGGCATTTCATCCTGCTCACCCCCTCTGGCAGTGATCGACCGGCCGCAAGATCTTTTCCTTCAGTGCCCGGCGTGCTCTGTTGAGGCGGGATTTAACGGTTCCCAGGGAGCATCCCATGATCCCGGCGATCTCCTCGTAGGTATAGCCCTCCATTTCCCGCAGCACCAGCACGGCGCGGTACTCCTCCGGCAGGGAACGGATGGCATGTTGTACCATTACCTGAACCTCTTTCTCTTCCAGGGCGACCGCCGGATCGCTGGTGGGGTCGCCGTCGGCGAGAGGTCGATCCATTTCCCCGTCCTCAGTCTGCAACGGGTCGTCCAGCGAGAGCACCTGGTTCCTGCTGCGCCGCATATTCGACCAGGTATTGACGGTAATCCTGTGCAGCCAGGTGCCGAGATCGGACTCCAGGCGGAAGCTTCTCAGGCTGCTGTAAGCCTTCAAAAAAACCTCCTGGGCCAGGTCCTGGGCATCGTTGTGGTTCCCCGCCAGGTAGTAGCTCAGAGTATATACCTTATCCTGATAGATTATGACCAGTTCTTCAAAGGCCTTTTTGTCTCCGGCCTGTGCCTGTCTGATCAGGAGCCGGACGTCTATCCGATCGGAATCCAGCCGTAATTTTTCCGGTTTGGACAAGAGGACTCACATCCCGGGTGCCGGGACCCCCTCAGTTGATTAGACAGTATGAGAAACGAAAAAGTTCCCGAAACGGAAGAATTTTTTTGCTTTTTTGGTTTTGGAAAGTGGAAGTTCGGGATCTCTCTTGGGGGTCCGAAGTTTTACCAGTTATCATATAATTTACTTGATTTCGGATGCTGGCGCAATTCCATTTTTTCTCGGTGTCGGCGTTAAATGATGTGTTCTCTGTTGATGCGGATCAGCTCCTCCAGTTCCTCCAAAAGGTGGTTGATGTGAGGGCGGTATTCCCGAAAGTCGATGACGCCGTGACCGAGGGCGATGAGATCGGGGATGGCGATTTTTTTCATGTGAGAGGCCTCCACAGTGCTTACCGCTGCTCCCGGTTCCCTTCCGAGAATGGTGCGCAGCATCACGATGACATCGGCGATCACCATTGTTTTCGGCTTGAAGGCATAATGAGGCTCTACTTTGAGTTCACCGTTGATATTGACGAAGAGGTCACCGGCGAAGAGGATCTTGATCTGCTCCGTCTGCAGGATTCCGTAAAGGGTGCCCTCGGTCTGGCCGAAGGGGAGCTCGAAAAACTCCAGGGCGAGGGCTTCGTTGCGGTAGGGGTTTTCGGCGGTGACCGGGCTGATCTCTACCCTTAAGGGGAGAAACCGCTCGGCGTCGTTGGCGGCGCGCAGCGGCAGAGGGCGGCGGTGGTAATCGTTCAAGCGCCCTTCAACGAAGATGCTCTTCCCCGTTCTTTCCGCCCCGACCATCTGGGTGAGAACGGCCTTGCAGAGGGGTGAGGAGTAAAACCTGCAGCTGCTGAAGGGTTCGTAACCGATCCAGTGGTCGAGATGAAAGTGGGTAAAAATCACATCGCAGTCGGCGATCCCCAGAAGATCCCGGATCCAGCCTGCATCCCTGAGACCCGGGTCGATGACCGCGGAACTTTTTTCGGCATCCCCCGTCAGGAGGTAGTAGCTCATGTTCTGGTAGTCGCCCAGATTGCGTTCGGGATCGCAGTCGAAGATGCCGATGAGGGATATGGCCCCGCCGCCGTAGGGAAGGGAATAGTCCACAACCTTAAGCCTGTTCTCCGGCCTTCTGAGGATCTCCAGCGCCTCTGCTATTTTCCGGCCGTGCCCGCACGTTCCTTTGTTGTTGTCCTTTTCAGAGTAGCCCATGCTTATCTGCCCCCGAAAATAAATTCTTGCTAATATCTTACCAAAGATGACCGGGTTGTGGATGGCGAATCTTGACTCCCTCCTGCGGATGGGAGAGCAGGCGCCACCGTTTCTGTTAAGAAGGGACCTCTTGAGGAGAAGGGCAGGGAAAAACGGTTTGCGCTTTTTTCGGGATGGGTTTAAAATTGTAGCGGCTGATTCGACACTGCTTTGTTCTTGAAAGGAATGGAAAGCGCTGAAGTCAGGAAGATCGCAGCTGTTCAACGGTCTTCTCGGTTAATTAACGTCTGTGAGAATTTTTCGGGAGGGAAAGTGATGAAAGGGAAAAAACACGTCAGGACTGTTGTGGCGGGGTCGCTGAGGAAGCCGCGCCTGGAGCGGGGCTGCGGTGAGTGTCAGGTATCCTGTCAGTCCGCCTGCAAGACTTCTTGCACTGTGGGGAATCAGGCTTGCAGCCTCAAGCAGGAGTAGCCGCTAACCGGCGAGCCGACGTTCACCTCTTTGAGGCCGGCGGCTTCTATCTGGCCTTCGATGTGAACAGCGGTTCTCTGCACAGGCTGGATGAGCCCGCCTGGTTCCTGCTGCAGAGCTATCTGGAAGGCGGGGACTGGCGGCAGGCCTGTGCAGAGGCGGCACTCCGTTTCGATCCCCCGGAGGTAGAGGAAACGGCAGCGGAGCTGCAGGAGCTGGTTGCCGAGGGGGTTCTCTTCGCCGCCGGCGAGGAGTGGGAGAACTACACCCCGGGGGAAGGCCTCGGCCTCAAGGCCCTGTGCCTGAACATCGCCCACGACTGCAATCTGGCCTGCAAATACTGCTTTGTGCCCGGCGAGGTGCGCCGCCGGGAGCGGACCATGCCCCCCGAGGTGATCGCCGAGGCACTGGATTTCCTGCTCCGGGAGACTCCTTATGAATACCTGACCGTCGATTTTTTCGGTGGGGAACCCCTCCTCAATTTTGAAGGGATTAAATACGCCGTTGACTATGCCCTGAAGATGGGGAAGGAAAAGAAGTGGAAGTTTACCGTCAGCACAAATACCCTTCTGCTGGGGGAGGAGGAGCTGGAGTTTTTCCGGGAGCACGGCTTCAGTCTGGTCTTAAGCTGCGACGGCAGGCCGGAGGTGCACGATTCCTACCGGGTGACCCCGGGGGGAGGGAACACCTCCCGGGCGGTGCGGAGGAGCCTGGAAAGGTTCCTTGCCGGTGTCGGAGGCGCCGAGTATTACGTTCGGGGCACCTATACCCGCCATAACCTGGATTTTACCCGGGACGTCCTCTACCTGGCGGGGCTGGGGGCGGAAAGCATTTCCCTGGAGCCGGTGGTGGCTTCTCCGGAGGCTGACTACGCCCTGCGGGAGGAGGACCTTCCCGCTCTGCGGGAGGAGTACTTCCGGCTGGCGCGCGCCCTTGTCGAGCTGGAGGAGCAGGGGCGGAGGGTGAACTTTTATCACTTCTGCCTCGACCTGCAGGGGGGGCCTTGCGTCGCCAAGCGGCTCACCGGGTGTGGGGCAGGGTATCAGTACCTGGCGGTTAATCCCCTGGGGGAGATCTACCCCTGCCATCAGTTCGACGGCCGTCCGGAGTATCTGCTGGGGGACGTCCGTCGGGGGATCGTCGCAACCGATCTGCAGGAAAGATTCAGGGGGGCACATATTTATCGCAAAGAGCGGTGTGTTAACTGCTGGGCGCGCTTTTTGTGCGGAGGGGGCTGTCACGCCCAGGCCTCTTACCATTCGGATGACCTCCTGAAACCGGATCCGCTGGCCTGCCGGGTGATGCAGGCGCGGCTGGAGGGGGCGCTCTACTATATGGCCTTGCACGAGGAGTTGTTGGGTGCTCGCTGAGTGGCACCTGTAATCTTTTGCCATAAAATAATAAAAATCCAATTGTTATGCAAGGCCGGGCAGGATTTTTAATCTTTCTGTTGAAAAAAGTTAGGTTAGTTGCTACACTCTCGAGCACACCGCTCTTCGCTAAGCCGGGCTGTGAGATGCTTTGTGGCAGGCCGGTTTGGAGAGAACAATTCCGGCGTTCGGGGCAGGAGTTAGCCCTTGAAAGGGAGTGTTCAAAGAGGGTGTGTTTGCTCGGCAAGGGGAGAGGATAAAATGGATACCGCCAATTCGCACAACTCGAAGGGCAGCCAAAAAGCCCCTCTCTTATCTTCGGTCCAGTGCCAACCCCTGTTGGATAGATGGTGTGTCGCGAAGTCTCGTCTCTCCAGCCGCTTCGGTTCCCTGGCGCCGGGGCTGCAGGGCGTCCGGCAGGAGGTGATGAGCTGGCTGGATGAGCGGAGAAAGTGGGTCTTGGGAGACTTAAGGCGGTGCGGAAGAGGAATCGTCGGTTTCCTGGTGGATCTGAGGACCGGCAAGCGGGGCGTGAAGCGGGGCTTCTGGAAAAACCCCCGTTTTTACGCAGCCGTGCTTGCCGGTTGTCTTTTAGGCGGCAACTTTCTGCTGATGGCACGCCAGCACCTGGCCTGCGCAGCTTACTACGGTGACGAGAGGATCGGGCTGATCTCTTCGCAGAAGGCTGGAGAAGAAATGCGGTTGAAGGTGGAGGAAGCCCTGGAAAGGGAGCTCGGCCAGGATGTCTTTCTCCCTTCTTCCCTCGTTTATAAGACCTGTATGGCATCAAGGGTGGAGATGGACTCCCTGCAGCAATTCGAGGCCGCCCTCCGGGAGCTCCCCTGGATGACGAATGCCGTGGAAATGTGCATCGACGGCGAGCCTGTTTTTATCCTGGCGGACCGGAAGGCGGCGCAGGAGCTTCTCAACCGCTTCCGGGATGGCTTCCTCTCCGGAGAGAGCGGAGAAAAGGTGGAAAGCTTTGAGTTTCAGGAGGAGATCACCTTTCGTTCCCGCCGGGTGGCGGTGCAGGATGTGCTCTCTGTGGAGGATGCCCTGACGGTGCTCAACGGGGGAACGTCACGGGTGAAGACCTATGTCGTCAAGGAGGGCGACAACCTCTGGAGCATAGCAAGGGCTCACGGCCTGCTGGTTGAGGATATCTTCCAGGCCAACCCGCAGCTGACGTCGGAAAGGCTGGATGTCGGTCAGGAGATCCGGCTGGCCCTTGAAGAGCCCCTCCTTCATGTGATGATCACCAGCACCCTGGTCAAGAAGGAGGTGCTGCCGCCCGAGACGCGAACCCAGCTCAACGACAGCCTCCGCAGAGGCCAGACGAAGGTGATCAGTTCCGGTGAAAGCGGGGAGGCCATGGTGGTCTACCGGTTGGTGCGCCGCAACGATAGAGTGGTGGAGCGCCAGGAAATCGGGCGTCAGGTGCTGAAAGAGCCGAAGCCGCGGATCGTGGCTAAAGGGACCAAGTCCACGGTGACTGCTGTGGCGGCGCGCGGTTCCGGCAGCGGCGTCCTGCGCTGGCCGGTTTCCGGAAGGATTACCTCCGGCTTCGGCTACCGCGGGGGTGAGTTTCACGGAGCGATCGATATCGCCGCCGCTGCGGGAACGGCAGTCCGGGCCGCAGCAGGAGGCCGGGTAATTTCCGCTGGCTGGCAGGGCGGCTACGGCTATACCGTTGCAATCGATCATGGGAACGGGATGGTGACGCGCTACGCCCACCTTTCCCGGATCAGCGTCGGGACCGGCGAGAGCGTGGCGGCGGGAGAGGTGATCGGCGCCGTGGGCTCCACCGGGAGGTCGACCGGCCCGCACCTCCATTTTGAGGTGGTAGTAGGGGGGAGCAAGAAGAACCCCTTAAACTACCTGCGCTAAGGGTGTGGATGAAGAACCTGAGGGAAGGGTCTTTTTCGGGGACTCTTGGAAGGCCGGCAGTTGCAAGGGGGATTTTGCACGGGGGCAGGCTGAGCTGAGGCCCTCCTTTGTGATATAATCTCCTCGGAGAGAAGAACCGCTGGCAGTTGAGCCGCTGCGGCGGCGGGGAAGCGGTTAAGAGGAGGGCGGCAGATGTTTAACATTTTCCGAGCGCGGCGCGCTTATGCCCGCGTGGTGCTCTGGGTGCTGGTGGGAATGCTGGCCATCGGACTGCTGGGTACCACTGTTGCCTGGTATCTGGAGCCGGACCGGCAGCCGCAGGGGGGAAGGGTCCCCTCAACTGCATCCCAGGAGGCGGAGCAGACGGAAACCGCCAGGTTGGAGGAACTGCTGACCCAGTATCAGGAAATGCTCGCCTCCCGGCCGGGGGATCTGGCGGTGCTGACGGGCTATGCCCGGGTGGAGATGCAGCTCGGGGAGCTCTATCTGCAGGAAGGGAAGGAGGATAAAGGCCGGGAACTGTTCGAACAGGCGGCGGAACATTACCGGCAGGCCCTCGCCGTAGAAGAGGACATGCAGCTCAGGCTGGAACTGGCCGCGGCCTACCAGGCGCTGGGTGCCGCCGACCAGGCGGAGGCAGAGCTGCAGCAGGTGCTGAAGCAGGATCCGGAAAATGTGCAGGCCTTGGTGCAAAGGGGGTTCTTGCGGGAGTCCCGGGGGGACTGGGAGGGAGCTGCCGGTGACTGGAGGAAGCTGTCCACCATCGACGGTATCGATGAGGCTACTAAGGAGTTTGCCCTCTCCAGGCTGCAGGCCGCCGAAGAGAAAATGAAATAAGGCAGGTTCAGCAGAAGGCGGCGTTAAAGAAAAGGGTCTTTTGAAAAGGCAGCCGGCCCGGCGGAAAGGTTCCGGGCTGGCTTTATTTGACTCTTAATGCCCCCTGTCTCTTTATGTATAATGGAAGCTGGAGAGGAGGAACTGGGGATGGAGCGCTTATTAGCGGCCATTGCGGCCGTTGGCCTGGTTTTCGTTTTGGCTTTTCACATTGTCCGGCCGCTTCCCGGGTGTAACTTAGCCCCGGCGGCCGTGCGCTTTGCCCACCGGGCGCTCTTTTCTTTGGAGACCTGGCGCTGGCAGACCCTTGAGGGGGACCACTTCCTGGTCAGGTACCGGCGCGGTGATGAAGAAAACGCCCGGATGGTTCTCCGGGAAGCGGAGAAACTGTATTATCCCCTGGGAGAGGCCTTCGGCTGTTTTCCCCAGAAGAAGGTTCCCATTGCCGTCTACAGGGACAGGGCTTCCTTAAACAGGGTTTTCGGCTGGGGGAGCGAGGAAAGCGCCATGGGGGTGTACTGGGCGGGTGTGATCAGGATACTCTCTCCGCAGGACTGGATCGACGCCGTCAACGATGAGGAGAGGAGCCTCATCTTTCGAAAAGAGGGCCCCGTTGCTCACGAGTATATCCACCTGCTGGTCGATTACAAAACCGCTGGCAATACCCCCCGCTGGCTAACCGAAGGGCTGGCGCAGTACGGTGAAAAGCGCTATGCTGGAGTCGCTGCTGCCGGAGGCGAGGGACGGGAAAGACTTAAACTCACCCTGGATGCTCTGGAGAGGCATTTCGACCATCCGGAGTGGCAGGATTACAGTTACGCCGTTTCCGAAGACCTGGTGGAATATCTCGTAGAAAAGCACGGTGCCGGCTGCCTTCCGGCCATTCTGGAGGCCCTGGGCAGGGGGAAAACCCTGGATGAAGCGCTGCAGGAGGGAGGGGGAGAAGGCCTGGCCGACTTTTTGCGGTCTTATCAGGAGAGTGTCGTATAAGATCCCCTCGTCCTGCCGAAGAATAAAACATCAGGGAAGGCAGGAATATTCAGCCTGAACGAGAATATAACAGATACCGGTAAGGCAAGGAGAGGTTTTTCAGCATACCTTGAGCTTTCTTAAACGCAACAGCGGATTTTTTCAGCACTTACGGTGGAGGATGCGGTAGAGATGAAACTGCTGATCGAGGGAGGCAGGCGGCTCCAGGGGCGGGTCAGGATCAGCGGGGCGAAGAACTCCGCGCTGGTTTTGATCGCCGCCAGCGCCATCAGCGGGGGCGAAGTGATCCTGGATAATGTACCGAAGATCTCCGATGTGCTGACACAGCTGGAGATCGTCCGTGCCATCGGCGGGAGGGCCTCCTGGACGGGGGAGAACACCCTGTGCCTGGACTGGTCCGGCCCGCTGGAAGGTGAGCTCCCTTACGTACATGCCAAAAAGCTGCGGGCCTCGAATTTGTTTCTGGGGGCGCTTGCTGCGCGGCAGAAAAGGGTGAAAATCCCCCTTCCTGGAGGCTGCAATATCGGGTCGCGACCGATGGACCTGCACCTGAAGGGCTTTCACCTGCTGGGATATCAGGTGAGCATGAAACACGGTTTTATCGAGGCCCGGGCGGGGAAGATCGAGGGCAATCGCATCTATCTGGATTTCCCCAGCGTAGGGGCCACCGAGAACATAATGATGGCGGCAGCGGGGACGCCGGGCATTACGGTGATCGAAAACGCCGCCAGGGAGCCGGAAATAGTGGATCTGGCCGGTTTTCTCAATGCCATGGGGGGCAGGGTAAGGGGGGCCGGCACCGACGTGATCAAGATTGAGGGTGTTTCCGAGTTCCGGGGCGCCCGGTTCAGCGTGATTCCCGACCGTATTGAAGCGGGAACTTATTTGATAGCCGCCGGCATCTCCGGCGGCGAGGTGACTGTAGAAAATGTGATCACCAGGCACCTGCAGCCGGTGATCGCTAAATTGCAGGATGTTGGGCTTGATGTCGCTGCCGGTGAAGACAGGATCACCGTCAGGCGCAGAGGTGATCTCTTGCCCACAGATGTCAAGACCCTTCCTTATCCCGGCTTTCCCACCGACCTGCAGTCACCCATGATGGCCCTGCTTTCCTTAGCCCGCGGCACCAGCATCATTGTGGAGAACGTTTTTGAAAACCGCTTTCAGGTTGCCGATGAATTGAAAAGGATGGGGGCGAAGATCCGGGTCAAGGGGCAGACCGCCGTCATTGAAGGGGTGGAGAGGCTATACGGCACCCAGGTCAGGGCGACCGACCTGCGCGCGGGGGCAGCCCTGCTTCTGGCGGGCCTTGCTGCCGGCGGGGTAACGGAAATTCTCCAGGCGGAACTGATCGCCCGGGGTTACGAGAAGGTTGTGGAGAAATTAGGCGCCCTTGGCGCCGCCGTGCGGGTTGCAGGGGATGAAAGCGGAGAGCCGGGGGCCAAGAGCGTATAAGGAAGGATGATCGGGAAAGGATGACTGGAGGCACGGTTTTATCGCGGATTCTGGGGCTTGCCAGGAGCCGGGTCTTTTATACGCTGTTCCTGGTAGGCGCCCTGCTGTGGGGGGGAATGCGCCTTCTGCCGCTGCTCTTTCAGGAGCGCTACATTCTCTCCGGTCTGCTGAGCGTATTCTGCACTCAGGGAATGAAGCCCTTCACCTACCGCTCGGATGGCGGCATCGCCTGGCGCCAGCTGTTCCGCTGCGGAGGGATGCCCAGTTCGCATGCCGCCGTCAGCGCTGCCCTGGCAACTTCACTGGGGCTGGATTACGGTTGGACCTCTCCGATCTTCCAGACGGCTGCGGTGCTGGGTGGGATCGTCATCTATGACTCCGTTACCCTGCGCAGGGTAGTGGGGGAGCATTCTCGCCTGATCAAGGAGATGGTTTGCGACAAATCCAGAAGGATTCCCTTATTGGGAGAGATGATCGGGCATACCCCCCTGGAGGCTTCGGTAGGAGCATTCTGCGGCATTCTCTGCGCTCTGCTGGTGGTGCGGGTTTAGAGCGGGAGCCCCGATGTAAGGGAGTGGGGGTGCGAGGTGATTACTACCAGAGAAATGTTGTTCGCTCTCCCGGGGCTGGAGCTCTCCCTGGAGATTGTGGCCAATGTTGAAGAGCTGGTGACCGACCCCGAGGATGACGACCAGATCCCCTATTGGGCGGAGCTCTGGCCGGCGGCGCGCGGCCTTGCCCGGTACATCTGGGAGAGGATCGACTTTCAAGGGGGAACCGTCCTGGAGCTGGGTGCCGGGCTGGGTTTGCCCGGCCTGGTAGCCGCCTGCAAAGGGGGGAGGGTCACCTTTACCGATTATAAACCGGAGTCCCTGGAGATCATCGCCAGAAACGCCGCCCGCAACGGAATCAAGAATTTTTCCTGTCTCCTGGCGGACTGGCGCGACTTTAGGGCAGAGCAGTGCTTTGACTGGATTATCGGGTCCGATGTTCTTTACAACCCGGCACTGAACCCCTATGTCACGGGGGTTCTTCAAAGCTCTCTGAAACCCGGGGGGCAGCTCATCTTTGCCCATCCTTCACGGCCGGTCACCCTGGAGTATTTGAAGGGGCTGATTGCCTCTTGGGGATTAAGAGAGGAGAGGCACAGCATCCGGGTTCTCGTCGGCGAGCCCGGCGTCCCTGAATTTCATCTCTCCGTCGACATCCACCATTTATATCAGGAGAAGCAGCAGCGGTGATGCGTTTAAAGGTTATCGCGGTTGGGCACCTGAAGGAGCCTTTTTATCGCCTGGCCCAGGAGGAGTACCGCAAGAGGCTGCAAAGATACGCCCGGGTGACCATCATCGAGGTGGCCGACGAACCCGTCCCCGAAAGGGAAAAGGAGCGCACCCTGGTGAAAGAGCGGGAGGGGGAGAGGCTGCTTCAAAAAGCCTCCAACTGCCTCTGCGTCGCTCTGGATCCGGGAGGGAAGGCTTTGACCTCTGAGGAGCTGGCGTCCTGGCTCGGCCGGGAGATGGATGCCGGGCGTGGAGAGATTGCCTTTTTCTTGGGCGGCACCCTCGGTTTGTCTCCTTCCGTCCTGCGAAGGGCCGACCTCTCTTTATCGCTATCCCGCCTCACCTTTCCCCACCAGCTGGCCCGCGTCATCCTGCTCGAGCAGCTCTACCGCGCCTTTCGCATCCTGCGCGGTGAGCCTTATCACTATTGATCCGCTGCCCGGCGGGAAGCCCTTCCCTCCTTTCGAGAGATTAAAATAATACATCGATAGTCCTACAGTAATCAGAACATACCTCCTATTTAGTATCAAAGAGGTATTTCCTATAATTGAATTGACTTAAGTAAGGAGGGATCTTCCATGAAGAGAACGGTATGGATTATACTCGCTGTAATTATTTCGCTGCTTATCATCGCAAATCCTGTTTATGCCGGGCAGGACCACGGGAAATACGGCGAGGCAGGCAAATCCGTGAAGGGTGGGGGTTTAGCCGTCCGTGAGGCCGTAAAAGTGCTTAAGGAGAACAAGGGAAAGTTTCATCAGCTGAAGGTCCAAGTGCAGGGACGGGAAAAAGCGTCCGTAAAGCGTGAGTTCTCGGATACCAAAGCTCACTGGGCGAAGGACTGCATCGCTAAAGTGCAGAGCCTGGGCTGGATCAACGGTTACCCGGACATGACCTTTAGGCCCGACACCCCGGTTACCGGCATCGAGATGGTGTCAATGATGGTATCTTTGGCCGAGGATTTGGGCACCGGGGCTGAAGGCAAGGAAGCGTCTGCTGTGGATGATCAAACCGGGGTTTCCGAAGGGGAGGAAGAAGTCTCCGAGGATGAAGAAAGGGCCTCCGAACCCAACCAGGAGGTTTCTGAGGATCAGGACGAGATTTCCGAAGGCAACGGTGATCAGGGGGAAGAGATCGACATCCCGGATGTGCCCGGCTGGGCAAAGGATGCAATGAAGAAGGCCGCTGCCATGAAGATCGTCAATGTCAACAGGTTCCACAGTCAGGTGCAGGCGACCAGAGCCCAGGCCGCGGTCATGCTGGCCAAAGCCCTGGGGCTGCAACCCGTTGATACCTCGAACATCACTTTTAGCGATCAGGTGTTGATCTCCTCCGAAGATCTTGGTTACATTTTGGCCCTCGCCGAAGCCGGGATCATCAGAGGAACCCCGGATGGCAAATTCAACCCCAACAGCGCCATAACCCGGGCCGAAATCGCCGCCATGCTGGCGGCCGTGGCCGACAGGATTAGTGATGATAATGCCGGCGATACAACAGATCCGGCTACCCAGCCCCCGGCGGATTCTGCAGGACAAACCCTCACCCAACCCACTGACCAAACAACAGCGGTAGATGGTGATACGACCGGCCAGGGGGAACAGACCGCCGCTGAAACCGCTTAAGCATGACCCTCATCATGACGAAAAATCTCCCCCGCTGAAACGGGGGAGATTTTTTCCTTCTAATTGCCCCGCCTGAGGGAGATCGCCGCTGCACCTCGTTGAGAGATCGATTACCTTCTCTCCGGCCGCCGAGCCGGGCACCATTTTTCTCCCTTTGCGTAGGTTCCTAAGATAAGCCGAGATTTTTGCCGCCTTCAGGGATTTAGCAGGAGGGCGTTTCTACAGTATATTACGGATCTAACGCTGTAAGAGTTATAAGAAAAAGTAGTTGATCGTCCAGGAGAAATTATTTTATAATTAAAGTAATCTAGTTATCTATATAAGTTAAAAAGCAAGGTATCCTCGGACAATGTTCTTTGGTCTCAGGGTATAACCATTTAAATCTTCAGATTCCAGTTGGGGAGGGGTGTGAGTTAGGGGTTAAACCGGAAGGCTCATTACAAAGCAGGTGAGTGAAGGACCTGGCCCGGTCCGGCTTAAACTAATGTGTGTTTCCTGCAACGAATCAAGTATGAAGAATATTTAAAATGGAGGGGAAACGAAAATGGGCGCATCTTTGACTACCTACATGGGCGACATGCTGGAGGAAGAGGTTTACGCCGAGGTAAAGAGGCAGCTGGACGAAGGGGTTCCTCCGGAAAAGATCTTTGAGGAACTGCAGAAGGGTATGGAGATCATAGGTGAGAGATATCAGGCGCAGGAATACTATCTTTCCGAGCTGATCATGGCCGCAGATATTTTTAAAAAGGCGGCAGAACCCCTGCAGGAGAGGCTCAAGGGAAGCACGGGGGGAACCCTAGGGACGATGGTGCTGGGAACGGTGGCCGGAGACATCCACGACATCGGGAAGAACATCGTCGGACTTGTTTTCAGCAGCAACGGCTTCAACGTGATCGATCTGGGAGTAGACGTTCCTGTCCAGAAGTTCGTTGAAGCGGTAAAGGAACACAAACCGCAGATCGTAGGACTATCCTGCCTGCTGACCACCAGCTTTGACAGCCTGAAGGCCACCGTCGAAGCCCTGGAGCAGGCCGGCTTGCGGGACGGTGTAAAGGTGCTGATCGGTGGGGGTCCTGTTGATGAGTCCACCTGCAGATATGCGGGGGCAGATGCCTACTGTGTAGATGCACCGGCAGGTGTGGATGTTGCCAAAAAGATGCTGGGGGTGGCGTAAATGGCGACTGCTAAGGAGCTGTACGAAGAGCGTTTAAACCGCATCAAGACGGCGGTGGCCTTGGGCAAACCCGACCGGGTGCCTGTTGCACCACTGGCTAATGCCTTTTGTGCAAGGCATATGGGTGTAAAAATGTCTGAATTCTGCACTAACCCGGAAATTTCCAACAAGACCATTATCAGGTCATTTTCAAATCTAGGAGAGATAGATGCACTGCAAAGCGCTTATTTTTATGCACCTATAGTTGGTACGATATGGCTTTCCAGGGTAAAGCTCCCCGGACGTGATTTGCCTGAAAATGAAATTTGGCAGGTGGATGAACGGGAGTTAATGACAGTTGAAGATTATGATACTATCCTTAATGAAGGATATAATAAGTTTTTCCACGACTATTTGAGGGATAGATTAGATAATTTGGGAGAAAAAGTTCAACAAATAGCGGATTTTGCACCGAAAGCACAAAAGGCTATCGAAGATTTAGGAATTGTGCTTTTCTGTGGTGGAAGTTTTACCATCCCATATGAAATCTTCTGCGGCGGCAGGTCAATGCAGTCATTTTTAAAGGACCTGTACCGGATTCCGGATAAGGTACAGGCGGCGATGGATGTGGCTATAGCCGATATTATTGGAAATGTAAGGAAGATGTTGCGTGCCACCAAACCAATCGGTGTCTGGGTAGGGGGCTGGCGTTCGGCGAGTGAATTTATTTCACCAAGGCTGTGGAAGAGGTTTGTTTTTCCGTATATCAAGCAGCTGGTAGAAGCGGTGGTTGAAGAGGGCGTGGTCGCCATCCTGCACTTCGACTCCAACTGGACCAGGGACCTGGAATACCTGCGGGAGTTACCGAAGGGCAAATGCGTCCTGGCGCTAGACGGCGCCACCGACATCTTCAAAGCGAAGGAAGTGCTGGGGGACCACATGTGCATCATGGGGGATGTGCCGCCGGCCTTGCTATCGCTGGGTACACCCGACGAAGTGCATGACTATTGCCGGCGCTTGATCAACGAGATAGGCCCTTCAGGGTTTATCCTTTCTTCAGGCTGCGACATCCCGCCGAACGCCAAACCGGAAAACGTCAAGGCGATGATCGAGTCGGTGAAGGGTTAAAGCCTCATTCTGCAGGAAACACCTGTTAAATAGAGAATTCCTTCTTGTAAAGGAAAGAAAGGGTTCGGGCGCCCGCCCTCTTCTCCTCTGTGGCGGGTGCCCACCTCCACAGAGGTGTATAAGGTTTCGATGAAGAATCGTACTTCTTTCTTGCCCGCCTACTACCGGGTGGCGGAGGACCTTAAAAAAAAGATCGACCGGGGCGAACTGAAGCCCGGGGATATGATCCCCTCCACAGCCCAGCTCGCCAGGCAGTACGGGGTCAGCCACATGACCGTGCGCCACGGCCTGGAGTTGCTGGTCAAAGACGGCTACATCGAGTCCGTTCAGGGGAAGGGGAGTTTCGTAACTGCCCCCCGGATGGATACGCTGGTTCTGAATCTCTCTGAAGAGAGCATCTTCGGCAAGAAGAGCGGCTTTTCCGTGCAGCTCGATCAACTGGAAATAGTACCTGCTGATGCAAAGATTGCCGGCAAGCTGGGCGTCAAGAGGGGGAATAAGGTTCTGAAGATCAGGCGCATCCTCTCCGAGGCAGAGGGGCCGGTTGCCGTTGACTCCCGCTTTCTCCCCTATGTGAAAGGAGCTCCCCTGCTGGAAAAGGAGATCGCCTACGCCGCCTTCCCGGACCTGGTAGCCCGACATACAGAGCTGATTTCTGTTAAAAACGTGATGGAGGTATCCCCGTGCATTCTGTCGAAGGAGGAAGCGGAACTGTTGGATGCCAGGGAAGGGCTTCCCTCCCTGTGCATCGAACAGATCATCTATGCCGCCGAAAACCGGCCGATCGGATGGTCGAAGATGATCTGCCGCGGCGACCGTTTTAGGCTGAAGGCTGTTTCACGTCCATGACGGGGGAAGTGATCGGGAGATGCAGGCTGTGCGCAAGCTGATAGTTTCTGCTGTTGCGGGGATTCAGGAGGATAAGGCCATTTCCCTGGTCCGCAACGGCCTCGCCAGGGGGATCGATCCCTTCACGCTGCTGGAGGAGGTCAGGACCGGGGTGGAGATCGTTCTGGAGAGATATAACCGGGGGGAGTACTTCCTGGCCGATGTGGTAATGGCCGCCGACATTTACAAGCACGCCCAGCAGGTTGTGCTGGGGCCTGCCGATGGAACCGGAGACAGCGGTCGACATCCTCAGATTGTATTCGGCACCGTGGAAAGGGACATCCATGATATAGGGAAAAACATTACGATCGTGACAATGCGCCATTACGGGCTGGAGGTGCTGGACGTCGGCGTCAACGTATCGCCGGCGGCGTTTCTGGAGAAGCTCCAACAAACGGGCGCTCCCATTCTCTGTCTGTCAGGGCTGATCTCCGATGCCTACGATTCCATGAAAAAGACGGTCGGCCTGATCAAGAAGAGGTTTGGGGAGCGGCGGCCGACGATCATCATCGGCGGCTTGGTGAATGAGGTCGTCTGCAGCTACACCGGTGCGGACTACTGGGTGAAAAACTGCACGGAGGGCGCGGAACTCTGCATCAGATTGCTTAAGGAAGGCGACGGCAGGTGCGCTTCTGAAAGCAGAGCAGCTAAATGAGGTGGAATGAGATGAGCACGATAGTCATAGCATGCCAGACGCTGAGCGATGAAGTAAACATGGCGATTACCGAAACCGGGGTTAAGCACCCGGTGATCTGGGTGGAATCGGGGCTCCACAACCACCCAGAAACCCTGCGTATGAGACTACAGGAAACGGTGAGCAGGATCAGCAATGTGGAGAACATCATCCTCTGCTACGGATACTGCGGGAACTCGCTGTTGGGCCTGCACTCTACCAGAGCGCGGCTGATCGTGCCCAGGGTTGACGACTGCATCTCCCTCCTGTTGGGGTCCTACGAAAAGAGGGAAGCCCTCTCACGGGAAATGGTCAGCTACTTCTTGACCAGGGGCTGGATCGTCAACGAAAACAATATTATCAGGGAGTATGAGCGCTGTGTGGAGCGCTACGGCAAAGAGCGGGCGCAGCGGGTTTTGAAAATGATGCTGGAGCACTACCGGCGGCTGGTTCTGATCGATACGGGAGCATACCCTCTTGACGACGCCTGCCTGGCGAAATCCTACGAAATCGCCGCCATGATGGGGCTGAAGCACCAGGTGGTGAAGGGCTCCATCGGGTTGCTGAAGCAGCTGCTGACAGGCCCCTGGGATGAAAACTTTATCGTCCTGGAGCCCGGGGAAAAGCTTTCTATGGATTACTTCCGCATCGACATGAAGGATTCTCTCTCTAATCTTTCACTGTTCGGCTTTGGAAAGGGATGAAAAGATGAGGGTAATATTGGTAAGCGGTTTCCTGGGCTCCGGCAAGACCACCTTGATCAGGCAACTGGCCGGTTACCTGGTTGTGGACCGGGAGCAGAAGGTGGTCATCATCGAGAACGAGGTCGGGGAAGTGGGGATCGACGACCGTTTTCTCTCCGGGGAGGGGTTCCAGGTCAGAGAGATCTACGGGGGCTGCATCTGCTGCCAGCTGACCGGAGAACTGACCCTTGCGGTGAACCAGATCGCCGAAAGGTTTAGCCCCGACTGGGTGATCATCGAGGCCACCGGTGTTGCCAGACCGAGCACGATCCTGAACACTCTCGAGAGGTACGGGAAAGGGATTGACGGTATCTTCACCCTGGCCGTTGCCGATACCGGGCGCTGGGAGGAGCTGATGGAGATCATGCCGGAACTGATCTCTGCCCAGGTAGCGGAGGCCAAGCTGGTCATTGCCAGCAAGATCGACGAGGCCGGTGAGGGTGAGCTGCAGAGGCTTATGGAGAAGGTCAAGGAGATCAATCCCCGGGCCGGGGTGGTGGCCGCTTCTCTCATTGAAGGTCTTGATGAACCGGCCCTGAGGAGGTTGCTGCAGGATGCATCTGCATGAGGCGGCGGTTTCCAGAGCGCTGGAGCTGAGGCCTCCCCGGCCGCTGAAGGCCTGTGAGGTGGAGGGGATGGTCTCCCAGCTGCTGCTGGGGCTGGCGGAGAGGCTGAGCGTAAAAGGGGTGGTGCCCGGGCACATCAAGGCCTTTGTTACGGAAGGGGAGCGGTATGCCGCCTTCAGCTGCACGAAGCCCGGTAAGGTGGTCACCCGGGCCTCGAAAGAGTGGAGCGGCTCCGTTTTTTTAAAACCCTCTCTCAGACTGAACGTCGTGGTGTTCGGCCCTGGGAAGGGAGAGGTGGAGGAGCTGGTCGAGAGGTGCCTGAGCGAACTGCCGCATCTCCGGGGAGAGCGGGGACTTTAGCCTCTCAAGTTGTTCTTAGTGCCCTCCGGACTTATAACTGCTACGCAAGCTGTTCGTTCTATGGATTTTTTGCTTTTCGGCACCCGAGGTTCTTCTCAAAGGTTTCCTTGGGGCTCTTTTAGACAATTTACGGAGAGATTCCGATAAGCGACTTTGTCCGGCCGGAGGGGCCGGCCATCCCTGCAGCGGGTCTCATCCCGCCCCTCAAAAACCCCTGGCGTTGCTTCGCCAGAGGTTTTTGTTTTCGGGGCGGTAGTGTGCTCGTGCCCTTTAACATAATTTGGACAAAATACTGGTTATATTCAGACGAAGGAAAAACACCCTATCATGTCGAATTATAGCATCTGTCTGTTTGACCGTTTGTCAGGAACTGAGGGGGGGTGTCTTGTGCTCAAAGTTCGCACCGGGATCAGTGGTTTTGATGAGCTGTTCTACGGGGGTATCCTGGCAGGAAGCATGGTGCTTGTGGAGGGGATTCCCGGGGCGGGGAAAACGACGCTGGGCATTGAGTTTGTCTACAGGGGGGCCAAGGATTTCGGGGAGAACGGACTGATTCTGACTTTTGAGCAGTTCCCGGAGTCGCTCTACCGGGACGCCTGCAGCCTGGGATGGGACCTGCAGCAGTTGGAGAAGGAGAACAGGCTCCGCGTGGTCTGCACTTCACCTGAGGTGGTCTTGGAGCCTGAATCAAGATTTCTCGAACAAATCGCCGGGGAAGTGAGGGCGAAACGGCTGGTTGTCGACAGCGTCTCCCATTTTCGCCAGGTGATCTCCAATCCTCTCAAGCTCAGGCAGGCGGTATATGCCTTCGGCAACGGGCTGCGGCGCCTGGGGCTGACCTCCTTCCTGTTGAAGGAGCAGGAGAGCGATGATGAGAAACTGCATTCCTTTGAAGAATTTCTGGTCGACGTTGTGGTGCGGCTGCACTACGGGGAAAGGGACGGCTTGCAGCGCCGGCGCGCCCTGGAGATCGTCAAAAGCCGCGGCCAGCCTCACTTTTCCGGCAGACACAGCTTCCAGATCAAAGAGGGGGGCATCCACGTCTATTCTCTGCGCCCGCTCCTTAAGGAGCCGCAGGGAACCCTGGCCCCAGAGCGCCGGGTGAAGACGGGGATCCGCGGCCTTGACGAACTTCTGCGCGGGGGCTTTCCCGAAGGAGCAGGTGTCGTTGTGGCGGGTGAGGCGGGCACCGGGAAGTCGGTGCTGGGGACGGAGTACCTGGTCAAAGGCGCCCTCTGCAGGGAGAAGGGATGCTATATTTCCCTGGAGGAGCCACCGGAAAGGATCATCGCCCGTTCGGCATCTTTTTCCTGGAACCTGTCTGCTCTTATAGATCAGAATCTGGTGCAAATCTTTTACACGCCCTTTGTGGATGTCAACATCGATCAGTTCATTGCGGAAATAAGGGGGTTGATCGGGAGGCACCGGATCAGGCGCCTGGTGCTGGATTCCCTGCCTGCCCTGATCAGCGGGGTGCAGGACGCTGCGGCCTTACGGGAGAAGCTCTTTTTCCTTCTTGCCTATCTCAAGAATCTCGATTGTACTTCCCTCTTCCTTTACCCGACCGTGGTGGGGCAGGAGGACCGGCAGTTCGGTATCGTCCAGTCTCTCGTTCAGGGGAGCATTATATTGAAGTCGATCCTTTTTCACAACAGGCGCATGCGCCTGTTGGAACTCTATAAAATGCGGGGTACCGCTCACGCTACCGGAAACCATCTGATGGAGATAACAGAGGATGGTGTTCAGGTATTCCCGCGTCCGGGAGGGTGGCAATGAACAACAAGGCGTATTTCGGGATTGAGGGGCTTGATAACCTTATCGCGCAGGGGATGGAATACGGCACCCAGATCATGGTGCACGGTGACACCGGCATCGGCAAGACATTTCTGGCCGGGGAATTCATCAAGGAGGGGCTGCTCTGCGGTGATACCTGCATCTACGTGGCCTGCGACGAACCGCCGGAGGTGATGCGCAGGCACCTGAGGGGCTTCAAAGTGGGAACGAAAGCCTACGAAGAGGCGCAGCGCCTGATCTTCGTCGACGCCTATGAGGAGGAAGGGAGTAGAGAAAAGTATGCGATTGCCGGACAGAGCAGCCTGGATAAGTTTTTTGCCCTGGAGAAGGAGCTCCTGGATCGTTTTCCCGGCAGGAGGAAGCGCCTGGTGGTGGACAGCCTGAGCACCCTCTTTACGCCGTTTGAGCCGGCCGAGATCCTGGAGTTTCACCGGACGCGCTTGAAGTACCTGCGCAAAAGGGGCATTCTGGCTCTCGATGTGTTCGTGGACGGGGTGCTGGAGGAGAGGGTGATGACCGTCACCAGCCACCTTTACAACGTCATCGTGCGCATGAAGTTCGGCGTCTCCGAAGGGAGGCCGGTGCGCCTTTTGCAGGTGGGGAAGGTGAGAAGCGGAAAGTTCAGCGCCGTTCCCCACATCTTCGGCATCAGCCCGGTTTTTGGTATTATCTTTGCACCGGATCTGGGGGTGTAGGGCCGTGCAGAATGGCTTGAATATTTACCAAAAAATCATCAACAGCCTTTATTTAACACTGAGCAGGACCGCTGCTGCAATGCCGTTCGGCAGCAGGTACTGGCTGGAAGAGATTACGCGAGGGATCGGGGAGAGCTTGCTCGAAAGCTACGGGGAGCAGTTTTTGCCCGGGGAGCGGGATCCTCTGGGGATATGCAATTCTTACCTCAGTTTCCTCGGCGAGAGAAATTTTCTGGAGCGAGAGAGCTTCTCCCTGGAAGAGGATGAAGGGGAAATCCTGGTGACGATGAAGCGGGAGCGGTGCACCTATCGGGAATTCTGCCTGGGAGCCGAAGAAGAGGGGCTGCTGTTTTACTGCCCGCGGCTGGGAGCCCTGCAGGCTGCTTTAAAACACAGCCTGGGCCGGGAATACTCCACCTCGGTAGGCGTCGACAGGAAAGCAGGGGTCTGTCTCGGCCGGATCTTTCCCAGCAGGCGACGCCTGAAAACGGAGGCCGTCAGGCGGGAGGGAGATGTCGTCTACATTGAGAGGGAGCGGGCAGTTCTGTTCCACAAGGATGTCTTTACCTCTTTGCTCAGCGCAATCAAGGAATACGCTCCGTTTATTCTGAAAAAGGTCCTTTTCGATGCCGGCTACAGGTCCTACCTGGCGGTTGCCAGGCATATTGAAGATTCTTGTGAGGCGCCGGAGGAGGCCTTAAGGGTGTGTTTCGAGGAGCTGAGCAGCTACGGGCTGGGAAGAGTAGAACTTGTCTCTCTGAATGCCGCCGGCGGGCAGGCGGTCATCCGCTGTTATCGCTCTTTTGAGGCGGCAGTGCTGGAAGATCTTGAGCTGTACAGAACGCCGCGGCCGACCTGCGACCTCCTCCGGGGAAAGCTGTCCGCCTGCCTGACCGTCGTCCTCGGAAGGGCGATCACCTGTGAGGAGATGAAGTGTGCCTCGGTAGAGGGGGACTGCTGCGAGTTTCACGCCTACCCTGAGGAAGAAACGGTGGAAGGAATGAAATGAAAGAAGTGAAAAAGGAGGAACTGGTGCACAAAGAGGAGAAATACTTGCCCGGCGGGCAGGATGTTGATGGCATTCACGAGATCGTGCGGGGGAGTATTGTCCGCATCGAGGTGCTGACCTTTTTTCAGGCCAACCCTCATACCGTTGACACCGCTTCGGGAATTGCCCGACGCCTGCACCGTCCACTGAAGGAGGTCCTCGAAGCAATGGAGATGCTGGCCAGAATAGGGATCTTGGAAAGGGCGGAGAATGGGCGCTTTTCCCTTTTTCGCCTCCGGCACGGGGATCTCATCGCTTCGTTTTTCACCGCACAAAGGAGTGGCCAGGATTGAATATCAGCGCAGAACCGTCCATGCAGCAGATTTTGGAAGTTATTCCTCTGGGAATTGGGGTATTTAACAGGAAAAGGCAGGTCGTCGCTCTCAACACCCTGTTGGCGAAGGTTATCGGAATCTCCGGAGAAGAGGTTGCCGGCCAAGACATCCTGGAAGTGTTCCGGGAGGGAGGGGTTCCGCCGGACCATCCGATACTGCTGGCCTTGAAAGAGGGGGGTAACTACACCGGACCGGTGACACCCATTACCAGCCGGTTCCCTTCTTATTTCAGCACCCATTTCGTGAAGGACGAGGATGGAGGGATAGCCGGAGGGCTGGTAATCCTCTGGGATGCCAGGAGGCAGCAGGAGCTGGAGAATGCCGTTCTCCGAGCGGAGCGCCTGGCCATCATGGGGCAGCTCGCCGCCGCGGCCATGCACGAGATCCGCAATCCGTTGAGCTCGGTGCAGGGCATCCTGCAGCTCCTCAGAAGGGAAGTGAGGGGGGCGAGGTTTCAGAATTACCTGGAGATCATGCTCAACGCCCTCGACCGCGTCAATTCACTGCTCACCGACTATCTCCGTCTGGCCAAGCCGGGAATTCCCCGCCGTGAGCCCTGCGACCTGAAGGAGCTGATGGCCGAGGTAGCGGCGCTGGTAGAGAACGAGATCAGCGGCAAGGGGATCCGGTTCATCTCTTCCCCGGCGCCGGATCTCCCACCGGTGGCCCTCGACCGGGAGCAGTTTCATCAGGTATTGTTCAACGTCCTGAAAAACGCCTTGGAAGCAACACCAGCCGGCGGGGAGATCAGAATGGAGGCTTCGGTTGACGCCGGGCAGGGCGCGGCCAGAATCACCGTCAGAGATACGGGTCCGGGGATCGCCGAAGAGGTCCTCCAGCAGGTTTTTGACCCCTTCTTTACCACAAAGGAGAAGGGGACAGGCCTCGGTCTTTACGTATGCCGGTCGATCGTGGAGAACCACGGAGGGGAGATCCGGATCGGCAACAACCCAGACCGCGGGTGTGCTGTGGAGATTATTCTGCCGTGTAAATAGCGGCCAAGGGTAACCGTCCGGCCTGCTAATTCGTTGTTGGGAGAACACCGATGCGAAATCGGGAGTTGCATAAAAGCGCCGGTCTACCGGATAATAGAAAGGGAGAAACAGACAAGAGGAGTCGTCGAAAAATGCTGCTGGAACATTTGAAGAACCGGATTTATCTCGACCTGAAGGAAGCGGCGGAGAGGGCGCAGGAAGCGGGGGAACTGCAGTTTGACCATCTTCCCCCTTACACTTTGGAGAGGCCGCGGGAGAGCGC
Organism: Thermacetogenium phaeum DSM 12270; assembly: GCF_000305935.1. Lineage (NCBI taxonomy): Bacteria > Bacillati > Bacillota > Clostridia > Thermoanaerobacterales > Thermoanaerobacteraceae > Thermacetogenium > Thermacetogenium phaeum. The sequence goes on along the minus strand of NC_018870.1, from coordinate 2,810,793 downwards.
CCATGGTGACCTGGCCACCAATATCGCCATGGTCCTGGCCCGCCCGGCGAAAGCGGCGCCCCGGAAGATCGCCGAAGTGCTGCTGAAATACTTCCCTGCCGGGAGGAACAGGGTGGCCCGCTTGGAGGTGGCGGGCCCGGGGTTCATCAACTTCTTCCTGGATCCAGCCTGGGTTTACGACGTAATCCCGGAAGTTGAGGAGATGGATGAAAGGTACGGTTGCTCTAACGTCGGGGGCGGGGAGAAGGTGCAGGTGGAGTTCGTGAGCGCCAACCCCACGGGGCAGTTGCACATGGGGAACGCCCGGGGGGCGGCCCTGGGGGACACCCTGGCCGCCGTGCTTGAGGCTGCCGGTTATGATGTGACCCGGGAGTTTTACATCAACGACGCCGGGAACCAGATCGAGATCTTCGGCCGCTCTCTGGAAGCCCGGTATCTGCAGCTGTTGGGAAAGGATGTTCCCTTCCCTGAAGACGGCTACCCCGGGGAGGACCTCGTCGAGTGCATGAAGCGGCTCATTTCTCAGGAAGGGGACAGGTACGCCGGGATGGCCCCGGAACTGCGGCGGGAGATCCTGATCAAGTACGCGCTAAAAGAGAAGCTGTCGGAGATGGAGAGGGACCTGGCCGACTTCGGAGTGCATTATGATGTCTGGTTTTCAGAGCAGACTCTGCATGATTCCGGGGCGATCGAAGAGGTTTTGAAGGAGCTGCAGGAGAAAGGCTACATTTATGAGAAGGATGAGGCGATCTGGTTCCGCTCAACCCTTTTCGGGGATGAGAAGGATGAGGTGCTGGTGCGGAGCAACGGTGTCCCCACCTATTTTGCCGCCGATATCGCTTACCACCAGAACAAGTTCCGGAGAGGCTTTGACCGGGTGATCAACATCTGGGGGGCGGACCACCACGGCCATGTGGCCCGCCTCAAGGGAGCGATGCAGGCTTTGGGAATCGACCCCGACCGGCTGCAGGTGATCATCATGCAGCTGGTCCGGTTGTTCCGTGGGGGAGAGCCCGTGAGGATGTCCAAGAGGTCCGGAGAGTATGTGACCTTAAGGGAGCTCATGGAAGAAGTAGGGAAGGACGCAGCGCGCTTCTTCTTCGTGGACCGCAGTGCCGACAGCCACCTGGATTTCGACCTCGACCTCGCCAAAGAGCAGTCGAGTGAAAATCCGGTCTATTACGTGCAGTACGCCCATGCCCGGATCTGCAGCATCTTGCGCCAGGCGGGGGAGATACCCAGGGCGCGGGAGATCGACTGCAGTGTTTTGCGGGAAGAGGAGGAGCGCGCCCTGATTGAAAAGATCGCCGAGCTGCCGGGGGAGATCATCCATGCTGCCACCCGACTGGAGCCGCACCGCCTGACCCGTTACGCCTACGATCTGGCGAACCTCTTTCACGGTTTTTATACGACCTGCCGCGTTCTCAATGCCGGGACGGGGCTCCGGGAGGCGCGTCTGGCCCTCGTCAATGCCTGTCGCATAACGCTCAGGAACACCCTGAAGATAATAGGAGTATCTGCTCCGGAAAGGATGTGATCCATGATGATCGTGCGCTGGTTGGGACATGCCTGTTTCTACTGCGAGGGGGAGGGGGTGCGTCTCCTGACCGATCCCTTCGATCCTCGGGTGGGCTATCCTATCCCTGATGTGGAACCGGATGTGGTGACCGTCAGCCATGACCACTACGACCACAACGCAGTGAGCGTTCTCAAAGGGCACCCGGGGGTTTTAAAAAGCCCCGGCGTCCACCGGGTTTGCGGCCTGGAAGTGGAGGGTTTTTCCGTTTTTCACGATGAAGCCGGGGGTGCCCTGCGGGGGAAGAATATCATCTTTGCGTGGAAGATGGACGGTTTGCGCCTCTGCCACCTAGGTGACCTGGGGCACCTGTTGGAGGAGGCCACGGTGAAAGGGATCGGGAGGGTGGATGTTCTCATGGTGCCGGTAGGTGGTGTTTATACCATCGACGCCGCAGGTGCCTTAAAGGTGGTTGAGCAGTTAAAGCCTCGCCTGATCCTTCCGATGCATTACCGCACCCCCCATCTTACTTTTGATCTCGGCCCCCTGGATGACTTCACCCGCCACTTTGAAAGGGTGCGTCGGGAGAAAGTCTGGCAGGGGACGGCGGAGAGCCTCCCTCCGGAACAGGAAGTGGTGGTGCTGGATTACATTCAGTAAAAGCCCATCCCCTTGACAAGGGCATGAAGCGGAGATTAGAATTTCCTTTGTATGTGAGTTAACGAGAACTGACGAGGCAGCGGAAAATGAGAAGATGGAACCGGAAATACCGGTAAAAAAGAGGGGAGAGGCTTTGACGAAGTTCATATTTGTTACAGGTGGAGTTGTATCCTCTCTGGGAAAGGGGATTACAGCCGCGTCACTGGGCCGCCTGCTGAAGAGCCGCGGCTTTTCGGTGGCCATTCAGAAGTTCGACCCCTATATCAACATCGACCCGGGGACGATGAGCCCCTATCAGCACGGGGAGGTTTTCGTTACCGACGACGGAGCGGAAACCGATCTGGATCTCGGCCACTACGAGCGCTTTCTCGACCAGAGCCTGTCTCGTGAGAGCAACGTCACCGCCGGCCGCATCTACGATTCGGTGATCCGCAAGGAGCGCCGCGGGGACTACCTGGGAGGGACCGTCCAGGTCATCCCGCACATTACCAATGAGATCAAGGAATTCATCAGGAGAATTGCCGAAAGCGAGGGCCCCGATGTGGTGATAACGGAGATCGGGGGGACGGTAGGGGACATCGAATCCCTGCCCTTTCTGGAGGCGATCCGGCAGCTGAAAACCGACGTCGGGCGTGAGCATGTGCTCTACATTCACGTCACCCTGGTACCCTTCTTAAAAGCTGCACAGGAACTGAAGACCAAGCCCACCCAACACAGCGTGAAGGAACTGCGCTCTATCGGTATTCAGCCGGACATTATCGTCTGCCGCTGCGAAACCCCTCTATCCCGCGAGCTTAAGGATAAGATCGCCCTTTTCTGCGATATCGACAAGAAAGCCGTCATCGAGGCCGTGGATGCGGCCTCGATTTACGAGGTCCCCCTGCTTTTGGAGAAGGAGGGCCTGGCGGAGATCGTCTGCGAGCGCCTCGGGCTCCCCCAGAGAACACCCGAACTGGAGGAATGGAGGGGGCTCGTCGACAGCTATTATAACCCCCGGCGGAGTGTCCGGGTGGCGGTTGTGGGGAAGTACATCGAGCTCAAGGATGCCTATCTCAGCATTGCAGAAGCCCTCTGCCACGGCGGTCTCGCCCATCAGACGAGGGTGGATATTACCTGGGTGGACGCCGAAGAGCTGGAGGCGGGGGATGCCGATCGCATCTTCGATGGGGTGCGCGGAATCCTAGTGCCGGGAGGCTTCGGCAGCAGGGGGATCGCCGGCAAGATCAAGGCCATCTCCTATGCCAGGAAGAAGGAGCTTCCCTTCCTGGGGATCTGCCTGGGGATGCAGTGCGCCGTGATCGAGTTTGCCCGTTCCACCTGCGGCCTTAAAGGGGCGAACAGCACGGAGTTCGACCCGCAGACCCCTCATCCCGTCATCGATCTGCTCCCCGACCAGAAGGGGGCGAAGGACCTGGGGGGGACGATGCGCCTGGGAAGCTACCCCTGCAAGCTGTCGTCCGGAAGCAGGGCGGCGGCGGCCTACGGCTGTGAGAATGTGCAGGAACGCCACCGCCACCGTTATGAGTTCAGCAATGCCTACAGGGATGTTATCACTGCGGGGGGGATGGAGATCACCGGAACCTCGCCTGATGGGAGCCTGGTGGAGATCGTGGAGATTCCCGATCATCCCTGGTTTGTAGCCTGCCAGTTCCACCCTGAGTTCAAGTCCCGTCCCAACAGGCCGCATCCCCTCTTCCGGGACTTTGTCGGGGCGACCCTAGGTTAAGGGGGTGTCGTTTTGTATCAGGTGCACCTGATCGGAGAAAAAGAGAAGGACTTATTCAACCGCTTTATCAGCACCTCTCCCAAACCGCACTTCCTCCAGACCTACGAGTGGGGGGAGTTGAAAAGGGGGACCGGCTGGCTACCGCTGCGCCTTCTGATCACCAGGCAGGGCACTCCCATTGCCGCCATTTCCCTCTTGAAGAGGACGATTCCCTATTTTAAGAAGTCCATCCTCTATGCCCCGCGCGGACCGGTTTTGGGCAGGGAGTGCGATGAGGAGGGTGAGGCGTTCTTCTGGCAGGAGTTGAGAAGGCTGGGGAGGAGCCACGGGGCGATCTTCATCAAGGTCGACCCGGACATTCCCGTTGAGGACAGGGAGGCCGGAGAGCGCCTGAAAAAACACGGATTGCGCCCGGTGGAGGAGAAGGCGGGATTCGGCGGGGTGCAGCCCCGCTACGTTTTCCGGCTGGACCTGACCCCTTCTGAGGATGAACTGCTGGCGGGGATGGCGGGCAAGACTAGATACAATCTGCGCCTGGCCATCCGCAAAGGGGTTGTGGTGCGGACGGCCGAGAAGAAAGAAGATCTGGCGGTATTTTACGAGATATTGCAGGAAACGGCAGAGCGGGACGGCTTTCTGATCCGTAACTTCGGCTACTTCGAGCGAATGTGGGACCTCTTCGTAGAACAGGGGATGGCGCGGCTTTTTCTGGCCGAATACAGGGGTGAGGTGATAGCCGGAACCATAGCCTTTCACTGCGGGGATAAGGTCTGGTATCTCTATGGTGCCTCCAGCAGCCGGCATCGCAATGTGATGCCCAACAACCTCCTGCAGTGGACGATGATCCGCTGGGCGAAGTCCTTGGGGTGCAGGATCTACGACTTCCGGGGAGTGCCTCCGACGGACGACCCCGGCAACCCCTTATCCGGCCTTTATCGCTTCAAGAAGGGCTTCGGGGGGCGCTTCACCGAATTTATCGGGGAGTACGACCTCGTTCTCTCCACCTTCTGGTACTTTCTCTGGAGGCGGGTGTTCCCCCTGTATTTGAGGTTCACCCACCGCCGCAAGGGCGGGGAGCAGGAGATGGAATAGCTTTTTGTAGCGCTGATTGGCGGCCGCCGATCGAAAACGCCGGAGCCGTCCGGTGAGGGAACACGGCACTGAAAGAGATGTGCTGATATGGTGAAACGTCTGGAGCTGTGAGAGCAGATGACAGAAGACAGAATGCTGCATTCCCGCTGGATAGAGGTTGATCTCGATGCAGTTGCCCACAACGTCTCCCAGGTGAGGGAATTCTTGGGGGAAGGGGTGCGCCTGCTGGCGGTTGTTAAGTCCGATGCCTACGGGCACGGTATCGTCCCGGTGGCCCGCACAGCCCTGGCGAAGGGGGCCTCGATGCTGGGGGTGACCCATCCCGAAGAAGGGATGTCTTTGAGGGAGGCCGGGATCACCGCGCCTATCCTTGTTTTCCGCCCCCTCTTACCCGGCGAGGAGGAGGCGGTGCTCAGGTACGGGCTGACTCCCTCGGTCAGCAGCCTGGAGCAGGCGGTGCGGCTGGCCGATGCCGGGCGCCGATACGGGAAGAGGGTTCCCGTTCACCTGAAGGTGGAGACGGGGATGGGAAGGACCGGTTTGAAGCCGGCTGCCCTCAAGGATGCGGCGGCTGAGCTCTTCTCCCTGGCAGAGCTGGAATGGGAGGGGATCTACACCCACTTCGCTTCTGCTGCCGGGGACCCCTCCTTCACCAGGCATCAGTTTCGGGTTTTCCAGGATGTGGTGCGCCACCTGGCGGAACGGGGAGTGGTCTTCTCCCTGCGGCATGTCTGCAACAGCGCTGCGGCCCTCCTTTACCCGGAAATGCACCTGGAGATGGTGCGGGTGGGTACTCTTTTATACGGCCAACTCCCCGCCGGGGTGCCGCAGAACTCTCTGGAGCTGGCAGGTACCTGGTCCTTTTGGGCGCGGGTGTTGCACCTGCAGAGGGTGCAGAAGGGGGACACGGTCGGCTACGGGAGAACCCATAAGGTGCGCCGGGATACTCTCCTGGCGGTGATACCCGTGGGCTACAGCGACGGCTTCGGCATCGACGTCAGCCCGCGCCCTGTCGGTATGGGGGACCTCATCAAAGTGATGGGAAAAATTGTTTTGAATTATCTGGGTTTTCCGGTCGGCACCGGTTATGTTATAATCAACGGTGCTTCCGCTCCGGTCGTAGGCAGGATCGGAATGGAATTAAGCTGTGTCGATGTGGGCAAGATACCAGGTGTGGAAGTAGGGACGCCGGTGCTTCTGCAGGCACGGCGCACGGTGATCAGGGCATCTGTCCCCAGGGTTTACCGGGGGGAGATGCTGCCGGAGGGGAGCGGTTTTCAGAAGGCGCCTCTGGGCGATACTCAAATGTAAACTTTCTGAATTTTTTTAAAGGATTTAACAGATAGATGGAGAATAAAAGGTGCATGTGAGGCGGCAGAGGCGGAGGAGGTTAGACACATGATCGTTCAGGCAGTTACTGCAGTTGCATTACGTTGCCCCGAATGTGGAAAAATAAAATACTACACTTTATCGCTTTTTCATTTTGCAGGTCAGATCAGGACGGTGCGCTTTTCCTGTGACTGTGGAGCCCCCCTGCTCTCCATTGCTACCAGAGACAGAAAGGTTTACTACATGCAGCTGGATTGTTTGATGTGTGAAGCGAGGCACCTTTACCAGTATTCCTTCAAAGAGATCTGGTCCCCTGATGTCATCAGCCTTATCTGCGAGGAGACCGGGCTTGAGGTGGGATTTATCGGACCGCGGCGGAAGGTGAAGAAGTGCATCGCCAGACAGGAGAAGTCCCTGCGAGAGATGGCGGAGGATCTGGGGTTTTCCGATTATTTTTCCAACCCTGAGATTATGTATGAGATTCTGGACTTCTTGCACAAACTGGCTTCGGAAGGGAAGCTGTCCTGCCAGTGCGGGAACCCGGAGATCGAGGTGGAGATCTTCGCCGAACGCGTGGAGCTGCGATGCTCGCGCTGTGGAGCGGTCGGCGTGATCGGCGCCGAGACCAAAGAGGACTGCAAAGCCATCAAAAACACCTGGGAAATCGTTCTTAAACCCGGCACCCTCCAGTGGGTAGGGCGGGGAAAGGTGAAGAGCAGGAAAAGGCGTTCCAAGGAATAGGGGGATTTTGAGCCTTGGGTCTGGTCACATGTGCGGAAATACTCGCCAGCGCCGAAGCAGGCGGTTACGCAGTCGGCGCCTTTAACTGCAACAACATGGAGATCGTTCAGGCTATTATTCGGGCGGCCGAGGCCGAACGCTCTCCGGTGATTATCCAGGCGAGCCAGGGTGCCATCAAGTACGCGGGTATGGGCTATATTGTGGCCCTGATCCGGGAGGCTGCCGCTTCTGCCAGTGTGCCTGTGGCCATGCACCTCGACCACGGAACGGACTTTCAGCAGGTGATGCTCTGCATCAGGAACGGCTTTACATCGGTCATGATCGACGGATCGCACCACCCGTTAAGTGAGAATATCGACATCACCAAAAGGGTCGTCGAGGTCGCCCATGCGGTAGGGGTCTCTGTGGAAGGGGAACTGGGCCGCATCCGGGGTGTAGAGGATGAGGTCCGGGTTTCCGAGCGAGAGGCTTTCTTTACCGATCCGGAAGAGGCGAGAATCTTTGTGCGGGAGACCGGGGTTGATGCCCTGGCCCCGTCTATCGGAACCGCCCACGGGCGCTACCGCGGGAAACCTGAGCTGGACTTCGACCGACTGGCGCAGATCAGAAAACTGACTGGGGTACCTTTGGTGCTGCACGGCTCCTCGGGTGTCCCCGGCGAGGATATCAGAAGGGCGATCTCCCTGGGGGTGCGGAAGGTGAATATCGATACCGACATCCGGGAGGCCTTTGTGGCCGAGGTCCGCCGACGCCTGGAGGCCGATCCTTCAGAGATCGACCCCCGCCGGATTTTAGGCCCCGCTCGGGAGAAGGCCTGTCAGGTGATCAGGGAGAAGATTCGGCTCTTCGGCTCCGCGGGCAAGGCATAGATAGGCATTGAATATATAAACGTGTAGATCAAGGAGTGGAAGTGCTTTGGAAATCTATCTGGATACTGCCAATGTGGAGGAAATTAGAAAGGCTGCGGAATGGGGTGTGATCTCCGGAGTCACCACCAACCCGACCCTGGTTTCCAAGGAGCGCGGCCGTGATTTTCACGGGATTATCAAGGAGATCTGCACCATCGTCCGGGGCCCAGTCAGCGCCGAGGTAATCAGCCAGGACGCTGACGGGATTCTCCGGGAGGCGCGGGATCTGGCGGCCATCGATCCGCATGTTGTGGTGAAAATACCGGTGACTCCTGAGGGGTTGTCGGCCGTCCGGATTCTGGCCGGAGAGGGCATCCGTGCCAATGTCACCCTTGTTTTCAGCGCCCTTCAGGCCCTGCTGGCGGCGCGCGCCGGAGCGGCTTTTGTCAGCCCTTTTATCGGCCGCATCGACGACATCGGCCAGGAGGGGATGGATGTTGTAGAGGATATCGTCCGGATATTCGACAATTACGGGTTTGGGACGAAGGTCATTGCGGCCAGCATCCGCCATCCCCGCCATGTGCTGGAGGCGGCCAGGTTGGGAGCGGATATCGCCACGGTGCCGTTCCGTGTGCTCGAGCAGATGTTCCGGCATCCCTTAACCGATCGCGGCATCGAGCGTTTCCTTGCCGATTGGGCAAAGATGCGAGAAGAAAGAAATTGAGGGGGATAGGAGATAGGGATCGCTTCTTGACATAAAATAACAGAGATGATAACATTTACTATAACCTGGTGCTGTTTCTACCCCCTTTGGCCCAAGCACTTCTCCCTTCTGGGAAATTCGTCAGGAATGCGGTTCTGGTTGCGAAGAAGTGGTTTGTGTTTTGAACGATGGCTGGTATAATGGGAGTGTAGAGAGCTGCAGAGCGCTTCGCAAGGGGCGCTTTCCGCCAGGCTAAGTCAGCCGCTTTTCTCTGAACAAGCTGGGACCCTCCTCGCGTCCTGGACTGATTAAGGGTGTTTTCCCCACTGTCAATTAGCTGCATTCATTTGGGATCAGAACATCCCCGGTCTGTGCCTGCTGTTTCCCTCTTGATGCTTGCCTTTGTGCATTACCGAAAAACTCTATGATTTTTAATTTTTTTAATCTTAATAGAATTCTTAATCTAAAAAGTTAAGAACAGGAGGATTTCCTTGAACCTAGCGGAATTAGAGCAAAAGACCATGGCCGAGCTGCTGCAGATCGCCCGGGAGCTGGAGCTGACCGGTTATTCCCGGTTGCGCAAAAAAGAGCTTATCTTTGAAATCATGAAGGCCCAGACAGAAAAGGACGGGCTGCTCTTTGCTCAGGGGGTTCTGGAGATCCTGCCCGACGGCTACGGGTTCCTGCGGCCCTTCGCCTATGTGCCGAGCCACGATGATATTTACGTTTCGCCTTCTCAGATTCGCCGCTTTGACTTGAGGACGGGGGACCGGGTGGCCGGGCAGGTCCGGGCGCCCAAGGAGACGGAGCGCTTTTATGCCCTTTTAAGGGTGGAGACGGTCAACGGGTACGACCCGGAAGAGGCCGCCAAAAGGCTACATTTCGACGCTCTGACGCCCATCTTCCCCAACGAGAGGTTGACCCTGGAGGGGGAGGAGGCGGGGGACATTTCCTGCCGGATCATCGACCTCATCGCTCCTCTGGGGAAGGGGCAGCGCGGGCTGATTGTGGCTCCGCCCAAGGCCGGCAAAACCTTTTTGCTGAAGAAGATCGCCAATGCCATCACCAAAAACCACCCCGAAGTGATCCTCATGGTGCTCCTCATCGACGAGCGGCCGGAAGAGGTTACAGACATGCAGCGTTCGGTGGACGGCGAGGTGATCAGCTCCACCTTCGACGAGCCTCCGGAGAACCACGTTAAAGTCTCCGAGATGGTCCTGGAGCGCGCCAAAAGGCTGGTGGAGCACAAGAGGGACGTGGTCATCCTTTTGGACAGCATCACCCGCCTTGCCCGGGGATACAACCTCGTCGTTCCTCCCTCCGGCCGTACCCTCTCCGGTGGAGTTGATCCAACGGCTCTGCATAAACCGAAACGCTTCTTCGGTGCCGCCCGGAAGATTGAGGAGGGGGGAAGCCTCACCATTTTGGCCACCGCTCTTGTGGAAACCGGCAGCAGGATGGATGATGTGATCTTCGAGGAGTTCAAGGGAACCGGCAATATGGAACTGGTGCTCGATCGAAGGCTTTCCGAAAAGCGCATTTTTCCGGCCATTGACGTCAAGCGCTCCGGAACCCGGCGGGAGGAGCTCCTGCTCAGCAAGGAGGAGCTGGAGCTGGTCTGGAACTTCCGCAGGCTCTTCGCCTCTTACGGTACAGCTGAAACAATCGAGATGCTGATCGATGCCATGCAGAAGACCAAGGCCAACCGCGACCTGCTGCGGGCTCTGCCGGAGCTTTTTAAGGACTGACCGTATGCCTGCCCTTTCTTCTCGTGGTGCCGGTGCGATTTTCCTGCCATGAAAATAGACCGCATACCCTGCCGGTCTACCGCTCGACTCCCGATTCCAGGCCGGACAGGACGACGGCTCGCTTCGGGACAGCTCTGGGATGCTGCGTAACAAGTTGCGAACTGCTTCTGCCGAATGCAGCGTTTGGCCTCGCAGCAAATCCATTCCATCGAAGCTCATTAGGTGTCTGTACTCGCATCCCGACCTGTCATCCTCGCTTCGCCTGTCCTGTTACCCGGTCTTCCATAGGTCGCTCGCCGGCAGACCCGTCGGTTATTTTCATGCTCTGTTGGTGCCGCCCCAGGCGGCATGGGTGTCTTCTTTGTTTTTGCTGATTGCTTTATCAGGATGCTCTCTGTAAGAGGAGAAGTCATCCCAAGTGTCTTTTTTGGACGGCTTCCCCTTTCCCTCTCTAAAACGACGCCGAAAGCCACCTTGGGGAGCTTTTGCCATGCCGTAAATTGCCCCTCAGCCAGCCGGCGCGATCTTAAGCAGGGCGTTAATTCTTGAACCCCCTTCCATAAGGCGCCAGCGAATATTTTCCTGCAGATGGGGGAAAATAGCATGGTGACCGGTTTTTTTTAAGAGGTGAGTTGCCATGCACAAGAGCAAAGTGCTGGCCTTTCTTTCGTTCATCCTGGCCGGATTGCTGTTGTTTCCCAATCAGCAGGCCGCCGGTTTTTTCCCGGAGGATGGATTTTCATCCGCCTGGGCAGAAACGGTGGATAGCAGTGTGGTGGAAGGAGGAAACCCCCGTTACCTTTCCTATGAGGTACGCCCGGGGGATACCCTCTGGAGCATCTCCCGGAGTTTCGGTGTCGATCTGTGCACCCTTACTGCGGTGAACGGGATTGACGATGGAGGCCTTCTCCTGCCGGGGCAGGTCCTCATTCTGCCCACCGTCCGGGGGGAGACCCACCGGGTTGCTCGCGGGGAGACCCTCTGGTCGCTCTCCCGCCGCTATCAGGTGAGTGTGAGGCACTTAATGTCCGTCAACGGGATCCAGGATCCAGAGGCTTTGGCCGCAGGGAGGGAGCTGGTTATCCCTTTGCCGGCGGCTCAGCCTGCGGGGGGTACTGCAGCTTACAGCCAGCAAGATGAGGAACGGTTCCTAGCCTGGCCTTTACGGGGGGAGCTGACATCCCTCTTTGGGCCGCGCGGCGGTGAGTTTCACCACGGGCTGGATATTGCCGGTGACGGAGGGGATGACATCAGAGCGGCTGATAGGGGTGAGGTCATCTATACCGGCTGGCTTCCTTATTATGGTTATACACTGATCCTTGACCATGGTGGCGGCCTGAAGACCCTCTACGGCCATCTTTCGGAGTTTCTGGTAGAAGAAGGGAACTTCGTGGAAAGGGGCGAGGTCGTCGGCCGCGTCGGGGACACCGGCAGGGCAACAGGCCCGCATCTCCACTTCGAGGTGCGGATCAACGACCGGGCGGTTGATCCCCTGCCCTTTTTGAGGTAGACTTTTCTTTCGCCCTTGCCTGTTGTTAACCGGGAGGCGAATTCAAAAGAACTGCTTGAAGCCCCTGGCGGCCATCGAGGGCTTCAAGTATTGGGCATCCCGTCCGCAAAGATGAATGGTTCTAGGTGCCGTTAAATCAAAACTTAATGCTTGTTTCAAAACTGCATTAACAGGAAGCAGCCCGCAAGGATTAGTGCCAGAAGGAACAAGGTTTTTCTTCTGGCATTATATTTGCTATTGGAGGGTAAGGAGAGGTTGCCTCCCCGACCCGGCCTTTTTGGAAGGGTTGATAAGCGGCAGTCGCCGGGGTTTCGAGAGGGTTTCGGCCGTTTGCAGTAGCAGGAAGCGGCTGAAAACTTAACGATGGGGGCGGTTGGCAGGGTAATTTTGGTGAAGGATGCTGTTTCTTCGCAGGAGTCGCATTTCTGATCTCTCAATAATATTTGCGGATGGGGTGAGGGTTTAATTGGGGTTCTATGAAGTTGTTACAATTGTGCTGGCAGTTGTCATTCTTTACGGAATTAAGTTGATGAGCTCACCAAAGACCGCTGTGCTGGGGAACCGCCTGGGAGCCCTCAGCATGTTTGTTTCCGTTTTGGTGGTGTTGTTTTACAACGGGATCGCCGATGTTCCGGTCTTGTGGCTTGCCGTTCTGCTGGGCGCGATCATCGGCTATTTGATGGCCATGAAGGTTGCCATGATCCAGATGCCGCAGATGGTGGGTCTGTTCAACGGGCTGGGGGGTGGGGCGTCCGCCCTGGTGGCCCTGGTGGTGATTTTTGAGACCTATCCGGAAATGGGGCTTTTCAGCCGCTTCACCAGTCAGCTTGCCCTGGTAGTAGGGTGGGTCACTTTGAGCGGCAGTCTGATCGCCGCCGGGAAGCTGGACCGGCGCATTCCTCAACAGCCGCTCGTCATCAAAGGGCATAATGTTGTCAACGCCCTCTGCCTCCTCATTCTGGGGGTGCTGGTCGCAGCGGGCTCCTTCGGTTCTGCCGCCGCTGCCGTGGTGGTTTCCGTGCTGGTGACGCTGCTCTCCCTGGGCTTCGGTGTGCTCTTCGCCATACGGGTGGGCGGCGCCGATATGCCGATCACGATTTCTCTCTTAAACTCCTATTCCGGGCTGGCGGGAGCCATCTGCGGCCTGACCATTGGGGATCCCCTGTTGGTGAGTGTGGGGGCGATTGTCGGTGCGGCCGGCATCATCCTCACCGGGATCATGTGCAGGGCTATGAATCGCTCCCTGCTGGAGGTGCTGAACGGGAGTGTGGCCGCGGTTAATCTGGCGGGGGATTCCCTCTTGAGCCCGGCCGCCGGAGAAAACGGCGGCACTGCAGAGAGCGAGAAGAGCCTGGATGCGCCTTCCCTCCTCAAGGAGGCCCAGAAGGTGATTATTGTCCCCGGATACGGCATGGCCGTCTCCCAGGCCCAGTGGCAAGTGAAAAAGCTCTTAGATGTTCTGGAGTCACAGGGGAAGGAGGTCAAGTTCGCCATCCACCCGGTAGCGGGAAGAATGCCCGGCCATATGAACGTTCTCCTGGCGGAAGTGGATGTTCCCTATGACCGGCTTTATGAGATGGAAGCCATCAACCCGGAGTTTAAGGATACGGACGTCGTTGTCGTCATCGGAGCGTGCGATGTCGTCAACCCTGCCGCCATCACCGCTGAGGGGACACCGATTTACGGAATGCCCATCCTCAGGGTGGATGAGGCTAAGTACGTGGTGGTCTGCAACATGGATACAAAGCCGGGGTATTCAGGAGTGCCTAACCCCCTCTATGACCGGCCGAACGTGGTGTTGCTGCAGGGGGATGCTGCCGAAACGGTAGAAAAGCTGACCAGGGAGATTCAATAGCAGGGGAACAAAAAAATCCGGGCGGAATCGGCCATCCGCCCACTGTTTTTTCATTCACCCTCGCAGTTGAACTTGCGCATCAGTCTGTAGGCTTTGCTCTGGCTGATGCCCAGAGCCTTGGCGACCTTATAGGAGCTTTTCAGCCGTTTAAAGGCCGCTGTTACCAGTTCTCTTTCGACCTTTTCCAGAGCGCGGTCGAGCGGCATCAGCTTGGTGACGGAAAGCTCTCCTTCGTCTATTTCCTCTTCTTTCGTTCTGACCGTCAGGTGGGGAAGGTATTGCGGTTTAATCACATCCTCCGGTACGGTGATGACCAGCCTTTCGATGACATGGGCGAGCTCCCGCACATTGCCCGGCCAGGAGTAGGAGAGCAGCATGTCCAGGGTATCTTCGGAAAGGCGCCTGCTGGTGCCGTACTTTCTGTTGTAGGTGGCCAGAAAGTGCTCTGCCAGAGGGATTATTTCATCCGTCCGCTCCCGCAAAGGGGGGATCGTGATCTCGATGACGTTCAGCCTGTAGTAAAGATCCTCTCTGAAAGAGCCGCTGGCGACGCACTTTTTAAGGTCGCGGTTGGTGGCCGCCACGATCCGGACGTCGATCTTCTTGGGGGCCTTGCCGCCGATGTTGATGAATTGGCGCTCCTCGATGACCTCCAGGAGTTTGGCCTGCAGCCTCGGCGGTATCTCGGCGATCTCGTCCAGGAACAGGGTGCCTCCTTCTGCCAGTTCGATGAGGCCTATTTTTCCCGTTCTGCTGGCCCCGGTAAAGGCGCCGGGGGAGTATCCGAACAGCTCGGATTCGAAAAGCTGTTCGGGGAGAGCTGCGCAGTTCAGGGTGATAAAGGGCCCCTTGCTTCTCCTGCTCAGCTTGTGGATTAATTTGGCGAGAAGGCTTTTACCGACACCCGTTTCCCCTAGGATTAGCACGGTGGAGTCGGTTGCGGCCACCTGCTGGGCCATTTGGACGATTTCCTGCATTTTTTTACTGTGAATGATGAACCCGCCCAGGTCTAGTTCCTTTTTAAGCAGCTCTTCCAGCTGGCACTTGTATTTGGTGGCCATGTTTTGAGCCTCACTGAGGTGCATCTTCAGTTGTTCCAGTTCTGTTATATCCCGGGCGTTTTCGACGATCATGACGATCTCTCCGGCCTCGTTGAATACCGGATTGGCGGTGACCAGGAGCTTTTTCCCGACGGCGGTATCCTGAAGCACGGTGACCATCTTTTTCTCTTTCATGACTATGGGAAAGATCGGCGGCTCCCAAATTCCCCGGTCTGCAAAGTGAAAAACCGTCTTGCCGATGATGTCGGCCTTCTTGATTCCGTAGTGCCTTTCCACCGCCTTGTTGACAAAGAGGATGTAGC
This sequence comes from Thermacetogenium phaeum DSM 12270, assembly GCF_000305935.1. Classification (NCBI taxonomy): domain Bacteria; kingdom Bacillati; phylum Bacillota; class Clostridia; order Thermoanaerobacterales; family Thermoanaerobacteraceae; genus Thermacetogenium; species Thermacetogenium phaeum. The sequence goes on along the minus strand of NC_018870.1, from coordinate 2,795,702 downwards.
CGTCCTTGTCTACGATGAATATTTCATCGAAGGACATGTCGAGGGCCTGACGAAGCGCTTCGCTCTTCAGGTTTTTCATCCCGGCCGGTACTGTCTCCTGCCTGCAGCAGGCGGTGGGGAGTTGATCTTGGGGGTGTAACAGGTAGGCATTCAACCCGGGGTTGTCGGCCGCCGGGGAACGGAGATCCACCTTTGTGATTTGAATTTCCGAATCCCTGTCGCCGATCTCAGCGCTGATATCCCGAATATTGGACGGGATGGAAGGGAAAAGGCGTTCCACCACTTCATTATAGGCGATGATCTCCCCCCCCTGAGAAGTGAAAACCACACCCATATTTGGAATCATCCTCAAGACCCCCCTTTTTGGATAGCCGCTAAAATCACTGTGGAAGAGGCTTCGGATTGCGGTTTGTTCAAGAAGGGTGAGAAAACTGGCGGGGAGTCCGGGAGTCGCACCCGGCTACATAGATTTAGAGTCTATGCGATCCTTCCGATCCACCCCCCGTAAACCCATCGGCAGAAAAATGACCGGCAGAGATGATGAATCATCAGGTTATAGTATCTTTTTCGACATAATGCGCGGATCTCCTTTTTTTTATTGATGAGAAATTTCTGAGAAAGGATTGCTGCCGCTGAGACAGGTACCGTGCAGCCTTATAAGTTTCGCCTTCTCCTTTTCTACCCAGCTTAAGTATTCCTCGGCGGTTGCTGCGGTCAGCCCCATCTCCTCCAGGAAGGGGAGAACTCCCGCCACCGTGCGGTTTCCCTCGTCGATATCCCTTCTGCACTGAGCGACTCCCGCCAGCCCCATTAAGGGGGGTATGATCGATGTGACCACATTGGCCCCGGCGTTGATTCTATCCCGCAGTCCGGCAACGCCGTCTACATCCAAAGAGGCCGGGATCAGCCGGTCCGGGAAGAGGATGCGCATCACGGCGATGATCTTCAGTTCGCGAATGCGCGCCGGTGTCTCCCGGTCGGCGAGCGGCGTCCCCTGCTGGGGGACGAAGCTCATCACCCGCACCTGTTGTGCTTGCAGCTGCCGCATTCCCTGGAGGGAAAGCATGATGTCGCTTTCGGTATCCCCTATACCGGTCAGGATTCCCTCCTCCACCAGCAGGCCGCAGCGGAGCGCTTCCTCCTTGCTCGCCAGGCGCTGTTGGTAGCTTTGCTCGAGCCTCAGTTCAGCAAACAGCCTTTCGTTGTGCGTTTCCTGGTAACAGGCGTACCAGTCCGCTCCGGCGGTGGCGAAATCCTGCAGGATGCGGCCGGGCACCACTCCGGGGGAGATCATGACCGGGAGGCCTGTCCGCTTTTTAACCTGGTGGACCAGGGCGATCAGCGGCTGAAAGCCCTCTTTTCGATTGTGGAAGTACGGGTCCTCCCCCAGCGTCAGGTCGATCAGGTGGACCCCGGATGCGGCCAGCCTGGCGGCGGCGTCCAGGACCTCCTCGGCCGTTTTGCGGTAGCGCACGCTTTTAGAATTTGATTTCCGGTAGTAACAGAACGTGCAGTTATTGCGGCACCAGGTGGAGAGGTAAATAAAACCGTAGAGGAAAATTTTGTTGCCGAAGAACCTCTCCCTCAAGGAGCGGGCGGTTCTGAAGAGTTTGTCCAGATCATCCCTGCTTTGCAGTCCGAGCAGGAAGGCCGCCTCCCGGTCGGTCAGCTCTTGGAGAAGGCCGGCCTTCTCCAGAATGCCTTCCAGGCGGTGCTCGCTTTGGTTTCTTAGTGCAGCCAATGCCATCCCCCCTACCCCAGGGTGGGGCTTTTTCAAGACTTTCGCCGGAATCCGACAGGTTGCAACGCTTATGAAAAAAATTAATATCGAGGAACCATTCATTTTAGTGTCCAGAGTGGCGACTGCTGGTTGATCCCTCTGCTGTCTCCTGCGTGATGATCGGTGGCAGAGGAACGGTTCCCCGATATCAATTATAAATCAATAGACTACCATACCGCCAGCGGCGGCACCAACAGAGGAACGAAAAAAGGATTCAACGTGTTGTTGCCGGGAATATCTTCGGCACAGGGATTACTGCTGCCCGGCCAGCTCCAGGCAGACGTCGCGCGCCGAGATGGCATCATCCCCGTATCCATCCGCGCCTATTTCCCCGGCGAATTCCCGGGACACCGGTGCGCCGCCGACGATGATCTTCACCTTATCCCTCAAACCTGCCTCGGTGATGGCATCGATGGTTTCTTTCATGGCAGGCATGGTTGTTGTCAGAAGGGCGGACATCCCGACGATGTGCGGATTGTGCTCATTGATGGCGGCGACGAACTTCTCCGGTGGGTTGTCCACGCCGAGATCGATGACCTCAAACCCGGCGCTGCGCAGTATCATTGAGACGAGGTTTTTCCCGATGTCGTGCAGGTCACCCTTCACCGTTCCTATGACAACGACGCCGGCGGACTTGATCTTCTCCCCCTGCACCGACGGCTTTACTACCTCAACGCCGGCGTTCATGGCGTTGGCGCACATCATCACTTCCGGCACGAACATGTCCCCTTCTTTAAACCTCACCCCTACGACATTCATCCCGGCGATCAGGCCTTCTTCGATGATAGCGAGCGGGTTTTCACCTGCAGCGAGCAGCCCTGCCGCCAGGTTCTTGACCCGTTCCACATCTCCCTCGATAACCGCTTGCTGAATTGCATCGAATTTACCCATTAGTTTAGAAAACCCTCCCTTGAATGTTGTTTCGGCGGCTTTTCTCTAAATAGCTTGGTCATTTTCTTGTGTTTTATAGTGCAATTTCCGTGCCAGCGACGGCGTTTTCCCTCCGGTGCCTGCAACTTAACCGTTTCCGGGAAATCACCGCTGCGCCTTCTTATGATCTGTTAAATCACCGGTGAAACAATCAAGTCAGAATTAAAGAGTTTTTGAGAATGATGAACCGCAGCAGCGGGCTTTTTTCGTTGGCACTGGATTTGCAAGGTCTTTGTTGGCAGCAGGGATGCACCGCGCATCCCACTGACCTGGCGATTTGCTTCTAGTGGTAGCTGGAGATGTAGCGAACAGATTTTGAGAACAAAGGAGGTAGGCCAGAAAATGCAGTTTAAGGGTCTTGCGGTCGGTGTTCCCAAAGAGATCATGCATGGCGAGCGGAGGGTTGCCGCCATACCGGAAACGGTGAAAAAGCTCGTCGACGGCGGAGCAAGGGTCCTCGTGGAGAGTGGCGCCGGGGCGCTTGCCTATATCGAGGATGAGGAATACCGGCGGGCCGGAGCGGAGCTGATTCGGGATGTCGAGGAGCTCTACGCTGCGGCCGACATCGTTATGAAGGTCAAAGAACCCCTTTTCAACGAGACAAAGGGGAAACATGAGGTTGAAATGATGCATAAGGGGCAGTTGCTGGTGACCTTTATTCATCCGGCAGCTCCCCCGAACCACCAGATGGTCAAGGACCTGGCGGCGAAGGGGGTGGTGAGCCTGACGCTGGACGGTATTCCCAGGATCTCCCGCGCCCAGTCCATGGATGCCCTGACCTCCATGAGCACGGTCGCCGGATATAAGGGGGTGCTCATGGCCGCCAACCGCATGGCGAAATTCATGCCCATGACCGGCACGGCGGTGGGGGTGATTCAGCCGGCGACGGTGCTGGTCATCGGAACCGGTGTGGCCGGTTTGCAGGCTATCGCCACCGCTAAGAGGTTGGGGGCGGTCGTCTATGCAGTGGATATCAGGCCGGATGCCGTGGAGCAGGCGAAGAGCCTGGGGGCAAAAATCGTGGAAACCGGCGTTCCTGCCGAAGTGGCCGTGGGCAAGGGCGGCTATGCCAACCACCTTCCGGAAGAGTGGTTGCTCAAGGAGAGAGAGGCAATTCAAGAGGCGGTCAAAAAGGCAGACATCATCATCCTCACGGCCCTCGTTCCCGGCAAAGTGGCGCCGGTTCTGATCACCGAGGAGATGGTCAAATCCATGAAGCCGGGCTCGGTGATCATCGATATCGCCATCGACCAGGGGGGGAACTGCGCCCTGACTGTTGGCGGGGAGGTCAAGGAATTCTATGGAGTGAGCATTGACGGCACCAAGAACATCCCGGGCATGGTTCCGGTGAGTTCCACCTGGATGTTTGCCCATAACATATACAACTTCGTTGCTTACCTGGTCAAGGACGGTCGGGTGGTGCTCGATCCCGATGATGAGATTATCGCCTCCTCCCTCGTTACCAGGGATGGCAAGGTAGTCCACGCCGGCGCCCTGGAAGCGATGAGGCTGATTGCCTAGGGGGTGAAGGGGTTGAGCCCTCTGGCATTAATTCTTATCTTTGTGGTTGCCACGGCGGCCGGATATAAGGTGATCAGAGATGTGCCCTCTCTGCTGCATACGCCGCTGATGTCGGGGATGAACGCCCTTTCGGGTGTCACCATCCTCGGTTCCCTGGTGGCTACCGCTCTGGCAGCGGCGACACATAACAAAGCTTTGGGGTTTATCGCTATCATGCTGGCCACCGTCAACCTGGTGGGCGGGTTTGCGGTTACCGAGCGAATGCTGAAGATGTTCCGGGAGAGGTAACCCATTTTGCGGATTTAACTTATTTCAGGCACCGCTGACTTGCTGTTCTGGTGTGATTAGCCTGTCAGGTAGCGCCCGTTGCGGGAGAATGGCGCCGTACTCACCGGCATCTTTGGGCTGGCATTAAACTTGCAGTAGGCGATGCGATGAGTCGGGGATATCCGGTTTGGTTTGAAGTAGCGGCAAAATTTCGACCATTAATTTTTAAAAATCGGAGGGTAGCTTATGAAGACTTACGATGCTGTTGAGGTGGAAGCCCTCAAGAAAGCCGATGTGGAACATTTCTTGCACCCCACATCAAGCATCACCAGGCTGATGGAGCGGGGTCCCAAGATCATGGCGGCAGGAAAGGGTTGCAAGCTCTACGATGTGGAGGGGAGGGAGTACATCGACGGGACGGCCGGGTTGTGGCTCAGCGCCCTCGGTCACGGCAACGCCGAGCTTGCCGAAGCGGCCAGGGAGCAGATCCTGACCCTGGAATACTGGACGGCCTTCAACGAGTATTCGACCGTCCCTACCGTGAAGCTGGCGGAAAAGGTGGCCTCCATGGTTCCGATCGAGAACGCCCATGTTTTCTTAACCAGCGGTGGTTCGGAGACCAACGATACCGTCTTCAAGCTCGTCCGGTACTATTTTCACAACAAGGGATACAAGAGCAAGGAGATCATCATCTCCCGGCAGAGGGCCTACCACGGCACCACCTATGGAGCCCTCAGCGCCACCAAACTGCCGAATTTCCACGAGGGGTTTGAGCCGCTGCTCCCCGGATTTGATTATGTAGCGGTTCCTTACTGCTACCTCTGCCCGTTCGGGAAGGAGTACCCGGGGTGCGGGCTGGAGTGCGCCCTGGATCTGGAAAGAAAGATTCAGGAGCTCGGCCCTGACAATGTGGCGGCCTTTGTGGCGGAGCCGATTATGGGAACGGGTGGGGTGTTCGTGCCACCTGCCGGCTACTTCGAGAAGATCCGGGAGATCTGCGACAGGTACGAGGTCCTCTATGTTGACGACGAGGTTATCTGCGGCTTCGGGAGGACTGGGAAGCTCTTCGGGATCCTGCACTGGGAGGCGACACCCGATATCATCTGCCTCGCCAAGGCCATTACCAGCGGTTATGTGCCTCTGGGGGCGGCGGTGGTTTCCGAGAAGATCTTCGATGTGCTTAAACAGAAGGGAACATTCCCCCACGGCTACACCTACAGCGGGCACCCGGTGGCCTGCGCCGTCGCCTTGAAGAACATCGAGATCATCGAAAGGGAGAGGCTTTGGGAGAACGCCGCCAGGATGGGCGGGCGGCTTTTGAACGGGATTAAGGAGAGGAATCTGGAGGCAGTCGGCGAGGTCAGAGGGCTCGGCTTGATGGTGGGCATCGACCTGGTGAAGGACAGGGCCACTAAAGAGAAATTCCCCACCCCGCTCGGGGCGAGGGTGATCGAGATCGCTTACGAGAACGGCCTTGTCTGCCGCTGCCTGGCAGGGGACATCATTCAGTTGTCGCCTCCGATGATCATCACCGCCGAGGAGGTCGACCGGATCGTGGAAATTGTCTGTGACGCTATAGAAAAGGCGTATCAGGAGTATACGGGATGAGTTGTTGATGAATGCAGGCGATCTGTTGATCGCTTACCCTAAAAGTCCCCTTCCTCTGGGAGCGGGGGGAGGGGGACGCCCCCCTATTAACTGACGAAAGCGATGGCAATTATAAGGAGGGAAGATCAGCTGTGGCAGAATTTTTCACTAGAATGGGCGATGGATCTGCTGTATGGTTGAGCGAGGCGGAGATCCGCCGGGAGCTCGAAGAAGGGATGCTGGATGCCGCCGAGCGGGGGCGGATACCGGAACTCACCGATGACGAGATGCAGAGGCTTTTCGAGATCGTTACCGATCCTCAGAAAACGGTGAGCATCGAGCGCGGCAACGAGGTGGTGGGAACCTTTGACGCCGGCACCTTGAAGCTGCCAGTCCGCGCCGGGATACCGGTGGACCGGATGACCACCGTCCTTATCCATGAGAGGGCGCTCTGTTCCGATACCATGGAGCTCTGCAGCACAGATTACAGCTATAAGCAGCTCAAGAATTTCGTGCACGAAGAGGCAGCCTCCATGGAGCTGATCCAGCTCAACTGCGTGATTCCGGTGTTTTACGGGGCGATGCCGAATCTGGGGCTGTACACCAAGCCCGACGGGCCCATCGACAACTGGTCCGAGCTGCTCCCGATGGCGAAGATCAAGGAGGCCAGGGCGGCCCAGGAGGAGGCCGTGGAGATGGCGGCCAAGGATATGGTCTACATAGCCAGCATTCTCTATGAGGCCGGGGCCGACGGGATCAACTTCGACACCGTGGGGGCATCAGGTGACGGCGATTTTCTGGCCACCCTCAAAGCGATGGAAATTTTAAAGAAGAAGTACCCCGATATGGCCATCGAGGTGGGGATGGCCGGGGAGTTCGTGCTGGGAATGCACGGCAGACTGGAGTATGACGGGGTGAGGCTGGCCGGGCTTTATCCGCATGATCAGGCGAAGGTGGTGGAAAAGGCTGGGGGCAGCATTTTCGGAGCGGTGATCAACACCAACAGCAGCAAGTCCTTCCCCTGGAACCTGGCCCGGGCGGTCACCTTTACCAAGGCCTGTTCGGAGGCGTCGAACATACCGGTCCATGTCAACGCCGGCATGGGTGTAGGGGCGATTCCCCTGACCAACACGGCGCCTACCGATGCCACCTCTCGGGCCTCGAAGGCTCTTGTTGAAATAGGAAAGGCCGACGGGTTGTAGATTGGCCACGGCGATGCCTACGGAATGGCCATCGCCCACGAAGTGGCTGCGGGCATGGGCGGAATTCGTACCGCCGGAGATCTGGTGGCACGTGTCCAAATGTCCAAGGCCATGAAGATCAAAGAAGCCAAGGAATATGTGGCCGAGAAGCTGGGGATCTCTGTCTTCGATCTCTGTGATTCCTATGTAATGAAAGAGCTGCGGGAGCAGCTGGATATCGGTCATGTGCAGGCGCGCGACCGGGCATCCTACGGGATCGAAGCCAAGTTCAACATTGCCAGACTGCTGGATATCAAGATCAATTCCGTTGAAAACTTTAAACGCAAGGTGAAAATGCTTTAAAGGAGGGGCGACAGTTGAGCTGGGAAGAGGTTATCAAGGAAGCACAGGAGGCCATCGCCAATTGTGATGAGGATAAGGCGGTGGCCGTGGCCAGGCAGGCCATTGATGCCGGTCTGGATCTCGTCGGCGTTCTCAACGAGGGTTTCAGCGCCGGGATCAGGAAGGTCGGCGATATGTTCGGGCGCGGTGAGATCTTTCTTCCCGAACTGATTCTCTCCGCCGAGGTGATGAAAAAGGTCACCGGGGTTCTGGAGGAGGCCATCGCCGGAGGGGCCGCCCAGGACAAAAAGGCGACCATTCTCATCGCCACCGTTGAAGGCGATGTTCACGACATCGGCAAGGGGATAGTCATCTCTCTTCTAAAAACTCAGGGTTTTGAGGTCATCGATTTGGGGCGTGATGTCCCGGTGGACAGGATCATCGAGGAGGCGATCAAGGTTGATGCCGATATCATCGGAACCAGCGCCCTCCTCACGACGACCCTGGCAGAGCAGAAGAAGCTCGAGGATGAGCTGCGGGCGCGGGGGCTGAGAGAGAGGTTCAAAACCATCGTCGGCGGAGCGCCTTGTACCCAGCGCTGGGCGGACAAGATCGGCGCCGATGCATACGGAGAGGATGCCTCCGATGCCGTGAAGAAGTGCCTGGAACTCATTCAAAAATGAGGGGGGAGATCCTTGATCAGAAGCTTACAGGCGGGATTCAGCCGGGTTGACGGAATCGGGTTGAGAATGTTTAGCGAAGACGAGTTGTTTGCCATCCACTGCGCCACACTGGAGGTGATGCGCGACACCGGGCTCTATGTCGGGAGCAAGGAGGCGCGGGAGATTCTGGACGGAGCGGGGGCGATCGTGGACGAGGAAAAAGAGATCGTCAAGTTCCCCCCGTACCTGGTGGAAGATGCCATCCGCTCTGCCCCCAGCACCATCGTCCTGGCCGGCAGGAACCCGAAGTACGACTACGTGATCGATGGCAAGCGCGTCGGTTTCCTGAATTTCGGCGAGGGGCTGCGGGTCATCGACCCCTACACTAAGGAGTACCGGCCCTCCACCAAGGACGATGTGGCCAAAGCTGCCCTCATCTGCGATGCCCTTGACCAGGTCGTGGTGCACAACAGGGCGGTAGGCGCCGACGAGATGCCGGGTCCGGTGCAGCCGTTGCACAACGCCGAGGCCATCTTCCCCAATATTTCCAAGCACTGCTTCATCGGCGCCATGAACGTCCAGAACTTCAAGAAGATCGTGGAGATGGCGGCGGCCATCGTGGGCGGCAAGGACAAGCTTCGGGAGAGGCCGATCTACAGCACCATTGTCTGTCCGACCAGCCCCTTGAAGCTGGTTGCAACCGAGTGCTGCGACATCGTCATCGAGGCCGCCCGGCAGGGGATCACCGTCTGCTTCATCTCCATGGCCATGGCGGGGGCAACGTCGCCGGTTACCCTGGCAGGAACGCTGGTGACTCACAACGCTGAAGTGCTGGGCGGGATCGTCCTGAGTCAGGCCACCCGCAAGGGGGCACCGGTTATCTACGGCAGCTCCACCACCATTATGGACCTGAAGACGGCAACCGCCCCCGTCGGTTCTCCAGAGCTGGGGATGATCAATGCAGCAGTTGCCCAGCTGGCCCAATACTATCTCCTTCCCAGCTGGGTGGCCGGAGGATAGGCTGACAGCAAGATTCCCGACGCCCAGGCGGCTCACGAAAAGACCATCACCGGTCTGATGGCGGCGCTAGGTGGCGCGAACCTGATTTACGGACTGGGGATGCTGGAACTGGGGGTCACTTTCGATTTCGCTCAGATGGTAATTGACAACGAGATCGCCAGGATGATCAACAGGGTGCTCCAGGGAATTCCGGTCAATGACGATACCCTCGCCGTGGATCTCATCAAGGAGGTGGGATCCTCCGGTGAATTCGTGACCAAGGAGCACACTTTCAAGAACTTCAGGAAAGAACAGTCTCAGAGCAAGCTGCTCGATCGCCGGATGCGTGATGCCTGGCTCGAAAAGGGCGGGAAGGATCTGACGGCCAGGGCCTACGAGGAAGCCATCCATATACTGGAAACCCATAAACCCGAACCGCTGCCGCCGGGTGTGCCGGAGAAGATCAGGGAGATCGTCGAAGAGGCCGAAGAGGAGTACGGCCTCAAGAAGAAATAGCGGGTTCCGGTTCTATTCATGGGACCGCCTTCACGGCGGCCCCATGTAAAAAATATAACGACAAGGAGGTGCCCTGGTAAAAGGTGGATATCTTGAAGGAAGTAGCGGAGGCGGTGATCGAAGGGGACGAAGATGCGGTTCCAGAGCTGACCCGGAAGGCCCTGGAGGCCGGTATTGAACCCTTGAGGATAATCAACGAGGGTTTGACCCCGGGGATTGAAGTGGTCGGCGACCGCTTCGCAGCCGGGGAGTATTTCCTTCCGGATTTACTGCTCGGGGCTAAGGCTATGGAAGCCGGGATCGCCGTTCTGGAGCCCCTGCTGGCAGGTGTCAACAGGGAGTTTATCGGCCGGGTGATCATGGGGACGGTGCACGGAGACCTGCATTCGATAGGGAAGAATATCGTCATCATGATGCTGAAGTCGGCGGGGTTTGAAGTGATCGACCTCGGGGTCGACGTTCCCACCGACAGATTTATCGAAAAGATCAAGGAATTGAAGCCCGACATCGTCGGTATTTCGGCCTTACTGACGACCACCGTCGGCAAGCAGAAGGAGATCATCGAAACATTGAAGGAGGAAGGGCTCCGTGATTCGGTCAAGGTGATGATCGGGGGAGCTCCTATCAACCAGACCTGGGCCGACCAGATCGGAGCCGACGGCTATGCCGAGGATGCCACGACCGCAGTGAAGCTTGCCAGGCGGCTTATAGGCAGGACTGCTTAAGACCGTAAACAACAGGGGGATTGCGGTATGAAATTCGAAATATTGCCGGAAGAAGAATTGATGAAGGTGCATGAGGCCAGTGTGGAGATTTTGAAAAACACCGGCATCAGAACGACCTCGCCGAAGTTCAGGAGCCTCTTGTTGGACAACGGGTGTAAGGAGAAGAAGGACCGCATTACCTTTACCGATGATGTCATCGAAAAGGCGCTCAAGTCCGTCCCCGGGCCGTGGGAGATCACCAGCCGCAACGGAGAGCATGTTCTCGAGCTGTGCCGGAACAGGGCCTACGGACAGGTATGTGTAGGCATGCCGGCGGTGATCGATCTGGAAACAGGGCAGAGAAGGGATGCCCTTTTGAAGGACCTTCAGGACTTCACACGCCTGGCCGATGCCCTGGAATTTATCAACGTCGTCTCCCCTCTCTACCCGCGCGATGTTTCTCAAAAAGCAATAGTAACCATCGAAGCTGCGACGTTGCTGCGCAACACGACGAAGCCGATCAGGCTCTGCCTGGAGTCGCATGATGAATGGCCTTATATTCATGATGTCTTGCTGGCCGTAGCGGGTAGCGAGGAGGCCCTGCGGGAGAAGGGATTGGGCTACTATGAGGTTTCCCCCATCAGCCCTTTGGACTTCGGTACGGGGCCTGCTGAGGCCTTGATGGATGTGGTAGAGGCAGGTCTGCCCTTAGGTATCGATCCCGCTCCCATCATGGGAGCAACCTCCCCCATTACTATCCTGGGCAATGTCGCCCAGCATAATGCCGAAATACTGGCGGCAGTCATCGCCTGCCAGTTGATGAGCCCCGGCCATCGGGTGGTGATGTCGCCGCGGGCGGGAGGCATTATGGACATGAGAACAGGGGTGGCGCTCTGGGCGATACCGGAAATGGGAATCGGTGGAGCCCTGGCGGTGCAGCTGGCCAGGCACTACGGGATTGCCCGCGGGGCGGGCTGCTTTACCGGTGCCTCCAAGGCGGCGGATGCCCAGAGCGGGTACGAGCGCATCTACAACGCCCTCCTGCCTGCCTTGATCGGGATCGACTTCTGTGGCACCGCCGGTAGCGTCGACAACGCCCTGGTAGGGAGCTACGAGATGCTGGTCATCGACAATGAGATGTCATCCATCATCCAGCATACTGTTAAGGGTTTGGAGGTCAATGAGGATAAACTGGCCGTGGCCATCGTCGACGAGGTGGTGGAAAAGGGGATCAGCTTCCTCGAGCACAAGCACACGAGAAAGCACCTGCGGGCGGGTGAACTCTGGAGGCCGGTGATCTCCCAGCGCCTGACCTTTGAAGAGTGGGAGGCCAGGGGTTGCCCCAGGCTTGAAGATATCGCCAGGGAGAAGGCAAAGGAATTGCTGGCGTCGCACCGGGTGGAGCCGCTCAGCCCCGAAGTTGATGCCGAGCTCGACAAAATCATCGCCAGGGCAGAAAGAGAGCTAGGGGAGTAACCCCTGACGGTAAAAGAGGTGCCCCGGCAGTAAAAAGCGGCGCTTGATGAGGAACCGATCGCAAGACCGGCGCTAACTTTGGTGAGAACAATTCTTATCGTGAGTTATTCCGCCGCCTGAGTCGCCTGCCAGCCTGCGGCTGAAAGTTCGATCAATCAATTTCAGGAGGTAATGCCATGGAAAAAAGAGGCGAAATCAATCACGCTGTGTTTTGGCCTTCATTACTTGTTGTACTTGGTTTGAGCGTACCCCTGGCCATCTGGCCGGAGCAAGGGGGAAGAGCGGTCAATGCCGTCTGGTCCTTTATTACCGATCACTTCGGCTGGTTTTTCCTGCTGTTCGGGTTCTTCTGCTTTGCGGTGCTGATCTGGCTGGCCCTCGGCAGGTACGGGAATGTCAAGCTGGGCGGCCCCGATGAGGAGCCGGAGTTCTCCACCTTCAGCTGGATCGCCATGCTCTTCGCCGCCGGGATCGGCGGGGGGATCATGATGTGGTGCATTATGGAGCCCATTTTTTACCTGAACGGCCCTCCCTTCGGGGTTAAGCCCGGTTCGCCGCTGGCTTTCGAATGGGCGCACCTCTATGGCATGTTCCACTGGGGGTTCAGCGCCTGGGCGATCTACTGCATTCCCACGATCCCCATCGCCTATGCTGTTTTTGTCCGCAAGGAGCCGACATTGCGATTTAGCACCGCCTTGCGCCCCATCTTTGGGAAGCTTGTCGACGGGTGGGTTGGAGTTATCATTGACGTCTTGATCTGCTTCGGGCTGGTCGGCGCCGTGGGCACCTCCCTCGGCCTCGAGGTTCCGGCGGTATCGGCCATGCTCCAAGGCCTCTTCGGGGTTGAGGATTCTATCTGGCTGCAGCTGGTTATCGTCCTTATCTGGCTCTGCATTTTCGGCACCAGTGTTTACAGGGGATTGAGCAAGGGCATCAAGGTGCTCAGCGATATCAACCTCTACCTCGCTTTCGTACTGATCGCTTTTGTTCTGCTGGCGGGCCCCACTGTGTTCATTCTGAAGATGACCACTAACAGCCTGGGACTGCTGCTCAACAATTTCTTCCGCATGACCTTCTGGATGGATCCCATCACTCGAAGCGGGTTCCCCGAGGCCTGGACTGTCTTCTACTGGGCCTGGTGGATCGCCTACGCTCCGATGATGGGGCTCTTCGTCGCCCGGATTTCGAAGGGGCGCACTATAAAGGAACTGGTAATTGCCGAATGCTTCTGGGGCACTCTGGGGTGCTGGCTCTATATGGCCATCTTCGGCGGCTACTCCCTTTTCGTGGAGGCCAACCACATTGCTCCGCTGACCCAGATCATGAATGAGAGCGGGCAGTTCGCCGTGATCGTGGCGACATTGCAGACCCTTCCTCTGTCGAAGATCGCCATGTTTATCTGGACGGTGCTGATCTTCATCTTCCTCGCCACCACCGTGGACTCCACGGCCTATACCCTGGCTTCGGTGTGCACTAAAAAGCTCCGTGGGGATGAGCAGCCCGCCCGCTGGCACAGGGTCATCTGGGCGATTGCTTTGGCATCCGTTTCCATCGGGCTCCTGGTCGTGGGCGGCCTCCAGCCTGTGCAGCTTTCATCGATCATTGCCGCCCTGCCGTTGACGCCGGTCCTGATCTTGCTGATAATTTCCGGCATCAAGATGCTGAAGGAGGACTTTCCGCATCTGCAGCCCAGGAAAGAGGCGATCGACTACCGGCCTGCCGTGTCTTATCAGCAGCAGAGCGTTGATGCCTGAAATGGGGTTTTATTAACAAGACTTTAAGAAGACGGCCTCTTCCTCCTTCCCACCTGCGGGAAGGAGGAAGAGCACTTTACCTGTACCAGGAGGGATGTGACCTGCCATGATCACCGTCGAGCTCTATTCCAGCCTCAGGTATCTCGTTTCCAACGACGACGGCCTGGTGACCGTCGCTGCCAACCGGCCGCTGACGGTGAGGGAGCTGTTGGAGAAAATCGGGCTCAACCACGGAGAGGTTGACCTGGTGATCTGCGAAGGCAGGTCGCTTCTGCCGGATGACCCGCTGGAGCCCGGCTGCAGGGTTGCCCTCTACCCGATTTTCGGGGGTGGTTAAGGAGTCCGTGAAAGAAGTCTTCGCAGAGGGATGCAGTAGTTAACTGTTATTGTACGAATGACGATTATCCTGAAAGGAGAGGGAACTGGTGCCATACGGGTTCAACAACAGGATACTGCACGTCGACCTGACGGGAAAAAACATATCCGTCGAGGAACCGGGGGAGAACTTTTACCGCACCTACGGCGGGGGGCCGGGGATCGCCCTTTACTACATGCTGAAGGACATGCCCCCTGGCGTCGACCCCCTGGGGCCGGAAAACCTGCTGGTTTTCGCACCGGGGCTGCTGACGGGAACGGTGGCGCCCTGTGTACCCCGCTATACTGTATGCGCCAGGTCACCCCTTACAGGCGCCTTTGGTAAGTCTGAGGCGGGGGGATGGTGGGGGCCTGAGCTGAAGGCGGCCGGGTATGACGCCATAGTCATCAAGGGGCAGGCGGAGGCTCCCGTCTACCTCTGGATCGACGACGGCAAGGTGGAAATCCGGGACGCCGGGAAAATCTGGGGCCTGGAGACCGGGACGGCCGCTGCTGCCATTAAGGAGGAGCTGGGGGATGAGCGGGTGCGGATCGCCCAGATCGGGCCTGCAGGAGAGAACCTCGTCCGCTACGCGGCCATCCTCAATGAGCTGGGGCACTTCAACGGGCGCAACGGTCTGGGGGCGGTGATGGGTTCCAAGAAGCTGAAGGCCATCGCCGTGCGCGCAACCGGAAGGGTGGAGGTCTGCGATCCGCAAAGGCTCAAAGAGCTCTCCCGCTGGGTTTCGGCGGAGGCCAAGGTCCATCCGTTGAGCAAAGCCCTGCACGACATGGGCACACCCGGTGGTGTTGAGGGGAATAACGCTGCAGGGGCGCTTCCTACCCGCAACTGGACCAATGGAACCTTCGAGGGGTATGAGGAAATCTCCGGCACCAGGCTCAACCAGGAGATCCTGGTCAAGCGGGGAGGGTGCTTCTCCTGCCCGGTGCGCTGTAAACGGGTCGTGAGGGTTTCCGGGGAGTACGACGTCGATCCCCGTTACGGCGGGCCGGAGTACGAGGCCCTGGCCTCCCTGGGTTCCAGCTGCGGAATCTCCGACCTGAGGCTGGTTGCCAAGGCCAATGAGGTTTGCAACAGATACGGCCTCGATGTCATTTCCGCCGGATTGACGATTGCCTTTGCCATGGAGTGCTTTGAGAACGGGCTGCTCACCCTTGAAGATACCGGCGGCCTGGAGCTGCGATTCGGCAACAAGGGTATCTTTCTGGAGCTGCTGCGATTGATCGCCTACCGGGAGGGGTTCGGGGAGTGGCTGGCCGACGGTTCGGTCGCCCTGGCGAAGAGGATCGGCAAGGGCTCGGAAAGGTTCCTGATGCACGTCAAAGGACAGGAGCTTCCCATGCACGACCCCAGGGTCAAAACCGGATTCGGGATGCAGTACGCCCTGGCCCCGCAGGGTGCCGACCATCAGTACGCCCAGCACGATCCCTTCTTCGTTCCCGGAAATCCCCTGGGGCAGAAGGCAGGACGCCCTCTCGGGATTTTAGAGGGGGTTCCGGCAACGGATCTCTCCTGGCGGAAGGTGAGAACTATTCTCTATACCAGTTTTCTCAATTTCAGCTACGATTCCCTGGGTGCCTGCGTTTTTGGGTTTATCGCCCGCAGTGTTACGCCTTATAATATTCTATTGGAGATCATCGAGGCGGTGACCGGCTGGGAAACCAGCTTATGGGAATTGATGAAGACCGGCGAAAGGCTTAACACTATGGCCCGGCTGTTCAACTGTCGGGAGGGGTTCGGGCGTGATGATGACCGCATACCGGAGCGTCTTTTCACCCCCTTAAAGAGCGGCCCCAACAAAGGGAGTCTGGCCATACCGCCTGATGATTTCCGGAAGGCCCTGGATCTGTACTACGCCATGGCCGGCTGGGATGAAGCGGGCAGGCCGCGTCAGGGAAAACTGCTGGAACTGGGGTTGGACTGGCTGGCCGGGGTGTAAGTGCAAATACAATGATGGAGGATGGTTTTTGATGAAGGGACTGAAATACGGGCGGACGACACTGCCCCTTCCCCCGGCTCTGCTGGAGCGTGCGCAGTGGCTGGCCCCGGCGGGAGAACCGGAACCCGTGCCCGATCCCGCAGCTGCGGTCAGGGCTGCTCTGAGAAATCCCCACGGCGCCAGTCCCTTGAGGGAACTGGCGGCCCCTGGGGAAAAGGTGGCGATCATCGTCAGCGATATTACCAGGCCTGTACCTACTTACCTGATCCTCCCCCCTCTCCTTGCGGAGCTGCACGGTGCCGGGGTGCGGGTGGAGGATGTCACCATCGTTTTCGGTTTGGGCACCCATCGCTCGATGACCGCAGAGGAGAGGCGCAGCATTCTCGGCGAGGAGGTCTTTGAAAAATACCGGTCCGTAGAACCGCACGACTACGTGCTTCTGGGGAGAACTTCGAGGGGAACCCCCATCGAGGTGACCCCGGAGGTGGCGGAAGCGGACCTGGTCGTCCTGACCGGGAATCTGGAGTACCATTATTACGCCGGCTACACCGGGGGGTTCAAGGCCCTCCTGCCGGGCGTTGCCTCCTATAGGGCGATCGAGAACAATCACCAGATGATGATGGACCCAGCCTCCGGGACCGCCGTTGCCGACGGCAACCCCGTCCGGGAGGATATGGAGGAGTTCGGGCGCTTCTTCCCCAGAACATTTGTGGTGGATGTACTGTTGAACTCGCAAAAGGGGATCTTCGCGGTGATGGCGGGGGACCCTGTGGCCGCCCACAGGGAAGGGTGCCGGCTGCTGGATAACTACTACAAGGTCTTCGTGGATGCACCGGCGGATGTGGTGGTCGTCAGCGCCGGCGGATACCCCAAGGATCTCAACCTCTACCAGGCGCAGAAGGCCCTGGAGAGCGCGGCGCGGGTGGTGAAGACGGGCGGCCGGCTCGTGCTGGTTGCCGAACTGCAGGATGGGATCGGCAACAATGTTTTCGAGGAGTGGATGCTTAATAGCAGTTCACCTGAGCAGATTCTGGAGCGGATGAGGCAAGGATTTGTTTTCGGCGGACACAAAGCGGTCTCCATAGCCAAATTGGTGAGCAGGTGCCAACTGCTGCTGAAGTCGTCCCTGGATGATGAGACCGCCCGCCGCTTCTATTTTCAACCGCTTAAGGATCTGGCTGATCTGGAGTTAAGGCCTGGGGAGAGCGTCTTGATCATTCCTTTCGGCAGTACCATCTTACCTGAGGTGAGAGTGCAGTAAAAAAGACAATCGATTGGCTGGGAGGTATGGCTGTGTCATTACGGGAAGAAGCTTTAGAGTTGCATCACAAGTACAGGGGAAAGATTACGGTACAAGGAAAAGTTGCGGTGAACAACGGCTATGATCTGAGTCTGGCCTATACTCCTGGTGTTGCAGTTCCCTGCCAAGAAATCCACGCCGATGTGGATAAGGTCTATGATTATACCAGTAAGTGGAATATGGTGGCTGTCGTCAGCAACGGCACCGCCGTGCTGGGTCTGGGGGACATCGGGCCGGAGGCCGCCCTGCCGGTTATGGAGGGGAAGGCCTTGCTTTTCAAGGTTTTTGCCGGGATCGATGCCTTCCCCGTCTGCATCCGGGCCCGAAGTGTTGAAGAGGTTGTGCAGGTCGTCAAGAGCATTGAGCCCACTTTCGGCGGCATCAATCTGGAGGATATCAGCGCGCCAGACTGCTTTGCTATTGAGGGCCGTTTGAAAGAGGAGATGAGCATACCCGTTTTTCACGATGACCAGCACGGAACCGCCATCGTCACCCTGGCCGCTCTGCTTAATGCTCTCAAGCTCGTAGGCAAGAAGATGGGCGAGATCAGGGTAGTGATCAACGGCGCCGGCTCCGCCGGGATAGCCATCTGTAAGCTGCTCCTGAGCTCCGGCGTGCAGGATATCGTCATGTGCGACCGGCAAGGAGCGATTTGCGAGGGGCGGGGGGGAATGGACCCCGAGAAGGAAAAAATCGCCGCCGTTACCAATAAAGACAGGCTGCGGGGGACGCTTGCCGATGTGCTGAAGGGGAGCGATGTCTTCATCGGGGTTTCCGCCGCCAATGTGCTTTCACCGGAGGCGGTGCGGAAGATGGCTCCCGATGCCATCGTCATGGCCATGGCCAACCCGGTTCCGGAGATTATGCCCGATGCGGCGCGGGAGGCGGGGGCGCGGATCGTCTGCACAGGACGTTCGGATTTTCCCAACCAGGTCAACAACTGCCTGGCCTTTCCCGGTGTTTTCAGAGGTGCTCTGGATGTGCGTGCCCGGCAGATCAACGAGGAAATGAAGATAGCGGCGGCTTACGCCATCGCCGGTCTTGTGGGGGACGAGGAGCTGAGGGAGGATTACATCATACCCAATGCCTTTGATAGGAGGGTTGCCCCGCAGGTGGCGGCGGGTGTCGCCCGGGCGGCCATGGAGAGCGGTGTCGCCCGGATTTCCGTGGATCCCGCTGCGGTTGCCGGTAACCTGGAGGAATTGTTGAGCCAGGGCCTTTGAGTATGTTTGGAGAGGGCAATAACGGGTCCGGAACTGCCCGCGGACGACTGTTGCTGAATAATTTCTAAAAGCGGTTTTGCCAGTTTACGGATCAATCCAAAACAGCGAAAAACGGTGAGGAGGAAAGAATGATGCTCGTTGTAGGTGAATTGATCAATGCCAGCCGCAAGCCCATCGCTGCGGCGATCGAAGCTCAGGACGCGGAGGCGATCCAGAAGGTAGCCAGGGATCAGTATGATGCCGGAGCCGACTATATCGATGTCAATGCCGGGATCTTCGTCGGGAAGGAGGCCGAATACCTGGAGTGGCTGGTGAAGATCGTCCAGGAGGTGGTCCCTGCCCCCTGCTGTATTGACAGCCCCGACCCCAAGGCCATCGAAAGGGCCCTCGCCGTTCATCAAGGGACTGCCATGATCAACTCCATTTCCCTGGAAAAGGAAAGGTTTGAGGCCATGCTTCCCATGTTGGCGGGTACGGAGCTAAAGGTTGTGGCCCTCTGCATGAGCGATGAGGGGATGCCGGAGACATGCGCCGACAGGGTGCAGATTGCCGACAGACTGATCAACAGCCTTGTCCAGAAGGGGATTCCCCTCGGGAATATCTATGTGGACCCCCTGGTCCAGCCTGTTTCCACCAAGAGCACCTTCGGGGTGGAGTTTCTCAACGCCATTGAAGAGATCATGACGAAGTTCCCGGGAGTTCACACCATCTGCGGGCTTTCCAACATTTCCTATGGATTGCCCGTGCGCAAACTCTTGAACCAGAACTTTGCGGTGATGGCCATTGCCAAGGGACTGGACAGCCTGATCATCAATCCTTTGGACAAGCAGATGATGGCCAATCTGATCGCTGCCGAGACCCTGGCGGGTCGGGATGATTACTGCATGAATTACTTGAAGGCTTACCGCGAAAAGAGATTCGAACTCTAATATGTTTATGGCCGCCCTCCGGTATTTTGTCACAGGGGAGTACGATCGGGGTACGGGTTTTTCGACCCTGCCCCGTACCCTTTTCTCGAACGGAGGTCTGACCTGAGCCCCGTTCAAGGCCTGTATCTGTATAAACGAACAGCGCACCCTCGAAAAAGCGGTTTTGCTCCGATCATTACCTGGAAAGTGTCCGGAGATTCTTAACAAAGAGGATGGGATGTCCGGATTCAATGGATACAATATAATGTATCCATGGTAATGAGTGGAAAAGGGGTGCGTTGTTTTTTATGCATCCTGCCGCATGAAAGCCGGATTAAGCCCTTCGCCGGATTATGGATCTCGGACTGGGGGAATTCATGTTTCAACATCGACTTAAACCTTTAAGTCAGGGGGGAATAAGAACCGGTGCGGGCTGCTCTCTCAAAGCCGGATAGAAAGGGGTTTTGATGCGGCCTTTTCCTGGCATAAAAGTTGCAAAAAGCAGCTTGAAGCGGCCCCATAGTTTCTGCTTCACTTCTGCCGGCCGGGGCAGCGCTGAGGCGGCGGGATTCCTGAACAACACAGAACAGCACCCGGTGAAGGGGAGAGGGCTTATTTTGGGGGAATTCATCGACAGCATTATTAAGAACGAGTTTTTTATCCTGTTCCTGACAACTGCCCTGGGACTGCTGCTGGGAAAGCTCAAAATCAAGGGGGTCGGTCTGGAGACATCGGGGACGCTTTTTGTGGGAATAATAGCCGGGGCTTTAGGGTGCACGGCCGACAAAGCGCTCTTCCAGTTCAGCCTGGTGTTGTTTATCTCGGCAGTAGGGCTTCTGGCAGCGGAGGACATAGGAAGGGTAATGAGGCTGTACGGCTGGAGGTTCCTCTTTCTCGGGGCGATCATCACCTTCAGCGGCGCCCTGGCCACCTACCTATTGACCCTTCTCTGTAAGGGGGAATTCGACCCCTACCTGGTGGCGGGGACTTACACGGGGGCTCTCACCAGTTCCCCCGGCCTGGCGGCTGCCCTGGAGGCCACCGGGGGCAATCCCAACATTACCGTCGGCCATGCGGTGGCCTACCCCTTCGGTGTTTTGCTGGTGATCCTTTTCGTACAGCTGGCTCCGGTCATCTTCAAAATAGATGTTAAAAGAGAGCTTGAGGTTTACCGGAAAGAAATGAAACAGGTGTCTAAAGGCAGGACGGTGCCTGGCGGGAGAGGTAAAGCCGGCTTCGATCTGATCGGTTTCGCCTTCGTCATCGCCGCGGGTATTATCATCGGGAGCATACCGATCCCTGTACCCGGTCTGGCCACCTCCATCAAGCTGGAGATCACGGGGGGCGTCCTTATATCCGCCCTGGTGCTGGGGTATTTAGGAAGAATAGGGCCTTTCACCACGAGGATGTCCGCAGGTGTGCTCAGCGACCTCCGGGAGCTCGGCCTGGCCCTTTTCCTGGCGATCGTCGGCATTCAGAGCGGGGCGGGTGTGGTTGAGGTTCTGGGGGGGCAGGGGATTATCCTCTGCCTGATAGCGCTGGCGGCGGGGATTGTTGCCGAACTCGTCGGATTTCTGGTGGGGAGATACCTCTGGAAGATCAACTGGATCCTGCTCTCGGGAGCGATCTGCGGTGGGATGACCAGTACACCTGGATTGGGCGCTGCCGTTGATGCCGCCGGCACCGATGAGGTTGCCACCGGCTACGGCGCCACCTACCCGGCGGCCCTTCTCTTTATGGTTATCTGGACGATCCTCCTGCACACCCTCCTCGGCTGATCCTCGCAGCTCTGGTGTTATTGATAGGGTTGTCCGTTCTGTTGTTGGTTAACAGGACCGGTGTATTGCTTTGCGATAGCCGGTTGCTCCCTAACCGGTTGAAAAACGGCGACAAAGGGGCGACAAAACTCCGTTTGCCAGGAAACCAGGCGTTGTGCTATAATATTCACCGTTACGATACTGGAGGTGAGATGATGAAAGAGGGTATCCACCCGAAATATAATAAAAAGGCCGTCATCACCTGCGCCTGCGGCGCCCGGTTTGAAGTGGGCTCTACCAAGCCGGTGATGAGGGTGGAGGTTTGCTCCAACTGCCATCCCTTCTATACCGGGGCCAGAACGCGGGTCGTGGAGAAAGGCGGACGGGTAGAAAGGTTCCGGAAGAAGTACGGTCGCTAGGCAATCCGGAAGGGAGAGCGGCGCCTTGCTCCGTAAGAGATCCGTTACACCCTTTCAATACGGCGGTCAGGCCGTGATTGACGGGGTGATGATGCGCGGCCCTCAAGGGATTGCCACTGCCGTGCGCGTGGGGGAAGAGATCGTTGTTCGCAAAGAAGATGTCGCTCCCTGGACGGAGGCATTTTCTTTTTTCAGGTGGCCGCTGATCCGGGGGACCGTCGTTCTGCTCGAGTCTCTCGTGCTCGGGATCAAGAGTCTCAGCCTCTCCGCCTCCCTGGTTTCCGGGGAAGATGGAGGAGAGAGCCTGGGGGCGCTGGAGATCGGCCTTACGGTCTCCTTCGCCGTTCTATTCGCCACTGGGCTTTTCATCCTGCTTCCCACCTGGCTGGGGCACATCGCCCGTTTTCAGGTGGGGATTTTCGGGCAGAATGTCATTGAAGGGGTAACCCGGCTGGGCATTTTTCTGCTCTACCTTCTGGTTATCCGCAGATTTGAGGATATCCGGAGGGTTTTTCAGTACCACGGGGCGGAGCACAAGGTCATCAACACCTATGAGGAGGGAGCCGATCTCACAGTGGAGGAGGTGGCGCGGCGATCCTGCCTGCACCCCAGTTGCGGGACCTCCTTTTTGCTGATCGTTTTGGTGATCAGCATTTTGGTTTTCGCTCTTGTGGGAAACGGCCCCTGGTGGTGGAAATTCGGGGCGCGCCTCCTTCTTCTCCCCTTGATCGCCGGCCTCGGGTACGAGTTCATCCGCTGTTCCAGGAGATACAGAGATCGGATGGGATTGCTCATAGCCCCCGGCCTCTGGCTGCAGAAACTGACGACAGGTGAGCCTGATGCCGGTCAGATCGAGGTGGCCATTTCGGCTTTTAAATGTGTGCTCGTTTCCCCGGCTGCTCCCGGGGAATGACCCCCGGCGTATTACAGACGAAAGGGTGTGGAAGAAGGGGGTAGATAAAGATGATGGAAAAACTGGCGAGCCTGGAAGCTCTTTACATAGACCTGGAGCAAAAACTCGGCGATCCGGCGGTGATTGCCGACATCGACAGATGGCGTCAGTATGCAAAGAGGCACGCCGAGCTGACGGATATTGTGACCGCTTTCAGAGAATTCAAAAAGACCTGCCAGGAGATCGAGAGCACCAAGTCACTGTTGGAAGAGAGCGCCGATGCGGAATTGCGCGATCTTGCTGAGGCGGAGCTCGTGGAACTCCGGAAAAAGAAGGAAAGCCTCGAAGAAGAGCTGAAGATCATGCTCCTGCCGCGCGACCCGCGGGATGAGAAGAATGTCATCGTGGAGATCCGGGCGGGAACCGGAGGGGAAGAGGCCGCCCTGTTTGCGGGAGATCTCTTTCGGATGTACAGCTACTACGCCGAACAGCAGGGCTGGAAGGTTGAAGTTTTAAGTTCCCATGCCACCGATATGGGCGGCTTTAAGGAGATCATCTTCCAGGTCAGCGGTGACCATGTTTACAGCAAATTGAAATATGAGAGCGGTGTGCACAGGGTGCAGCGCATCCCAGTTACGGAATCCGCCGGGCGCATTCACACCTCGGCAGCGACGGTGGCGGTGTTGCCGGAGGCTGAAGAGGTGGACGTGGAGATCAATCCGCAGGACCTGCGCATTGATATCTTCTGTTCCAGCGGTCCCGGCGGCCAGTCGGTCAACACCACCCAGTCAGCCGTCAGGATTACCCATATCCCGACCGGGATCGTCGTTACCTGTCAGGATGAGAAGTCCCAGCACAAGAACAAGGAAAAGGCCATGCGTGTTTTGCGCGCCCGCTTGCTCGACAGGGCTCAGAAAGAGCAGCAGGGTGAGCTTTCTTCCCTGCGCAGGTCGATGGTGGGAAGCGGCGATCGCAGCGAGCGGATCCGGACCTACAACTTTCCCCAGGGCCGAGTAACCGACCACCGCATCGGGCTGACCATTTACCGTCTTCCGGAGATCCTGAAAGGGGATCTGGAAGAGTTGATCACCGCCCTGATCGCTGCCGACAGGGCCGAACAGTTGAAGGAACAGGCTTCCGGCGCGGAAGAAGCGGCAGAGTGATGACGACCTGTAGGGAGCTTTTGCGGAAAGGAACAATCAGATTGAGGGAAGATGGGATCGAGGCGCCCCGGCTGGAGGCGGAGGTTCTGCTGGCACATGCCTGGGAGCGGGAGCGCACCGATCTCTTTGTGTTTTCTGAGGATGAAGTTCCTTCCCGGGTGGTGAAGGAGTTTTGCGCTCTCCTGGAGAGGCGCTGCCGGAGGGTTCCTATAGCCTATCTCACTGGGGAAAAGGAGTTCATGTCCCTTCCCTTTTCCGTCAACCCTGAGGTGCTCATCCCCCGTCCGGAAACGGAGCTCTTGGTGGAAAGGGTGCTGGATTTCCTGAGGGAAAAGAAAGGGGCTGGGGAGCTGCTGATCGCCGATGTCGGCACCGGCTCCGGTGCGGTTGCCGTAAGCCTGGCCTTCTACAGTCCCCGGGCGCGCCTTTTGGCGACGGACATTTCCTGCGGGGCACTGGAGGTGGCACGGGAAAACGCCCACCGCAACGGGGTTGGGGAGAGGGTGGAGTTCCTGCACGGGGATTTGCTGGCCCCCCTGCTTGCCAGGGGTATGGTAGGGGTGGGAACGGTGGTTGCCGCCAATCTCCCTTATATCCCTTCATCGGAAATGGCAACCCTCCCTCCCGATGTGCGTTATGAGCCTTCGATTGCCCTGGATGGTGGGGAGGACGGGCTGGATCTCTACCGGCGGCTGGTGCCCCAGGCGGCCGTTTTTCTGGCTTCCGGCGGCCTGCTGGCCTGCGAAGTGGGGCCGGGGCAGGCCGCGGCCTTCGCCGGTATCCTTGACCGAGAGGGCTGGCGAAGGATCGGTATCGACAAGGACTACCGCGGCCTGCCCCGGCTGGTAACCGCTGTTAGAGGATGAAGATGATCAGATAGTAGGTGACCAGCAGGACGAGCCCCAGAGGAACGCCGAGGCGCGCCCACTCGGAACTGGTGATCTTCAGTTTCCCGGCGGATATGATATTGGGAATATTGCCGGGGATCAGCATCCCTCCGCTTATGAGAAGCCCCATCAGGATCCCCTCGATCTGTAAGCCTGACATCTCCGGGCTGATCTCTGCCGCCGCCAGAGTGGCGTTGTCCAGGATGGCTGAGATCATGTTGATCCAGTAGAGGAGGCGTCCGTCCAGGTGGATGATATAGGTATCGATCAGTGGTTTGAAGCCTGCCCCAAGCAGCTCCAGGGCCATAATGAAAAGGAACACCTTTCCGGCCCTAATAAAAACCCCGGTTATGGTTTCATCCTCCAGGTCGGGGATTTCTCCCTCTTCGGCTTCATTATTATTCTTTTGCCCTTTACCTGCCACGAGGCTGCCGGTGATGCCCAGAATGATGACTCCTGGTATGATGAAGATGCCGATGAGCCTGGCCAGGTACCAGAAGCTTTCTCCCATTTTAGAGATGACGATTGTGGAAAGCGGCTCACCGATGGGTGTCAGGGCAGCCCCCATGCCGATGGCTAAACAGGCAATGATGGTGGTGTTGACCTTTTTCTTCCTCTCCATGGGGAGGGCATTGATGATTTCCGACAGCAGAAGGGCGGCGATGATGGCGGTGATGATACTGGATATCAGACCCAGGATGGCGATGACAAGAAAAACGAAAAAATTCAGAGGGATGTGATGCAAAATCCTCCTTATCCATTTTTGAACCTGGTTTTGAAAGACAGAGAACAGCAGGCCGAAAACGAGGACGGCAGCGGTTATCATGTACATGAGATGATTGGTGAAGATCTCCTCAACCAGGTGTCCGCTCAGAACTCCGGAAATGACGGTGGCCGCCAGCCCCATCACAAAGAGAAAGGGCTCCAGGTTGTGCTCCACCGCTTTGACGAAGAAGGGCAGTGTCAGGACGAGCAATAAAATGATTATTAGACCGACTAACAAATGACAGTACCTCCTTTAAGAGCTATAATTTAGTAGGAACCTCTTTGATTATATAACTATTTGGGGGAATACGAAAGTCGGACGGCGGGAAAATGCCGATAGTATGACTAAATATCAGAAATTTTGGTGAATTATGGCGTTATAGTGAGAGGCATGTTAATTGTGGAAGAGGATATTATTCTGCATCTTTTTGGGAAATCCTAGTTACGACTGGCTGGTGCTGAGATGGAGAAAACGCGCTACCTGCAATTGGACCCCGCTGATCCCGATCCCGACCTGATCGCCGAAGCGGCTGAGGTGATTCGCCGGGGGGGGCTGGTGGCATTTCCTACGGAAACCGTCTATGGACTGGGGGGGAACGGGATGGACCCGGAGTCTGTGAAGAGGATCTTCCGGGTGAAGGGGAGGCCGCCGGAGAACCCCCTGATCCTCCACGTAGCCTCATTGGAACAGGCGCGGGAGCTGGCGAGCAGCTGGCCGCCAGCCGCAGAGGTTTTGGCCCGCCGGTTCCTGCCGGGGCCGCTGACCCTGATTCTGCCGCGAGCGGAGGGGATTCCGGATGAGGTGACCGCAGGGCTTCCCACCGTAGCCCTGCGCTACCCGGCCAACCGGATTGCCCTGGCCCTGATTGCGGCCAGCGGTGTTCCCATCGCCGCCCCGAGCGCCAATATTTCAGGCCGGCCCAGCCCCACCAGGGGAGAGCATGTGCTGGCGGATCTGGGGGGGAAAATCGAGATCATTCTCGACGGGGGGCCTGCGGAGGTCGGGGTTGAGTCGACGATCCTCAGCCTGGCGGACGAGCACCCCGTCCTCTTGAGGCCGGGTGGCGTGACCAGGGAAGAGATCGAAGCTGTGCTGGGGAGAAAGGTGATTGTGCCTGAGGTTGTAAACAACCCGCAGGGTATGGGGGCAGTGGGAAGGAGGGCCGCCCCCTCTCCCGGCCTGCTTTTCAGGCACTATTCCCCCCGGGCGCAGGTGATCGTGGTAACCGGCAGCTCCCAGGAGCAGGTGGCCAAGGTTAGAAACTTCCTTGCCGCGAACCCCGGGCGCCGGGTTGGTGTGCTGGCAACGAGCGAAAATCTCCCGGCTTACCGCGACATTCAACCGCCGCCCTTCTATCTTGCCGCACTGGGTTCCCGTTTCCGCCCGGAGGAGATCGCCGGCAGGCTATTCGCCGCCCTTCGGGAGGGGGATGAGCGAGAGGTGGAAGTGCTGCTTGTGGAGGCGGTTGCGCCTGAGGGCATGGGGATGGCCGTGATGAATCGCCTGTCCCGGGCTTCCGCCCAGCACGAAATCTAAAACGCTGAATTCAAGCTTCTGAAAGAGGGTTTCGCTGTTGGACGAACTGTTGACGTTGATCCTGGTCGCCGTTGCTCTCGGTGCCGATGCCTTTTCCCTGGCCCTGGGGTTGGGGATGGGAAATCGCTCCCGCCGTTATATTATCAGCACCGCCGGAATGGTGGGGATATTCCATGTGTTGATGCCGCTGATCGGCGTTCTGATTGGTAATTACCTGGGCGCTCTGATCGGAAGGCTGGCCGCCTGGATGGGAGGGTTCATTCTGATTATCCTGGGGCTGAGGATGATCGGAGAGGGGTGGCCGTGGAGGGTTACCGCATTCAGTTTGCGGGACTTCAGGGAAATGCTGAGCCCTCCCCCGGCAAAACCGGCCTCTTCCTGGGGCGGGCTTCTGGCTTTGAGCTGGAGTGTCAGCGTTGATGCCTTCGGGGCCGGCATCGGGTTGGGAGCAACGATGAAGGGACTGACTGCTTTCGTGGTCGTGCTGGGCCTGGTGGCCGCCGCAATGACCGCCTGCGGTCTGCTCCTGGGGCAGCTGCTGGGTCACTGGGCAGGAAAGTGGGCCGAGATCGCCGGGGGGTTGGTGCTGGCGGGGATTGGCGTGAGAATGTTTTTCTGATCTCGAAACGGGGTGAAATAGGGCGTGATGCGCATATTGTTCGTCTGCACCGGGAACACCTGCCGCAGCCCGATGGCGGAGGCGCTGGCCGGGAAAATCCTGCGCTCCTTCGACCTGGCGGAGAAGGTTGAGGTAAGCTCGGCGGGGCTGGACGCCTTCCCCGGGGCGGCGGCCAGCCGCCAGGCGTGTGCCGTTCTCAAGAAGGAGGGGATCGATCTGTCCGGCCACCGGGCGCGGCAGTTGAACGAGGAGATGGTGCGGCAGGCGGACCTCATCCTGACCATGACGGCTGCCCAGAAGAGGCGCCTTTTAGAACTGTTCCCGGAGGCAGCGGATAGGATTTTCATTTTGAAGGAGTTTGCCGACGCCGGGGATTTTCCGGCATCTTCCCGGCTGGCCGAAGTGATGAGGAGGATAAGGGATAAAGGGGAAAGATACTGGAATGCCAACGGGTCCGCTCTCGAGGCCCTGGAGGAGGAGAGGGCGGAGGTCCTGAAGCGCCTCCGGGAGATCGACGAAGAGATCTCCGCTTTAAAAGACGGCCTTAACTGGGCCATCAGGGGGGAACTGGAGGAATTAAAGGATTTGGAGAAGGAGCTGGCCGGGTATGACATTCCCGACCCTTACGGCCTGCCGGAGGCCGCCTACCGGGAGTGCGCCTCCGAGCTTGCATCCGCCCTGGAGGGCGTTTTTCGGCGCCTGCGGAAGATGTTGTAGAAAAATGTTCGGTGCGCGGAAGGAAAAAAGGGCAGCCTCCTAGAAGTCTACTTCGTTTATGCGGGGGTGGGTGGTGACAGTGCAGATTGCCATTGGCAGCGACCATGCCGGTTACAACCTTAAAGAGCTGATTAAGGAGCAATTTAAAGGGGAGGGGGTTAGCTTTGTCGATTTCGGGACGAACAGCACGGAGGCTGTCGATTATCCTGACATCGCCCGGCCGGTTGCCGAATCGGTCGCCCGCGGCGAGAGCAGGTTCGGTATCCTGATCTGCGGTACCGGGATCGGGATGGTAATAGCCGCCAATAAGGTTCCGGGTGTCAGGGCTGCCCTCTGCCATGATGTCTTTACCGCACGCGCTGCCCGCGAACACAATGATGCCAACGTTTTAACCCTGGGAGAAAGGGTAACAGAGGCCGGTTTGGCCTGTGAGATCGTTAGAGCCTGGCTGCAGGCTGCCTTTCAAGGAGGGCGGCATGAAAGGAGAGTCAACAAGATCCGCTCGATCGAAGAGGAGTTCTGCGGCAGGTGTCTTCAAAAAAGGGAAGACAGCGCTGTTGACTAAGAATAGCAGGAGGTACGGAATGGACTGCATCGATGAGTACCTGCTGCCCGTTGACCCGGAGGTGGCGGCTGCCATCCGGGATGAAGAGCGGAGGCAGCGGGAGAAACTGGAACTGATCGCTTCGGAGAACTATGCCAGCCGGGCCGTGCTGGCGGCGCAGGGGTCTGTGATGACCAACAAGTACGCCGAAGGTTACCCGGGGCGCCGCTACTACGGGGGCTGCGAACACGTGGATGTTGTGGAAGAGCTGGCCATAGAAAGGGCCAGGAAGCTCTTTGGGGCGGAGCACGTCAATGTTCAGCCTCATTCCGGAACCCAGGCCAATACTGCGGTTTATTTCGCGGTTTTAAAACCGGGGGAGCGCATTCTGGGGATGGGGCTGGAAACCGGGGGGCATCTCACACATGGCAGCAGGGTCAACATCTCCGGACGCTATTATGAGAGTTATCTTTACGGTGTCAACCAAAAGGGCTTTCTCGACTATGAGGAGATCCGCAAGCGGGCTCTAGAGGTGCGCCCTCGCATGATCGTCGCCGGGGCGAGTGCCTACCCGCGCCGCATCGATTTTGAGGCCTTTGCTGCAATTGCCCGGGAGTGCGGTTCTTATCTTTTAGTGGATATGGCTCATATTGCCGGATTGGTGGCGACGGGCCTGCACCCGAGCCCGATTCCCTATGCTGATTTCACGACGACGACAACCCACAAGACGTTGAGGGGGCCGCGGGGTGGGCTGATCTTCTGCCGGAAGTCCTTTGCGGAGAAGATCGATAAGGCGGTCTTTCCCGGGATTCAGGGAGGGCCGCTGATGCACGTCATCGCCGCCAAGGCGGTTTGTCTGAAAGAGGCGGGCAGTGAAGATTTCCGCTCCTATCAGCGGCAGGTGGTGCAGAATGCCTCCCGGCTGGGGGAAGTGCTGAAGGAATACGGTTTTTCGCTGGTGTCCGGAGGAACCGACAACCACCTCCTCCTGGTCGATCTGCGCAGTAAGGATGTCACCGGGAGTGAGGCCGAATTAATGCTGGATCAAGTGGGGATAACTGTTAATAAGAACATGGTTCCGGGGGATGCTCTTGGGCCTCAGGTTACCAGTGGGATCAGAATCGGCACACCTGCGGTGACCACCCGGGGCATGAAGGAGCGGGAGATGGAGCAGATCGGGAGGGCGATCCACTGTGTGCTTTCCTTCCGGGGGGATGCCGCCAGAATTGAGGAGGCGCGCCGGATCGTGGCGAGGCTCTGCCGGGAGTTTCCCATTTATGCGAGTTAGACAGCTGTTGCGCTCCGCTGATACCGATAAATGGGGAAAAAGTAAAGCCCTCAGGGTTTACTCCCGGCGGCGTTGCTGTGCACGGGCAGGAGGGGTTACATGGCAAGACCGGGTTGGGATGAGTACTTCATGGAGATTGCCCGAGTTGTGGCCAAGCGCTCCACATGTCTCAGGCGCCAGGTAGGGGCTGTCATCGTCAGGGATAGGCGCATTCTCTGCACCGGATACAACGGCGCCCCTGCGGGGCACCCCCACTGCAGCGAGGTGGGTTGCCTGCGAGAGAGGCTGCGCGTCCCCTCGGGGGAGCGCCACGAGCTGTGCCGCGGCCTCCATGCGGAGCAGAACGCCATTATCCAGGCGGCCGTCCACGGGATTTCCATCAAGGGTGGGGTGTTTTTCATCACCCACAGGCCGTGTGTCCTGTGCGCCAAGATGATCTGCAATGCCGGGATCCGGGAGGTTTACTTTCAAGGGGATTACCCCGACAGCCTGGCCCTGGATATCTTCCGGGAGGCAGGGGTGAGGCTGGTCCGTATGGGTTATGTCAAGGGAGAGGATGAGAATGGGAGAAATGAGGACGAAGGACATCACGCTCCCGCGCCTGAATAATCTCAAGCCGACGCTGGAGTCCACGGCCCTCAAGCTGATGGAGGAGGCCGGGGAGCTGGCTCAGGCCATCGGGAAGTTTCGGGGAATGAGCGGTGAAGGGACATCCCTGAGCGAGAAGCAGGTTGTGGATCTGGTGCTGCGGGAGCTGCTGGATGTGGCCCAGACGGCGGTTTCCCTCCTCTTCGTGCTGGAAGAGGAGTACGATGCCGATGTCGGAGCCGCCCTGGAGCGGCACATCCAGAAGCTGATTGAGAAGAACTATTTGCGCCTGGATTAGCGCCGGGAAAGCGGTGTGGACATGAAGAAGATCAGGGTTTTGTGCGTCTTCGGGACACGGCCGGAGGCCATCAAAATGGCTCCCGTGATCAGGGAATTGAGGGCGCATGCGGACGAAATTGAAACCAGGGTTGTGGTGACCGCCCAGCACAGGGAGATGCTCGACCAGGTGCTGGACACCTTCAACCTGCGGCCGGATTACGACCTGGCCGTCATGCGCCCGGGGCAGGATCTTTTTGACGTGACGGATGCGGTGCTCCACGGGCTGAAAGAGGTCCTCGGCCGCGAGCGCCCCGATCTGGTGCTGGTCCAGGGGGATACCACGACGACCTTTACCGCCGCACTGGCCGCCTTTTACAGCCGGATCCCGGTGGGGCATGTGGAAGCCGGCCTGCGCACCTACAACAGGTATGCCCCTTTTCCCGAAGAGACCAACAGGGTCCTGACGACCCACCTCTCCGACCTGCATTTCGCGCCTACGGAGCGGGCGCGGGATGCCTTGCTCAAAGAGGGGATTGCCGCTGAGAGGATCTTCGTCACGGGCAATCCGGTCATCGACGCCCTTTTCCAGGCGGCGGAGCAGCCTTTTCAGCTGGAACCGGAACTGGCCAGGGCGTTTCAGGAGAACGGGCGCGTTATTCTGCTGACGACACACCGGCGCGAGAACCTGGGGAAACCCCTGCAGGACGTCTACCTGGCTCTGCGGGAGGTGCTGCTGGCGCATCCCGATGTCGGGGTGGTTTTTCCGGTGCATAAAAATCCGGCGGTGCGCCGGGAGGTGGCCGGGGTTTTAACCGGCGTGCAGCGGGTTTACCTGACCGAACCGCTGGACTACCTTCCCTTTATCAATGTCATGAAGAGGGCCTACCTGGTGCTTACGGATTCCGGGGGCATTCAAGAGGAGGCTCCCGCCCTGGGAAAACCGGTGCTTGTGCTGCGCCAGGTGACGGAGCGGCCGGAGGCTGTGGCGTTCGGCACAGCCCGTCTCGTGGGGACCGACCGTTACCGGGTTACCGAAGAGGTCTCCCGGCTGCTCGACGATGAGGGGGCGTATCTCAAAATGGCAGGGGCGGTCAACCCTTACGGTGACGGCAGAGCAGCGCAGCGCATCGTCCAGGCCATCCTCTCCTATTTCGGGCGGGCTGCCGCTCCAGCTGAGTTTCGGCCTGCTGCCGAGGCCAAGTATTTTTCTCGCTAATCCACCGGGTCTGGAAGGATTTCCATAATCAAGAGCGAATAATAATTATTCATAGCCTCTTCACGTTGCATTCAAATGACAGATTTTGGAGAAAGAGATGGACGAAAAGAAGAGATTCCGCTCAGGATGGCGGGCGCTGGCATTGATGACGAATATTGGGGTTACCATGGTGGCATCGGTTCTGGTAGGATATTATATGGGACATTATCTGGATATTTTTTTGTTCCGGAAAGAAGACTCCTGGATGACCATCATTTTCTCCCTATTTGGGGTCGCAGCAGGGTTCCGCGGCGTTTTCAGGCTCGTCAACAGCGCTCTGGAGGACGGCTGTAAGAACGGGGGTAAGGAGTGATGAGGCGCGGTGAACTACCAATCCCTGCTGCTCGGCCTTTTGTGGGGGGCGGCAGTTAGCATCGGGAACCACTTCTATCTCCAGTGGACGATTAAAAAAAACCAGGACCGGCCGCCCGATCAGGGGATGCTGGCGGTAACCAACTGCTATCTGACGAGGTACTTCATCAATATCCTGGCCATGTTCCTGGTTTACCGGGATATGTGGATGCTCGTGGGGACTGCTGTTGGGCTGACTGTGATGAAAAATGTGACTATAGTGCGCGAATACATCGCTGCCAGGAAGCGTCCTTTCAAAAAAAAACCGCAGTAGTTATCTTCTGGACGTGGGGATTGCAAAGTGGTTAAAATTGTTGTAATGTAAGGGATATAGTGGGAGCCTGGAAAGGGGTTTGTCGATGGAACACGGTAGTCAAGTGCTGTTTACGGTTTTCGGACTAGAGGTCACCAGCCACGTAACGACCATGTGGGCAATTATGGCGTTTTTGCTGCTCGTCTTCTTTTTAGCGACCAGGCGGATGCAGAAGGTACCGGGCCGTTTTCAGTGCCTCCTGGAGTATACCATCGAAGCCTTGCTGAACTTTTTCGGCGGCATTATGGGGCCGCAGAAGGCGCGCCGCTATTTTCCGATCCTGGCCACCCTCTTCCTCTTTATTCTGATCTCCAACTGGTCGGGTATTCTCCCGCTGGCCGGACATGTTAAGGGCTTTACGCCGCCTACGAGCACCCTCAGTGTAACGGCAGGGCTTGCAGTTGTGGCCTTTATCACCTCTGTGGTTGCCGGATTGCGGGAGAAGGGTGTCGGATACTTGAAGCACTTTTTCCAGCCCTTCTTTCTCATGTTCCCTTTGAATCTTATTGAAGAGCTTGTTAAGCCGCTGTCACTGTCCCTGCGACTTTACGGAAATATCTTTGGCGAGGAAACGGTGGTCGCCGTTTTGTTGGGGTTATTTGCGCCTTTGACACCGGTTCCCATGCAGCTGCTGGGGCTTCTCTTCGGCTTTATTCAGGCTTTGGTGTTTACGACGCTGACCGCCATTTACATCGCCAATGCCACAGCAGAGGCTCACTGAGGGCATGGTGGACCGATGGCTTTAAGGATAACCTTTAAATCAACTTAGGTAGGGGGCAGAAAGGAGGGAGAAAATATGGATTTGACGTCTGCGATCATTGCTTTAGCCGTTGCATTGGTGATGGGTATTGCCACAATCGGCCCCGCTCTGGGTCAGGGTACTGCTGCAGCAAAGGCCCTGGAGGGCATGTCCCGGCAGCCGGAGATGTCCGGAGAACTGCGGACTACCCTCATTATTGCCATGGCATTTATGGAGGCCTTGACCATTTACGGACTTTTGATTGCTTTCTTGCTGCTCGGCAAGATGGGTTAAGTCCCCGTGAGAAAGTGGCTGGCATCACAAGGTTTTTCAGGGTATGATACCCGGGGCGTGCCGCGTTTCCGGTCGGTGCACGCCCGGGTATTTATGGACCCGCTGCTGGAGGGACAAAAGTGGAACTGAATCTGTATACAGCGATCTGGGCAATTGTAAACTTTCTGGTAATCCTGTTTATCCTGTATAAATTTGGATATGGGCCGGTAATCGAGTTCCTGGATAAGCGGAGGGAGGAGATAGCCCGTAACATTGCCACAGCGGAGCGCAACCGCGCCGAGTCCGAAGCCCTCCTCAAGGAATACCAGGAAAAGATCGCCTCCGCCAGGGAGGAGGCTCAGGATATTGTGGCACGGGCCACCAAAGCCGCTGAAGAGGAGCGGGCGGCCATTCTCTCTCAGGCGCGCGATGAGGCCACTGCCCTGCTGGAGAAGGCGCGCCAGGAGATTCAACGGGAACGCGACGAGGCCATCTTTGCCCTGCGCCGGGAAGTAAGCGAACTGGCCATTATGGCGGCAGAGAAAATCCTGGGTCGCAATCTCAGCCAGGAGGACAACAGGCGCATGGTGGATGACATTCTGAAAGAGGTAGGGGAAATTCATTGATCGAGAAAGCGGTTGCACGGCGCTATGCCAGAGGTCTTTTTGATGTCGCCCGGGAACAGAACCAGGTCGAAGCTGTAGCGTCCGATCTCCAGGAGGTGGTGGCGACCCTCAGGCAGAATCCGGAGCTGAGGGAGCTGCTGGAGCGCCAGTGGGTTGCGACCAAAGATAAGAAAGAGCTGCTGAGAAAACTGTGGCAGGAGCGGGTTTGCCGCCTGGTTTATAGCTTTCTGGAGCTACTCATTGACAAGCACCGGGAGCGATATCTGGAGGCCATTGCGGAGGTCTATCTCGACCTGGTGAGAGACCTCAAGAACATTATCGTTGCCGAGGTTAGAACCGCTTTTCCCCTGGACCCGCAGCGTGAGGCTGCCCTCAAACAGGCCCTGGAGAAGATGACCCGGAAAAACGTCGAACTGAGGGTGAGCGTCGATCCAGGGCTCATCGGTGGGCTCGTCATTAAGGTTGGGGACCGCGTTTATGACGGCAGTGTCAAAAAACGCCTGCAGATGCTGGGAGCGCGTTTTGTTGAAAGACCTTTAGGAAAGCTTGAGGTGGGAACGTAAGATGGGGATTCGTGCCGAGGAGATCAGTTCTCTTATCAAAACCCAGATTGAGCGCTATCAGTCGGAGATCGAGGTCGCCGATGTAGGCAGCGTCATCCAGGTCGGTGACGGCATAGCCCGTGTTTACGGTTTGGAAAAGGCTATGGCCGGTGAACTCCTGGAGTTTCCGGGAGGAATTTACGGGATGGTGCTGAACCTGGAGGAGGATAACATCGGGGTCGTACTGCTGGGGCACTATGAGCATATCAAAGAGGGGGATGTCGTCAAGAGCACGGGCCGGATCGTGGAGGTGCCCGTGGGGGAGGCTTTGATCGGACGGGTGGTCAACGCCCTTGGGCAGCCCCTTGATGGAAAAGGCCCCATCGAAACCGAGCGCTTCCGCCCGGTGGAGTTCCTGGCGCCAGGCGTTGTCAAGCGTCAGCCGGTAAAGGTCCCCCTGCAGACCGGCCTGAAGGCGGTGGATTCGATGATCCCCATCGGGCGCGGGCAGCGCGAGCTGATCATCGGCGACCGCCAGACGGGGAAAACCGCTCTTGTGGTTGATACCATCATCAACCAGAAGGGGCAGGATGTGATCTGCATCTACGTGGCCATCGGCCAGAAGGCATCCACAGTTGCCGGGGTCATCGAGAAGTTCCAGGAGACGGGGGCCATGGATTATACAATTGTGGTTGTGGCGACTGCCAGCGATCCGGCTCCTCTCCTCTATCTGGCGCCCTATGCCGGATGTGCCATGGGTGAGGAATTCATGTACAACCATCACAGGGATGTGCTGGTGGTCTACGATGACCTTTCCAAGCATGCCGTCTCCTACCGCGAGCTTTCCCTGCTCCTGCGGCGTCCGCCGGGCAGGGAGGCCTATCCGGGAGACGTCTTTTATCTCCACTCCAGACTGCTGGAGCGTGCGGCCAAGCTGAGTGACGAGATGGGCGGGGGCTCACTTACTGCCCTTCCTATTATCGAGACCCAGGCAGGGGATGTTTCGGCATATATTCCGACCAATGTTATCTCCATCACCGACGGCCAGATCTACCTGGAGCCCGATCTCTTCTATGCGGGCATCAGGCCGGCCATCAACGTGGGTATCTCCGTCTCCCGTGTAGGAGGCTCGGCCCAGATCAAGGCCATGCGCCAGGTTGCCGGGAGACTGCGCCTGGATCTCGCTCAGTACAGGGAGCTGGCCGCTTTCGCCCAGTTCGGTTCCGACCTGGACAAGGCCACCCAGGCCAGGCTTGCCCGGGGTGAAAGGATGACCGAACTTCTCAAGCAGGGGCAGTATGTACCGATGCCTGTGGAGGAGCAGATAATTGTCATTTACGCAGGTGTTAACGGATTCCTGGATGGCCTCCCGGTGGAATCCATCCAGGAGTGGGAAAAAGAATTCCTGCGCTTTGTGAGGAGCAATCACCCGGAGATCCTTGCGGAGATCAGGGAGAAGAAGGAGCTCTCCGACGAGTTGATGGAGCGGATGAACAAGGTGATCAAAGACTTTACAGATGAGTACGGCGCCGCCTTTTCCATCCAAAGGACTGCCTGAGCGACAGGGGTGATCTAATTGCCGGAACAGATGCGGGACATCAAAAGGCGAATCCGGAGCATTAAAAATACAGAGCAGATAACCAAGGCGATGGAAATGGTGGCTGCGGCGCGCTTGCGGCGCGCCCAGGAGAAGGTTGAAGCAGCCAGGCCCTACGCCCGGGAGATTCAGGGGATGATCGAGAGAATTGCCGGGGCCTTTGCCGAATCCACCCACCCTCTTCTCGTACCGCGCGAGCGGAAGAGCGTGGGTTATGCTGTTTTTACTTCCGACAGGGGGCTCTGTGGGGCTTTCAACGCCCATATCATCCGACAGGCGGAGACGGTTATGGCGCAGGAGGAAGATACCGGGCTCGTCGTTATCGGGCGGAAGGGGCGCGACTACTTTCGCCGCCGGAAGTACAACCTCGTTGCGGAGTTCCTGGCCATCGGAGATGAGCCGACGATGGCGCAGGCGCAGGCCATCTCCCGCGCCCTGGTCAAGCTCTATGAGGGGAATACTTTTGATGAGATCAATCTGGTATTTACGGAGTTTATATCCACGGGAAGGCAGCACCCGAAGGTGGTGAAGCTGCTTCCGATTGATGTGGATGGCGCTCCTGCCGCCGCAGCGGAAGAGGATGGCGAGGCAGATTATCTCAGTGATTACTTTATCGAGCCGAGCCCGCGGGCCGTTCTGGAAATGATCCTGCCTCGCTTTATCGACGCCGAGGTTTACCGCGCCCTTCTGGAGTCAAAGGCCAGTGAACACGCGGCGCGGATGGTGGCCATGAGCCACGCCACGGAAAACGCCGGAGAGATGATCCAGCAGTTGACCCTGTTGAGCAACAAAGCCCGTCAGGCGGCGATTACCAAAGAGATCTCCGAGATCGTCGGCGGGGCGGAGGCCCTGAAAGGATGAAGGAGGTATAAGAGTTGAGTGAACCAAACTATGGCACCGTTGTCCAGGTTATCGGGCCTGTTGTAGATATTGAGTTCCCCCCGGGGCATTTGCCGAACCTTTACGATGCCATCAAAATAACCAGAGATGACCAGGATGAGGAAATCAAGGCGACTCTGACGCAGAACGTCAATGTTACGCTGGAGGCGATGCAGCATCTTGGCAACAACACCGTCAGGTGCGTTGCCATGTCCTCCACCGATGGAATCAGGCGCGGAATGAAGGCGCTGGACACCAGATCGCCGATCAAGGTTCCGGTGGGGCGGGGAACGCTGGGGAGGATTTTCAACGTTCTGGGGGAGACCATCGATGAGAAGGGTCCGGTAGAGGCGGATGATTATTACCCCATCCATCGCCCTGCTCCCTCTGTGGTCGAGCAGCGCCCGGCCAGGGAGGTGCTGGAGACCGGGATTAAGGTTATCGACCTGCTGGCCCCCTTTGCCAAAGGTGGCAAGATCGGCCTCTTTGGAGGAGCCGGTGTCGGCAAAACCGTCGTCATCATGGAGTTGATACGGAACATCGCCTACGAGCACGGAGGATTTTCCGTTTTTTGTGGGGTCGGTGAACGGACCAGGGAGGGGAATGACCTCTACCTGGAAATGACTGAGTCCGGGGTTATCGATAAGTGTGCCATGGTTTTCGGCCAGATGAACGAGCCGCCGGGTGCGCGCCTCAGGGTGGGACTGACCGGCCTGACGCTGGCGGAGTACTTCCGGGATAGCGAGGGGCAGGACGTTCTGGTTTTCATCGACAACATCTTCCGCTTTACCCAGGCCGGATCCGAGGTGTCCGCCCTCCTGGGCAGGATGCCTTCGGCCGTAGGTTACCAGCCGACCCTGGCGACGGACATGGGTCTGCTCCAGGAACGGATCACCTCGACCCGCAAGGGCTCAATTACCTCGGTGCAGGCGGTCTACGTTCCTGCCGATGACCTGACCGATCCGGCGCCGGCGACCACCTTCGCCCATCTGGATGGTACCGTTGTTCTCTCCCGCCAGATCGCCGAGCTGGGTCTCTACCCGGCGGTAGATCCCCTTGACTCCACCTCCCGCATCCTTGACCCGAATGTGGTGGGGGAAGAGCATTACCAGGTGGCGCGGGGTGTGCAGAAGGTTCTCCAGCGCTATAAGGATCTGCAGGACATCATCGCCATCCTCGGTATGGATGAATTGTCGGAGGAGGACAAATTAATCGTGGCGCGAGCCCGCAAGATCCAGCGCTTCCTCTCCCAGCCCTTCTTTGTGGCCGAGGCCTTTACGGGACGGCCTGGGGTTTACGTTCCCATTAAGGAGACCGTGAGGGGCTTTAAGGAGATCCTGGAGGGGCGCCATGACGACATCTCCGAACAGTGCTTCGTTTATGCCAGCACCATTGACGAAGTGGTCGCCCGGGCGCGCGAACTGGAGGCTGTCAGTTAAGTGGCGGAACAGGCTAAGGAAAAAGGGAAAACCTTTCGGTTGGAGATCGTTACCCCCGAGCGGGTTGTCGTCGAAGAGGATGTGGAAGGAGTGGTCATCCCTTCGCAGGACGGCCTGCTGGGCATCTTGCGCAATCACGCCCCTATTATCGGCGGGCTGGATATCGGTGTGATCAAATACGTCAAAGAGGGGCAGCCCCATTATGTCGCCTGCGGTATGGGGGTTTTCGAGATGAGCGGCAACGTCCTGCGCATCCTCCCAGATACTGCAGAGCGGGGGGAGAGGATTGACGTGGAAAGGGCAAAGCAGGCGCGACAGCGGGCGGAGAAACGCCTCCGGGAGAAAGCGGAAGGTCTGGATGTTCTCCGGGCAGAGCTGGCCCTGCGCAGGTCCCTCGCCCGGTTGAAGGCTGCCGAAGCGGCGGGCAAAATGGTTAAATGAAGGAGATATCTGACGGCCGTTACCGGAAACCCGGGAGCCTGTTGCCCGGGTTTTTTGCTCCGCAGTGTCAGGTGGAAAGCGGCACAATTAGTCGCACAGGGAAGGATTTTGCCGGTTAAGTCACGAAGATCTTAAAAGAATAATAAAAAATGGGATCTTTTCTCCGAGCCAAAAGGCCTGAGGCCGGCTCTCCGGCTATGGTCTTTGGCCGCTGGGCAGGACGGGAAACCGCCTTGCCTCCCGTGTTTGGAAAGGAGAGATCTTATCGTGGGATGCAAAGCCTGAACTGAAGCGGTTTTTCGATTAAGCTTAGTTCAGGCGTTTTCTTTTGGGCAGGAAGCGGCCGCAGGGGGCGCTGCCTCCGCAGGATAGCAAAGGCGCTTTGTTCTTGTTCTTTTCGCTTTGAGCTCCCGGGTCCGGCCCATCGTGGCCCTGCCCTTCCGTGGTTGGTCGCTGCTCGCCAGCATTGAAGAACGCCGGAAGCAAGGGGAGGCGGCAACCAACAAGGGCAAGTACCTGCAAGGTTTCGGCCTTCGACATTTGATGGGACACATTTGCTGATTGCCAAAACTTTTGTCAGAACTTCGGTGATAAGATGACAGATAACGGTTTACTCTCTTCGATCTGGCAGTTTTTTACCTCCCTGGGGGATGAATTCACCGGCATTGTCGGCCTTTCCCTGGCTGTTTCCGGAAGCGCGGTTGTCATCGGGGCGCTGATCGGGGTACCGCTAGGGGCGTTGCTGGGGCTGAAGAGGTTTCCCGGGAGGAAGCTGCTGCTGCGCTTGATCTATACCTTGATGAGCCTTCCCCCGGTTCTAGCCGGGCTGGTGGTCTACATGGTCTTTTGCCGGAACGGCCCCTTGGGTTTTCTGGACATTCTTTTCACACCGGCGGCCATGATCGTCGCCCAGGTGCTTCTGGCTACGCCGATTATCGCCGGCATCTCGGCAGCGGCAGTTGCCGCCAAGGAGAAACTGGCCATGGATACGGCCAGGTCGCTGGGAGCCAGCCGGCGGCAGGCCGCCTGGATGGTGATTAAGGAGGCGCGCTCCGGGATTATTGCCGGTATTATGACGGGGTTCGGCAGGGCTTTTGGGGAAGTGGGGGCGGTGATGCTGGTAGGCGGCAACATCCGCTATTATACCCGAGTTCTGACCACCTCCATCGTGCTGGAGACCAGGCAGGGCAACTTCGAGTTCGCCGTTGCTCTGGGGGGCGTTCTGCTCGCCCTTTCCTTTATTGTCAGCAGCATCCTGCTCCATCTGGATGAATCCAAACTCGGATAAGAAGGCGGGGAGTAGTGCCATGCCGGAATTTTTATATGAGATTGAGGACCTGGTTAAAAAGTACGACGGGCGTACGGTACTGGAGATCGACGACCTCAAACTCGAGGGGAATAAGATCTACGCCATCCTCGGCCCCAACGGGTCTGGAAAAAGCACCCTGCTCCGGATACTGAACCTTCTGGAGGAGCCTGCCTCGGGCAGGGTGATTTTTCGGAACATCGATACGGGCCGGGTGGGGGAAGGGGTGCGCCTGAAGCTGAGGCGCCAGATGTGCATGGTCTTTCAGCATCCTTACATGTTCAACACCTCCGTCTATAACAATGTGGTCTATGGGCTGAAGCTGCGCGGCCTCCCTGCCGCCGAGATCAGGGAGAGGGCGGAAGAAGCCCTTTCTTTTGTAGGGCTTAAAGAACTGAGCCGGCGCAGCGCCGTCAGGCTGTCGGGGGGAGAAACCCAGCGGGTTGCCCTGGCCAGGGCCATTGCCATCAGGCCGCGGGTTTTGCTCCTGGACGAGCCCACCGCCAACCTCGACCCTGACAGTGTGGCCCTGATCGAAGAACTTATCCGGAAGGTGCACGACGAACTGCAAACGACGGTTCTGCTGGTGACTCACAATCTTTTCCAGGCACGGCGGGTAGCGGAAGAGGTGCTCCTGCTCTACCAGGGGAGGCTCGTGGAGAAGGCGCCGGTCGAGGAGATCTTCAACTGCCCCAGGTCCGAGTTGACCAAGCAGTTTGTGACCGGAAAGATGATCTATTAGATGCGGAACCACTTCTTCTCCAATCCCTTGCCCAGCGCTATTCCGGCGATGAAGGCGACGGCGGGATTGATCGCCAGGGCAAGGGCGGCCACGGCCAGGATGAGGAAAAAGTCCTCCCGGCACCCGGTGCCCCCTCTGGCTGCCAGGGCGAGGTCGAGACCGCTGTAAAAAGGAGACAGCCCAGGGCGGCATCGGGGATCAGGGACAGGACTTTGGCTCCGTTGCCTCCCAACAGCAGCCCCACCACCAGCAGGATGATGCCGATGATGTAAGGGGTGTGCTTTGTCCTGCCGCCGAAGCGGTAGTGGGCGGCCACCCCCCCGCTCCCGTGGCACATCATGTACCCTCCAAAGGGCGCTGCCAGGAGGTTGCCCAGCCCCATCGTCAGGCAGAGATTTCTGTCATTCACCCGGCGGGCTTTGCTGCCGTAGAGTTCCGCGGTGAGGGCGGTCGTCACCAGGACTGCGTTTGTCAGTGTGAGGGGGAGCTGGGGCAGGACGACCATGAAAAGGCTCTTCTGGAAATCGGCGGCTGCAGGCCAGATGATGGAGGGCAGGTGCACCCCGAAGGCGATCCGGGGCAGGTCGAGGCCGGGGTGGAGTATCACGTTGAGTGCCGTTCCCACCAGAACTGCCATAATGGCGGCGGGGAAGCGTCTGCTGCTGAGGAGGGGCAGCATCATGATCAGCACCGGCCAGCCCAATAAGGGATCGGCAGCGACCATCTTGATCCCGAGGGTCGCCAGGGAAAGCCCCAACCCTACCTGAATCCCCCCGATGACCCCCGGAGGGGTGATCCGGGCGATTCTGTCGATGAGACCGGTAACGCCCAGGAGAAACAGCAGCAGACCGATCATCAGCCCGGCCGCCGCCACCTCCCCGGGAGTCAGCTTTTGCACCAGGACGGCCGCCGAAGCCGCCTTCATGGGCTGAACCGCCATGGGAATCCTGTAATACCAGCCGCAAAAGAGATAGAAGAGCCCGAATCCGGTGAAGATGCTGGCGGGGTTGAGCCCGGCAACGGAGATGGCTCCGAGCACATGGGGGAGGAAAGTGCCCAGGTCACCCATTGCTCCCGAAAGTTCTCCCAGGAAGCTCTTCTGTTCCGGGTTTTCCCGTTGTTTTTCGGCTGCTTCTGTGAGGCTCTCTTTGTTGGTGGCCATGATTTCTTCTCCTAAGTTTTCTGTTATTCTTTTCGACAGATGGAAGGAGACATCCTGTCTCCTTCTTTCCAGAATCTATTCCCGCCAGTTAAAATTGCTGTCCAATTACCCCGCTGGCTTCCATCCTGAACAGGAAAGTTCTCGATCTCTGCCACCCGGTTCCCGTTATTAAAGCGCCGGTCCGGGCGAGCACCAGGTTCGTCAAGGCCGGCTCAGGGCGCTCTTGCCTGCTGGCTCATGGTATTCTTCCGGTTTAGAATCCTGATATTCAGGTCAGATGCCCATACCGCTAGGTGGGTACCGGCAAAACAGGAAGCATTCTCTGGGTTATTTCCTGCGACCATTCAACATCCGCCCGATAGCCCCGCACAACAGGATGGCATCAGGCGTTTTCCAGGAGAATGATCTTCACCTCATCACCCAATTGCAGCGGCGGGTGTCCCGCCGGAAGGTCG
This sequence comes from Thermacetogenium phaeum DSM 12270, assembly GCF_000305935.1. Taxonomy (NCBI): domain Bacteria; kingdom Bacillati; phylum Bacillota; class Clostridia; order Thermoanaerobacterales; family Thermoanaerobacteraceae; genus Thermacetogenium; species Thermacetogenium phaeum. Next base: position 2,752,662 of record NC_018870.1, on the reverse strand, counting down.
ATGAGGCAGTTGTAATCGATAAGGGAGTGGAGATTGCTGGGTTTTTGAAAGGGAAGCACGGCTACCCTCCACCCCTGATGGCTGCCGAGAGCGTACCCCAACAGGAAGCGCCGCGGCCCTCCCCTTTTAGGGAAGGAATTGGTGGCGACTGCAGGAATGCGGTGCAGGTAGGGGTTAAGCCCCTGCAGGGCGCGCAGCACCGGGGCGGCCAGGAGGTGGTAGCCGACGGCACAGGGCACCGGGTTACCCGACAGCATCAGGATAATCCTGCCGTCGAGAATACCGGCAGAGGTGTGGCTTCCCGGTTTAACCTGATACCCCGCGAAGAGCGGGCGCCCTCCCACCCTTTCTATGAAATGGTGCCCCGGGTCGTTGTTGCCCGAAGCCGTTCCCCCGATGGTCAGCACCACGTCCGCTTCCATCAGCAGTTCCCCGATCTGCTTTTCGGTCTTCGTGCGGGCGTAATGGATAGCGACGACCTGACCACCGGTGCGGCGGGTCAAAGCGGCCAGCAGGGGGCCGTTGCTGTCCCGGACCTGGCCGGGGAGGGGGGTGGCCTGGTGAGGTGCGATCTCTTTCCCCAGGTTTACAATCGCCACCCTGGGACGGCGGAAGACGCTGATTTCCTGAAACCCGAAGGCCGCCAGCACGGCGCTCAAACCGGGGGTGATCCTTGTGCCGCGCCGGGCGATCACCGCTCCGGCCGGGAAGTCCTCTCCCTGATCCCTGATGTTTTCCCCGACGGTTAGATCCTTATCAATGGTCAGGATGCCGTCCTTCACCATGGCATCTTCCTGGCGGACGACCGCCGCGGTACCGGGTGGAATATGCCCCCCTGTGAGGACACCTGCTGCCTCCCCGGGGCCTAGAGGGTGACCGGGGAGATCCCCTGCCCCCAGGATTCTCTTCACGGAAAGGGGGCTCCCTCTCTTCCCCTCGCGAGGGATGGCAAACCCGTCCAGGGCCGCCTGGGGGTAAGGGGGAAGATCGTGAGGAGCAAAGATATCTGCGGCAAGAACCCGCCCCGGTGCTTCCTCTAGGGTGATCGTCTCGCTTAGCAGGGGTTTTATCGAACTCAGGAGGAGCTCCTGGGAGTCCTCCAGGGGCAAACAACTTTTCATTTTCAAAATCCCCATTCCTTGAAATCTTGCTTAGCTCAACGGAGAATCTGTCACCGTTTACCAGGCGCTTTTCCCGAAGGAGCAGTGCGGGTAGTGGCATGCTTCGCACTCGGCGCAGAGACCGCCGTGACCGAGGGCGACAATATCCTCCCTGGTTATCCGGTCGCCGGCGAAGAGCCGCGGCAGGACGAGGTCGAAGATGGTGGTTTTGTTGAACATGACGCACCCCGGCAGCCCCACGACGGGCACGTGCCCCAGATAGGCCAGCATGAACATGGACCCGGGGAGCACGGGAGCGCCGTAGGTGACCACCTGGGCTCCTGTTCCCCTGATCCCCGCCGGTGTGACGTCATCCGGGTCCACAGACATCCCTCCGGTTACCAGCACCAGTTCCGCACCCTCCCCGATCATCTGGAGAATCTCCCGGGAGATGCAGTCCGGATCGTCGGGGACGATCACCTGGCCGAGCATTCTGGCACCGAAGGGGGCGGTTTTGCGTCTGACAATACTGCAGAAACCGTCCCGGATGCGGCCTTCATAAACCTCTGTTCCGGTGGTGACAACTCCCACCCAGAGGGGCCGGAAAGGTAAAACTGTCAGGAGAGGAGAAGGGCTGCCGCAGTGCCTTTCCGCCTCTACCAGGATCTCATTTTCGATGGCCAGAGGGATCACCCGGGTGCCGGCGACGGGCTGCCCTGCAGCAACCGGCCGGTTGTTATGAAGGGTGGCCAGGGAGATCTTCTCCAGGCTGTTCACCCGGTTGAGCTGCTCCAACCGGACTTTCAAAATGCCGTCGTGAGCTGCTTTCAAAGTCACCTTCCCCTGGTTGGGTTCCCCCCAGGTGACCCCCGGCCCGGCGGCACTCCGGGCGAGCCGGATGGCGGCCTCATCCTCGTGGACGAGGCCTGCCCCCGGATCCCAGACGTAGATATGCTTCTTCCCCATATCCAGAAGGGCAGGGATGTCGGCGGGAGTGATGATATGCCCCCTTCGGAAGGCCCGGGTCTTTTCCCTGCCGGGAACGATCTTTGTCAGGTCGTGGCAGAGGATCATCCCTACTGCCTTGTTCACAGGAACTTTCTGCATTTTTCAATGCCTCCCGGGTTTACTGATTCAGCTTCTCCACTCTCACCGCACATACTTTATATTCTCCGGTTTTGGTGACCGGGTCGACGGCGTCACTTGTCAGGACGTTGGTGGGGCTGTCTGCATAGTGGAACGACATCCAGATGATACCGGGCGGCACCCGGTCGGTCACCTGAACCCTGGTAACGAGCTGGCCGCGCCTGGAGGTCACCTTTACCCTGTCCCCTGTAGCCAGCTTGAGGCGGGAGGCATCATCGGGGTTGACCTCCGCGTACTCCTCCGACCACATGCTCTGGATGCCTGCCGAGTACGGGGTGGTGACGTTGTAGTGGAAAAGGATCCTTCCGGTGGAGAGGAGGAAGGGGTACTCGTGATCCGGCAATTCCGCCGGAGGCACATGGTCGATCCCCTGGAAGAGCCCTTTGCCCCGGGTAAAGGTTGCTGCATGCAGGTATCTGGTTCCCGGGTGGTCGGCGGTCGGGCACGGCCACTGGAGCCCTTCCTTCTCGATTCGGGAATAGCTGATCCAGGCGTAGGACGGGGTCAGGGAGGCCATTTCCTTGAAGATCTCCTCGGCGCTGTTGTAGTTCATGGGATAGCCCATTCTGGTGCTCAATTCCATGATCGTCTGCCAGTTGGTGCGCCCGGGGAGCGGTTCGATGGCTTTACGGACGCGCTGGACGCGGCGCTCGGTGTTGGTGAACGTCCCGTCGGTCTCCGCAAAGCTTGCCGCAGGCAGGATCACATCGGCATAGGCTGCGGTTTCCGTCAGGAAGAGCTCATGCACCACCAGGAATTCCAGTTTCTCCAGGCCGGATTTAATATGGTTGGCGTTGGGGTCGGTCAGGACCGGGTTTTCCCCCAGAATGTACATGGCCTTGATTTCACCGGAATTGGCCTTATCGAACATCTCCGGGATCATCAGGCCGACATCCGGAGGCAGGGAAACCCCCCAGGCCTTTTCAAACTTCTCCCGCACCGACGGGTCGGTGACCTTCTGGTAACCGGGGTAAACGTTGGGGAGGGCGCCCATATCGCAGGCTCCCTGAACGTTGTTCTGCCCGCGCAGGGGATTGACGCCTGTGCCGGGGCGGCCGATGTGCCCGGTCAGCATGGCCAGGTTGGCAATGCTCATCACATTGCTGGTGCCGCAGACATGCTCGGTGATCCCCAGGGTATAGAAGATCCCGGCCTTGTCGGTGGTAGCGTAGAGGCGGGCCACCGCAGTGATATCCTCCACCGGCACACCGGTGAGTTCGGAAACGTATTCCGGCGTATATTTCTCGACGGTCTCCCTGAGGGCCTCGAAGTTCTCCGTTCGCTCTTCAATGAACTTCCGGTCGTAGAGCCCCTCTTTGATGATGACGTGCATGATGCCGTTCAGGAGCGGGATGTCCGTACCCGGTTTGAGGCGCAGCCAGTAATCGGCCTCTTCTGCCAGTTCGGTGCGCCGCGGGTCGACGACGATCAGTTTGGCGCCCTTCCTCTTCGCCTGTTTCATCTTATAGCCGATAACGGGATGCGCTTCGGTGGTGTTGGTTCCGATCAGGAATAATAGTTCGGCCTCCAGAATTTCGTTGATGGAGTTGGTCATTGCGCCGCTGCCAAAGGAAGTGGCCAGACCGGCCACTGTGGGCGCGTGTCAGGTGCGGGCACAGTGGTCGACGTTGTTGGTGCCCATCACCGCCCTGACGAACTTCTGAACCAGGTAGTTTTCTTCATTGGTGCACCTGGCGGAACTCAATGCAGCAAAAGAGTTGGCCCCGTATTTCTCTTTAATTTCCTTCAAACGCTCAGAGATGGTGGTGAAGGCTTCATCCCAGCTAACAGGCACGAACTCCCCGTTTTTCTTAATGAGCGGGGTTTTCAGGCGCTTGTCGCTGTGAACGAAATCCCAACCGAAACGGCCCTTGATGCAGAGCGCCTTCCCGTTGACCGGGCTGTCCGGATTGGAAGCCACCCCGGCGATCTTCCCATCCTTGACCAGGAGGTCGAAGTTGCAGCCGGTGCCGCAGAAGGGGCAGGTGGTCCTCACCCTCTTGTATTCCCATCTCCGGCCCCGCCCCCGCATCTGTTTCTCTGTCAGGGCTCCGGTAGGGCAGACCGACACGCAGTTCCCGCAGTAAACGCAGTCGGATTCGATTAAGGGGGTATCGCCGAACGGCGTCACCTTGGTATTAAAGCCGCGATAGGAAAAGTCGATGATGTCCTTGCAGGTAATCTCGGCGCAGGCCCTGATGCACCTGCCGCAGAGGATGCACTTGTTTAAGTCCCGGATGATGAAGGGGTTGCTCTCCTCCAATTCGTAGTTATGTTTTTCACCGCCGATAAAGGGGCTTTGGGTGACACCGTAGCGGTAGCAGTATTCCGCCAGCTGGCAGTCCCCCAGTTTCTCGCAGGTGAGGCAGTCCAGGGGGTGGTTGGCAATTAACAGCTCCAGGATGGTTTGGCGCGCCTCGATGACCGCCGGTGTGGCGGTGCGTACAACCATTCCCTCGCTTACCACGGTGACGCAGGATGCCGGGAGGTTCCGCATCCCTTCGATCTCCACCACGCAGAGGCGGCAGGCCCCTACGGGCGTCAGGTCCGGATCGTGGCAGAGCCGGGGGATGTGGATCCCCGCTCGTTCCGCCGCCTCCAGGACCGTGATCCCTGCCGGAACTTGAACCTCCTTTCCGTCTATGGTTAGCTTGACGAGTTCCATCAATACCACTCCTTTCAAATTTTGGTTGGTCGATAACACCATTCAGGCGATCTGTTATCTCTTCGGGACACAACAGCTGTCATGAAAATACCTTTCGGTTTATCCTTGCGCTTGCTCCCGGACTCCGGTTTAACTCGCCCTAAGACTTGTCGCAGACGGCAGCCGACCGGCTCCTATGCGCCTTCCCTGGCGCAGAGTCGCCTATCTCGACATCCTGTCTCGATTCGGCTGCCGTTTGCTGCTCCTTCGTCAAGGGCGAGTAACAACCTCCGTCAGGTCGCTGCGCCGGCAAGGATAAACCCTTTTTTCGTTCCTCTGTTGGTGCCGCCAGAGGCGGCGTGAGGGTCTGCCCTGAAGATAGATGTTGGAGGCCTGATTTCAGAGGATTGCTGGAATTGTCTAAAGCCGGTTCCCAAGCAACCCCGTACAACCTGACTCCACCCTGTATTGACGTCATTCTGATGGTGTTGCCGCAAGCGGTAAGGGTATCGGGCTCTGATCGAGTTTATCGGGAAAAGTGCAACTCCGGCTTTCTCAAATCGCAGAGATCTCTCGACCGTATCAGGCAAAAAAAGTTCCCGGGTTGTCTTTCCTTCCGCCCAGAAGGAAAGACAACCCAAGTATGGGAAAAGGAATGTGAGAACACGGGAAAGCTGTTTTTTCACTTAAAGGTGCACCTGCCTCCGGATAAACCCGGCGCTCCCGCCGCCGCAGCGACTGCCGGGACGGTTGCCCCGGAGACGACCTGGCAAGATAATGGCACTGACCCGGTTGGACATCGAGCCCCCCTAATTATGCGGCGATTAAAAAAACCGGGGTGCGGAAATCGCACCCCGGCGAGCGAACGCTTTTGCCGTAGTCTCCTTTCCGCACTGGGAGGCGCACCCGTTTCCAGGTACACCCTATCGGTTCGACCGCCATAGCAAACTGCCACAGGACGGTGAACTCGGAGAATTGAATTAATATAGAAAAAATAATTCGCCAGCTTCACAAGAATTCCTTCCTCGGAATCAATTTTTTCGATATTGAGTAGTCCGCCGCCTCTATCGCCGGGCAGTAGAATCGGTAGAGAATGGTGCCGTGGGCGCTTTAAAACTGAGGATGGCAGGGGCGAACCGTGCAGCTATGCTGGGGAGACTGGGAATGAGCCCTCTCCGGTAGAATTGCTGAATCTACTAAAACCGCAGTGGATTAAACGTCAAGGAAGTCAACCAGCAGGACGCGGCTGCGTTTACTGCCTCGTGCCGGAGGATGCTCACGAGGTTCCTCTGAGCTGTTCCCTGGTTGTAATCAGGACCGGCACCGCGGCCAGCTGGACGACCACCGAGAAGATTACCAGAGTGGGGATCGAGCTTTCGTAGAGAAATCCCATCAGGGAGCTGCCCAGAAACCAGAAGAGGCCGTACCCGGTGTTAAAGATGCCGTAAGCGGTGCCTCGCTTGTTGGCCGGGACCATCTCTGAAATTGTTGCCCGCAGGACCGATTCCTGGGCGGCCATTCCGATCCCCCAGACCGCCATACCGGCGACGGCAAGCCCGCTGCCGCCCAGGAAGACCAGGGGGGCAAAGAGGGCCGAAAGGATGGCTGAAATGATCAGGGAATTTATCCCGATGCGGTCGAAGAGGCGCCCGAAGATCAGAGCGGCGATAGCGTCAATCCCCATGGCAAAGGCGTAGAGGAGGGGTACCATCTGATCACTGAAGAGGGAGGCCTTCTTGAAGTGGAAGGCCACCAGGGCGAAGTCGGCATAACCGGCGGCAAGGAGGGCAGTGGCAGCCAGGTAGAGCCAGAAGGCCCGGGGCAACCCCTTCCCCTGAAGGATCGTCCGTTCCCGCTCCAGGTCGCGTGGGCTGGGATAGAGCACCCGGGCGGTTACCAGTACCAGGATGGCCATGACGGCAGGGATAAAAAGGACGGCGAAGCTGCTGCGGTAGCTGCCCCGAAAGTACATGACAGCGGCGATGAGCAGGGGGCCCAGCAATGCCCCAACCTGGTCCAGGGCCTCGTGGACGGCGAACCCCCAACCCCTCCCGACCTCGGAGGTGGCGTGAGAAAGCATGGCATCCCGTGCCGGAGTGCGGATTGCCTTCCCGAAACGCTCGGCGATGACCAGGAGGGCGGCTACCTGCCAGGAACCCGCCAGGGCCAGGAGGGGAACGGCGAGGAAGGTCATGATATACCCTGTGAAGGCGATTACCCAGTATTTACCCGTTTTGTCGGTGAGAATTCCGGAGAAGAGCCGCAGGGCGTATCCCACCAGCTCCCCGAGCCCTGCCACAACTCCTACTGCGGTGGCGCTGGCTCCCAGGACGGCCATGAAGGGGCCGGTGATGCTGCGTGCTCCTTCGTAAACCACATCCCCCAGCAGGCTGACCAACCCCAGCAGGAGGATAAACCTCATGGCGTTTTTCCTGCCCTGTTCCTGCCCGCTCCTGTCTTTATTTTTTTCCATTATGTACATCTCCCCTCTGAATTGTTCTGAGGCAGAATGTCCGATGTCGGAAGCTTGAAGAAAATCTCCTCTCATCCAGCATAGTTACTCTTGATTCTGTCGGCTTACTTTCAGGAATTTAGTAAGATTAAGTTTCGGGTGGACACCGGGTTCGCTCGGGCCCGGCGCAAGGGTTCTCATCTTCACCCGGTTGAGCCTGCTTAAAAAAGGTTCCCGGTCGGGAGTTTCCTGCCTCTATTGATGGAATAAATCTCAGGTGGCCGCAGGGCCGGCTGAGTATTCGGCAACTCGGCCGGGGTCAATAATCCCTTCTTCGCAGATGATTCCCTTAATCATCCAGGAGGGTATAAGCTGAAACCCTTCTTCCAGGGTGATGGCGCCTCTGGGATGGAATTTCAGGGATTCGCAGACGGCGTAGAAGGGCACCCTGGGGTGGCGTTCCGCAGCCGCCGTTGCCAGCTCCAGGGTGGGGTAGCCGTTGACTAGAGAACCGTCCGGAAGAACGGCGTCAGCTCCCACCAGGATGAGATCGGCCTCTGCGACCGCTTCTCTTGCCCGGTCGTCGGGTATCACCCGGCAGTTGATGCCCTTTTCCCGCAGCCGGCAGGCGGTTATTTCCCCGTAGCTGTAGGCGCCGAACCGGGATTCCAGCACCGTTACCGGGAATCTTTTCTCCCGGGCGGCCTGCTCCAGCACCTGCAGGATGGTAGAGCTGTAGCTGCAGGTGACCATTCGTGTGCCGTCAGCAAAAAGACCGGCGGCAGCGGTGACGGCCTGCCCCTTTGCCGAGGAGATCTCCTCCATGATCTCTGCTGCAGCCCGGACGGCGAAGGTTCTCAGAGACTCGATGTCCTTTTCCCTCCCGGCATATTCCGTCAGGCGGCGCCGGAACCGGCCCACGGAGCTGGCAATGATCGCCATCGAGGGACGGGCCGCGATCAATTCCCGGCAGATGACCCCCATCTCCTCCAGGAAGCCGGCGGTGGTAGGGGAGCGGTTTTCCTGAGCCGCCTCCCTCAGGATTTCCAGTGCCCGGCGGGAGAGTTCTCCGGCCCCGTGGGTGCGGTCCTCCCTGATGGAGTTGATTCTACCGACCAGATCCTTCATTGGACTCTCTCCCAGGCTTCCCAGAGGCCGGGTACCGTTTCCAGATCCCGGATCTCCGCGGGGTTGACCCAGCGGCACTCGGTGTGCTCCCAGTCTAAGGCTATTTTCCGCCTGTCTTCTAACCGGAAGCGGAAGGGGTGAACCACCCACTTAATAGCGAGTTTTTCGTCCACGACCTCCAGGGGTAGGCCGGCTTTGACCAGCGCGACGCTCTCCTCCTGAAGTCCCGCCTCTTCCCGGAGTTCGATGAGCGCCTGTTTCGATGGGGCGTTACCCTCTTCAATGTAGCCGCTGATGCCGGCCCACCGCTCCCGGTAGGAACCCACCCGGCTGCTGCGCTTGAGCACGAGAACCTCCCCGTCGTGCTCCAGAAAACAGGTAACAACATGGTTTTCCCGCAATTCATTCTCCCTCCCGACCAATAGTTATCGCAGATTCCGGCACCGGTTTTTATCCACCGTCACTTACCTCTGCAGAACCCCCGGCTTGGTAAGGCTTTACGTTGCCGCAAGCAGTCGGCTTTCTCTAAGGCGGCCAACCGGGTGGCAAAATGAATCTTTTGTAGCAGTTTTTCGCTGCAGTTCATAATTAAATTATACATCAGTGGCCGCTGCTTTTTTTGAAGAGCCGTGGAATTGCGCGGAGATTTTTGTGAGGTTGCCGTTGCAGCCCGGAAACTAAACCATTCCGGTGTAAGAATAAAGCGGCTGCTCCCGGGGGAGACTGGAGGTAGAAAATGGAACACGAGAGGTGTTCTGGGGATGAAAACGCCTGCGCTGATAAAAAGGGCTTTGCCGCTGATTATTCTCGCCGGAGCAATCCTGGCGGCAGTGGGCCCGGGGAAAAGGCTGACCCTTGCCGAACTCTCCTCCCTGCTCGCAGAGGGGGGAGTGCTGGTGGAGGGGTATGAACTGGAGGGGTGGTCGGTGCTCGAATCCTCCGGGGAGCTTACCGCTGTATGGGAAAAAACGGGGCTGGAGGAGGCGCTGGGAATTGCGGATGCCGGGATAGAAACCGTTCCTACTTCCTGGGGGGACCGCCTTCAGGTGACGTCTTCAAAGGATGGGGTTGCCGTCCGGGCCGCCGTTCAGAGAATTGCAGGAACCGGCGGGCGGGATCTCTGCTGTATTCTGGTCCGGTGCACGCTGCCGGCGGAAACGACGGGGATCCCCGACTGGGAGAGGAAAATGAAGAGGGCCTTTTCCTCTCTGGGAGAGGATGGCGGAATCTCGATGACGATAAGGGGGAAAATTCCCGTCCCCCTCGGTGACGAGGCGCAGCTTGCCTGGGGGCGGGCGATCTTCCGGGAGCTCCGTTCCCCGGTGACCGGAATCCTCCGGGAAGGCAGCTACCTGAGCCTGACCGGCTACTCCTCTCTGCTGCCGGATGCCGTGAAGGTGTCCGGAGAAAAAATAAATATCAATCTGGCCCTGGTTGGGTCTGAAAATGAGCGGGAAACCCGGGTTTATCTGGGTACGCCATTAATATCCTGCGAATATTAGAGAAAACCGATTTTTTCGGAAGGGGATACGCCTTCTTTCAGGTCCGGGCAAACAGGCCTGTTGCCGCTGAGGGCGCTTTTCTGCGCTGCCTTTTGATTATGATTTTTTCTGAACTGGTCAAACTGTTCCCGTACGTAGGAGTTTTCTGTCAGAAACTCGTTGAAAAGGGACAGCAGCTGGAGGGTATGGACGCTGATGTGGTGTTCGATGAGCTCCGTTTCTATCAGCAGGTTTTCCCCGACCCCCAGGAATTTCAGGAATTTTTCCACGATGTTATGCCTTTCCAGAAGGAACCTGCCCATTTCCTGTCCGCTCTCGGTGAGGAAGATGATCCCGTACTTCTTGTAATCCAAAAGCCCCAAGGCCGTCAGTTTCTGGACCATTTTTGATGCCGAAGAAGCCTGGACGTTGAGGAACCGGGAGAGGGTGGTGATGCGGATATAGCCGTCTTTAAGGCTTGCCCGGTAGATCATTTCCAGGTAGTCCTCCATGGAGGATGTGAGGACCTTTTTCTTCTGTTCTAGAAGCTGATAACCGCGCACCGTATGAAAGTGTTTCTTCACCTGATCATCCCCCCGGATTGTTGATTGAGCGCAAGACCTGCAATCTCTCACCGATTCGGAAGCGCCTTTCGGGCTTAACCCGCTTGGAACGTTTTTTTATATATATTCAGATCAGACGGCATAATTTCTCCCCGGCTTGTTATAATGATCTTTTTTATGGCTTCGCCCACCCGGGGCGGCGAAGGCAATTAAAAGATGGCCGGAGTGTATTGACACCGTTGTGTCGGTCGAGGTATTATATGTGTACTATAACATATATGACACATAGTACGCTATATAACAGCGGAGACCACCATGCCGCCAGCGGCGGCACCAACAGAGTATGAAAATACCCGACGGGTCTACCGGCGAGCGACCCATGGAAGGCCGGGTAACAGGACAGGCGAAGCGGGGATGACAGGTCGGAATGCGAGTACAGACACCTTAAGAGTTTCAACGGAATGGATTTGCTGCGAGGCCAAACGCTGCGATTGGCAGAAGCAATTCGTAACATGTTACGCAGCATCCCAGAGCTGTCCCGAAGCGAGCCGTCGTCCTGTTCGGCCTGGAATCGGGAGTCGAGCGGTAGACCGGCAGGTGAACTTGATGTATTTTCAGGGCAGAATCTGGAAAAGTGGCGCTCGGTCGGAGCAAGGACTGTTCTCATTGCCTGTTGGGTCCGGAGGTTAACGTCAATGTGGAGAGCCAGGGGGCAGGTTCGGGCGGGTGGAACGGCTAGGAGATAGCGGTGGCTGCAGGCAGCAGGGAAGGGAGTGAAGGAATTGTGGTTTGATATTGATCAGAGGTCGAGCATACCCATCTATCAGCAGCTGGTCGACAAGATCAAGGAAGCGGTGGCCCGGGGGATCCTCTCCACAGGGGAAAAACTCCCCTCCGTAAGGGAGCTGGCGGCGAGGATCGCCATCAACCCCAACACCATAGCCAAGGCCTATCAGGAGCTGGAACGGGAGGGTGTTATTGAGACTTTACGAGGGCGCGGTACCTTTGTCGCCCTCTGGAAAAGCCGGGTGAATGAGGAGGCGAAACGCAGGGTGATCAGGGAGATGACTGAAAAGATGCTGGTGGAGGCATTCTACCTGGGTCTTCCCCGGGAGGAGCTGCTGGAGATCATTGAAGAAACGGTGCGGGAGTGGTACAGGGAAAGGGGTGGAGATTGATGATGGAGTGGGCAATTGAAACGGAAGGATTGACCAAGGTCTTCAACGGAGAGGCGGCGGTGGATAATCTCGACCTGCAGGTACCCGAGGGGTCGGTTTTCGGGCTCATGGGGCCAAACGGGGCAGGGAAGGGAATTTCGAAAGGACACTGGAAAGAGTGAAACAACTCCGGCCGGTCTACCTGGAGGTGCTGGACCTCGACCTGGAGGACATTTTTATCAACATCATGGCAAAGGAGGGTTACAGCCGTGAGGCTCTCGTTCTGGAATAAGGCCCTGGCCTGGAAGGAGTGGAGGCAGAACAGGTGGAAGTTCTGGGGGATAGGTGTGCTCATGAGCATGACACCAATCCTGGGAACAGCATTCTATTTTATAATCAGGGCCTGTTTTCCCGATGCTTATTGGGGGGGTGCGGGAAACCCATCCCTCTGGTCACGGCATCTCGACTCAATGATCTACGTAAACCCTTCATCTACTTCAATGGGCATGCTGGCCATCATCATGGCGCTGGGTTTGGGGGCCATGCTGATAGCCGGGGAGCGTTCCCCCCATACCCTGGAGTTCCTGGCTGCTTTGCCCTTGAGCAGGAGGGAGATTGCCGGGACGAAGTTCCTGGTGGGCGCCGGTACGATCCTGGGGATCATGGTGGTCAACCTGGTGTTCATGCTGGTGATGGCATTGCTCTTCCCTGCCGGGTACACGCCGGCGGCAGCATGTACCTGGTTCGCCGTGACCACAGGGGTGCTTCTGGCTCTTTACAGCCTGGGTTTCCTGGTGGCGGTGATGACCGGCAACCTCCTCGCCTCCTTGATCGGGGCGTTTGCCGTGGCCTATTCCCCGGCAGTGATTGCCGAACTGATCAGAGAACTGCTTGAAGTCTTCGGGCTGCTCCCTGTGGATTACCCCCATCCGTTGAGCCAGGCCCTGACAGATATCGGGTTATATCTCACTTTGCCTTCTTATATTGTCAATTACCAATGGAGCTTCCGAAACGCCGTCTGGCTGGTTCCGCTGCTGCTCCTTGCAGGGGCGGCCCTGTTCTCCCACGGGGTGCAGCTTTTCCGGCGCAACCCCCTGGAGCGCACCGGGCAGGTCCTCATGTTGGGCAACGCCAGGAGGATTTTCCAGGTGGGTATTTCTTTCTTCGGTGCCGCCTTGGCCGCTATTATCGCCGGCAATATTTCCTCGCTCTCCGATACCGGTCTGCAGTTCGTTGTGTTTCTGGGAGTGTTTCTCGTCACCTGGGCGGTGATTGACCTTTACTGGAGGGGTAGGAGCAGGCTGGGGTAGGCCGGGTTCTAATGCGCTCCTTGTTTTCATAAATATGGAAGGAGGGCGGGGCTGAGGTTTATACGGCGACCTTCCGAACGTCGTCGCCTCGCCTTTGATGAGAAGCGGCAAAGACATCAGAACTAAACAGGATGTGATGCATAAGCGGCTCTGCACCGGAGAAGGCGGATAGGACCACTGCCGTTGACGAAGCATTAGCGGCGGAGTCCGGGAGCAAGCACAAAGTGCAACCGGAACATCTTTTCAGGGGAGGGGATGAGAGTGGCGAAAGGGCTGCGGGGATACCGCCGGTTGGGTTTTGCCGTGCTCATCCTGTCTTTTATCCTGGTCGGCCTTCCGGCAATCCTGGTGCGGGGGTGTGACTGGAAAGGGCAGCCTTCGAGAACGGAGAGGGATACCCTGGTGAAACTGCAGCTGGCGGAGGGGAATGTGCTTACCCTTCCCCTGGAAGAGTACCTGATCGGTGTGGTGGCGGCGGAGATGCCCGCCTCCTTTCATGAGGAGGCACTCAAGGCCCAGGCGGTTGCGGCACGCACCTATGCCCTGCGCCGGTTGCTTTTGGAAAAACCCGACGGTGACCACCCGGGGGCACACCTCTGCGCCGACTCCACTCACTGCCAGGCGTGGATTTCCACCTCCGAGATGCGGAAAAGGTGGGGTATTATTCATTTTCGCTATTATTATAATAAGGTTTGTGCGGCAGTCAGGGAGACGGAGGGGGAGGTGTTGGTTTACGCAGATGAATTGATCGACCCGGTTTACCACTCCAGCTGCGGGGGAAGGGGGACCGAGGACGCCCGGGACGTCTGGGGGGAGGATGTGCCCTATTTGAAGAGGGTATCCTGCACTTTCGACCCGCCGCAGAGGCAGGAGCCCGTAACCTCCCGGTATCGGCTGGCGGATTTAGTCTCCCGGATGGGGCTTTCAGGGGAGGCGGTTCCTGCGGCGGCGGGCACATCCTCCTTCATTCGGGTCAAAGAGCGCACTGCCGGCGGAAGGGTAAAAACCGTGCTGGTGGGAACCCGGACCTACCGGGGAACGGAGCTGCGCAAAGCGCTTGGCCTGCGTTCCACAGATTTCACCGTTGAGGTTTCCGGCGGAGAGGTCACCTTTCGTACCCGCGGCTATGGGCATGCCGTGGGGATGTGTCAGTACGGTGCAGAGGGGCTTGCCCAAAAGGGGGTTCCTTATAATAAAATCCTGACCTACTATTACCGGGGTGTCAGCCTGAAAAAATGGTTGCCGGAATCGGGGTGATGAACTGCCCAGTATTGCCTTTCGAGCAGAGACAGCCTGAAAGGAAGGAAGCAAAAAAGGGGGAATTTCTTCCCCCTTGATTTTAGATATTGAGGATGCCGGTTTAGAGGAACTGCCTCTCTTCTCTACCTGCCCCACCGGGCATCCTTGCCTGTCCGCCGATCTGTTGTTGAGCCTTCATCCGGGCGTTGTCGATCATCTGCGGATCGGCCGGGGAAACCTTGTACCAGCCCTTTTGACTCATGTAAGAGAAGACTTTTTGGGCGGCATCCTGTTCCTGGCGCTGGATTTCCATCAGATCTTTGCGCAGCTTCGGATTGGCCGCTTCCTGAACGGCCGTGTTATAGTTGCTGCTCAAAAATTTCTGGCTGGACAGCACGTCTTCAACGCACAGCTGGTCGTCAAGCTGGTTCTGTGTCAAGTGAGAAACCCCCTTTCTAGGTTTTTTCACTGCATTTTCGATGCTTCGTTGAGGTGCTTCATGAGGATGTCTGTGTGCGACTGGTGCAGATCGCGCAGCTGCTGGCAGAGATTTTTGATTTCCGGATCCTTTACCTGATTAGCGTACATATTGTACTTTTGCACCATGAGGTGCTCCTGCCGAAGGTTGTCTTCAATAAGCCCCAATTCCTTTGTTGTCAAACCGGCCAAATGCGTTCACCTCCCTGTTTTGTTTGCTAGTATGTGCGCCTTCATTATTGTTTATGCAAATATATCCTGCGGCTTTCGGGCCTGTCCGTTAGTCTTTTTCCCCCTTGGGTTCATATAAATGTAGTGAAACCCAAACCATCGTCGGGGGGAGCAGAGTGCAGGAGTACATTCGCCGCCGGGTCCTGGAGATCAGCGCCTACGTTATCGAGACATCGGCAACAGTGCGCGGTGCCGCTAAGGTTTTCGGCGTCAGCAAGAGCACGGTTCACAAGGATTTGACCGAGCGCCTGCCCAGAATTAACCCTCAAATGGCCAAGCAGGTGCGCTTCGTTCTGGATATCAACAAGGCGGAGCGCCACCTGCGGGGAGGGGACGCCACCCGAAAAAAGTACCGGGGAGAATAACAGACGGGTATTGCGACAGGATAATCAAAAACAGTGTCGAATATCCTCTAAAGGCATTATTATCCTGGCTAAAACGGCAGGCACTATTTTCAGGAAAGGACTGCTGCGTCATTATGTTATGGACTGAGGATATCGGCATCGACCTGGGGACGGCGACTGTACTGATCTATGTGAAGAACAGAGGGATTGTTTTAAATGAACCTACTGTGGTGGCCATCGATAAGAACACGGGCAATCTGATAGCAGTTGGTGAAGAAGCGCGTCAGATGCTCGGGCGCACCCCCGGTAATATCATCGCCATGCGACCGCTGCGGAACGGGGTGATCGCCGATTATGATGTCACCGAGCGCATCCTTCGCTACTTTATCCAAAAGGCAACGGGCCGGCGCTTCTTCTTCCGGCCGCGCGTTATGGTCTGCGTTCCCTCCCGCATCACCAGCGTGGAAGAGAGGGCGGTGCGACAAGCCTCCCTGCAGGCGGGAGCCCGCCAGGCCTATTTGATTGAGGAACCGCTGGCCGCGGCTCTGGGAGCCGGGATACCTATTCACGAGGCAAGCGGCAATATGGTTGTCGATGTGGGGGGAGGCACCACCGATGTTGCCGTTTTAAGCCTCGGAGGTATCGTCTGTACTCAAACCCTCCGGGTTGCCGGTGATGAATTCGATGAGGCCATCGCCAGGCATGTGCGGAAAGAGTATAATCTGATGATCGGCGAGCGCACCGCCGAAGAACTGAAGATCAAGATCGGCACGGCTTACCCTGCGGCAAAGGAGCCCGGAACGGTGATGGAGGTTCGCGGCCGTGACCTGGTGACGGGGCTGCCGAAGACGATCGCCGTTAGTGCTGAAGAGATTGCCGTTGCCCTCCAGGAACCGGTGGCACAGGTTGTCGGTGCCGTTAAGGAGGTGCTGGAGCGCACTCCTCCCGAGCTGGCAGCAGATATTGTGAATAAGGGGATCGTCTTGACCGGCGGCGGTGCTCTTTTGCACGGCCTCGATCTTTTGATCAGCAAGGAGACAGGCCTTGCGGTGCATATCGCCGAGGATGCCGTTTCTTGTGTGGCCAGGGGGACGGGAAAGGCCCTGGATATGCTGCATGTTTTAAAGAATTCCCGTCACGGCCCCCGGAAGCTGCTTTAAAAAAGCCTGCGGCCTCGATGAGGTCGATAAAAAGGAATTAAAAAGCCATTGCTGAAGTGAAGGGGGTAATTGCCGAGGATAAGACTTGGCTTTAAGGTTCGATTAAGAAAGGATACGGGATTTTGCCCTCTAATTTCGGACATCAAGTGAAGGATGATGGCTGCCGGTGTCGAAATTATTGGACACTTTAGCAGGAATTTCCCTTATTTAGGCAGTATTTATTAGATACGGTTTAAGAGCGCAGGGGAAGGGGGTGACATTATGGTGCGCGGGCTCTACACCGCTGCTGCCGGGATGATGGCGCAGCAGGCGCGGCTGGACACGATCTCCAATAACCTGGCAAATGCCGAAACCACCGGCTTCCGCAGGGATGAGGCTGTTTTTCGGTCCTTTCCGGAGATGCTGCTCTGGCGTTTGGAGAGGGATGGCGGACCGATCGGCACTGCGGCGACCGGCTGTGTTGTCGAGGGGGTTTTTACCTCCGGGCGTCAGGGTGGTTTGCGGGAAACCGGCAATGCCCTTGATATTGCTCTCATCGGGGACGTCTTCCTGGCGGTGCGGGGAGGGGATGGTGAGGTCTACTACACCCGTAACGGGAGTTTCACCCGTGATGGGAGCGGGCGTCTGGTGACCGGTGCTGGGAACCCGGTGCTGGGTGTTGTTAACGGCAACCTGGAGGAGATCTATCTCCCGGATGGAGAGCTGGTGGTTGATACGGACGGGGCGCTCTCAGGGGCCTTCAGCGCGGCCGGGGAGGCGGTGGAGAGGCTTGCCCTGGTTCGCAGTGGGATCGGGCAGGGCTGGCGTAAGGTGGGGGATTCCCTTTTTCAGGGGCAGCCCCCTGCCGAGGAGCCGGATGATTATCAGGTGAGACAGGGGTACCTGGAGGCGTCCAATGTTAACCCGGTGGAAGAAATGGTCGGAATGATCGCCGCGATGCGGGCTTATGAGATGAATCAAAAGGCAATCCAGGCCGCCGACGTCACCCTGGAAAAGGCGGTGAATGAAGTCGGTCGGGTTTAGTCGGCTTTAATCGGCGGGAAAGAGAAGGGGGCGGACTGCCTGGCAGGAGCCTCCTCCGGCGCCGAACGACAGAAGCGCCGGGCTTTCTTAAGCTCATAGACCAAGGAGGCGAATCTGTATGCTGCGCTCACTCTATACTGCAGCGTCCGGAATGACGGCGCAGCAGTTTCACATCGACACCATTTCTCATAACCTGGCCAATGTCAACACGACCGGGTTCAAGAGGGTGCGGCCGGAGTTTCAGGACCTGATCTATCTCGCCATCAGGCGCCCCACAGCGCCGGAGGCGGAAGGGGCGGGACGGCCGGTAGGCCTGGAGATCGGGCTCGGCGTATGCACTGCGGGGACGCACACCATCTTCCAGCAGGGAAACCTCCAGCCGACGGAAAACCCTCTCGATGTTGCCCTTTCCGGCCCCGGTTTCTTTGTCATCAGGGGCCCCGGGGACGAGGAATACTACACTCGCGACGGAAGTTTCAAGCTGGATGCCGAGGGGAACCTGGTGACGACCGAAGGATACCGGGTCGAGGGGGTAGAATCCATCCCGGCCGGAGCTGCCGATATCTCTATAGCCAGGGACGGATCCGTCAGTTATCTGGACGAAGAGGGGGAGGAGCATTCGGCGGGAAAGCTGGCGATCGTTCGGTTTGCCAATCCGGCCGGCCTGGAGAAGGTCGGGCACAATCTCTACCGGGCAACTGCCGCTTCCGGTGAGGCGCTAGAGGTTGACGGCGATTCAGGAGAGGCCGTCAGCGTGGAGCAGGGCTACCTGGAAGCGTCCAACGTCCAGGTGGTCGAGGAGATGGTTAAGATGATCACCGCCCAGCGCGCCTACGAGCTGAACTCCAAGGTCATCCAGGCCTCTGATGAGATGCTTTCTATCGCCAGCAACATCAGGCGCTGATGATCTGCCGGGTGAATGAGACGCTGGTTGAGGGGTGAGAGCGATGTCCTCTTTGACCGTTGACAGGCCTGTGCCGGACGGAAGGGAGCTTACGCCTCCCGGGAACGGACGGGAGGAGGCCAGGCTGAAGGATGCCTGCCGTCAGCTGGAGGCCGTTTTCTGGCAGCAGCTGCTGCGGGCGATGCGCAGGACCATCCCTGCAGGGGGGCTGCTGGGGCGTTCCTACGCCAGGGATGTCTACACAGATCTGCTGGATGAGCAGTACGCCCTGATCCTTGCCGGACAGGAGCGGGCCGGACTGGGGAGGCTGCTGTACGAGCAGCTGCGGGGAAAGTAGCTGTTGGTGATTGACGGCCTCGGTCGGGTTTGCTCTGGGGCGCTTACCTCCTGGCTCACGGCAGGTGAAGGATTGCCGGTGGTTGGGGATGTTGGTAGGTAACTAAAAACAGAAAGTGTTGAGCCGGGGATGCCTCAGCAGCCTGAGGCGGAACCGTTGGATGATTTTCTGGAACGAGTGCAGGGTTTGAGGATACCTCATACCCTGTTTTTTTTATCGAACCCCTGCTGGCACCTTCGGTATTCAAAGGTGCCAGCTGCCGACAGCTTCCCGTTGAGCAGAGGGGGTTAACTTCGGCGGGGGAAGAAGTAGTGTCCATTATGATGGTGTAAAATTGATGGCTTGAAGCAGGAGAGCCACCCCTCCCTCTGGTAGATAAGAAGTGGCTTAATCTTAATCATCAGGAGGGAGAAAAGATGGCTCACTACCAGGTTACCGTAGACTGTGATCTCTTGCAAGGATTATTTATTCGGGATGATGGATTGGCTCGGTTGGTGGAGAACATCGTGAATCAGATACTCGATGCTCAGGCTACCGAACAACTCAGGGCCAAGCCATACGAACGTACCGAAGAGCGGCAGGGGTACCGCAACGGGTATCGGGATAAGCTGCTCAAGTCTCGCGTAGGAGAACTTACGCTTATGGTTCCCCGTCTCCGGAGCGGGCACTTCTCCACGGAGCTTTTCGAGCGGTACCAGCGGAGCGAGCAGGCGCTCTTGCTGGCCATGGTCGAGATGGTCGTGAACGGCGTATCCACCAGGAAGGTAAGGGCGGTTGTTGATGAACTATGCGGCACGGAGTTCTCCAAATCCACCGTATCCAGCCTGTGCAAAAGACTGGACGACATCGTAAAGGAGTGGAACGAGCGAGATTTGAGCAGCCAGGAATACCCATTTCTCCTGGTAGATGCCATTGTCATCCGGGTGCGTAAAGGCGGCCGGGTACGGCTTTCAAGCGTACTTCTCGCTACAGGGATCAACCGGGAGGGATACCGGGAGATTTTAGGGCTTATGCTCGGGGATAGCGAATCAGAGGCTGCTTGGTCGGAGTTCTTCGGCCGGCTCAAGGAGCGCGGTCTCAAGGGAGTGGACTTGGTTGTTTCGGATGATCACAAGGGCTTGATCAATGCGATAGAAACCCACTTCCAAGGAGCGACATGGCAGCGGTGCCAGACCCACTTTATCCGGAACATCCTGGACGCCTGTCCTAAGAGCCTCCAGGGCGACCTGCACGGGCGACTGCGGTTGATCTTCGACGCGCCGGATATGGAGACGGCCAGGCGGTTGCTGAACGAAACGATAGAGGCCTTTGGCGCCCGGGCGCCAAAGGCGGTAGAGCGACTTGAAGCTGGTTTCGAGGACGCAATGGCGGTGATGGCACTACCAGGGCGCTACCGGAAGCGGCTGCGCACCACCAATGGAGTCGAGCGGCTCAACCAGGAGATCCGCCGGCGGGAGCGGGTGATCCGAATCTTCCCTAACGAGGAGTCGGCTGTGAGACTGATCGGAGCAGTGCTTGTAGAGATCGACGAGGTGTGGACCACAGGAAAGCGCTACTTTGATATGGCAGAGTATTGGGAGTGGAAGGCTAACACAGAAAAACAGCAGAAGGAGGTGAATAATGCCGATACCCAGGTAAATGTAGCTTAAAACGGGGTGATCTTATCTGCCAGAGGGAATTTACACACAAATTTGGACTTGACCGGGGGAAGAGGAGATTTTATGATTGCTGATAGGCGACACTGCCGTTTATTATCACAATGATAAAGCACGAATAATTGTGATAAAGGACAGGCGGCCGGAGCCCTCATTGTTAGCCGGAGAAGATAACTGCCTTCTTTCCTTGAGGAGGGAGGAGTGGAGGTGCCGAAGTTGAGGCGAGGAAGGTTCAGAGATGAACGTTCCTTGTTGACGGCGGTGATTTCAGGGGTTGAGCACCAAGCCGTTTATCATTATGAGAATAGCTTACAGGGCTTCCATCCAAGCCGTAAGCGGCAAATGCCCATAAAGCGGCGGTGTGGGCAATGCCTTCCCGTAAGGAGTGCGGCAGGCATCGATATTGCTAGTATGTTGAAATGTGACGTTGCTGACAGTTAATTCGATTCCTTAGCAGACCCTCACGCCGCTGGGACGGCACCAACAGAGCATGAAAATACCCGACGGGTGAACTTGATGTATTTTCATAGCAGGAGTTTGGAGGTTGGATAATGGCTGGTTGTGGCGAAGAGGTAGTTGATTTTTTGAAAAGACAGGTGCGGCCTGCCTTGGGCTGTACCGATCCCGGGGTTATCGCCTTAGCTGCGGCAACGGCCAGAAGGTATCTCTCTGGAACACCGCTCAAGATGAGGCTTGTCTTAAGCGGTAATCTTTTCAAAAACGCCAGTGGAGCGAGGATCCCCCGGCTGGGAGAGGCCGGTATTCCGTTGGCAGCCCTCTTGGGGGCATTGGCGGGGGATGCTGATGCCGGTTTGGAGGTGCTGAAATCGGTAACCGAGGAGGATGTGGTTCGAGCCAAAGAGCTGTTAAAGCGCAATCCTGTGGATATTGAAGTCAGAGAGATCTGCCCCGATCTATTCGTGGAGGCGCACCTTTTTTCCGAGGCGGGGGAGGTTCTTGTAAGAATAGAGGATGACTATACCAACGTCACTCTTGTCAAAGTGGATGGGGAAACGCTTTTTCAGCGAAGAGGTGATGACGAGGATTCGCCATTGAGCCATTGTGATTGGGAGCGCCTCAAGGAATTTGCCAGCAGCGCCCCCCTGGATAATTTTGGTTTTCTTTTGGAAGGCCTTGAGATGAACATGTCCCTTGCCTTATTGGGCCTGGAGGGGCGCTATGGTCTGGGGGTGGGTAAGGCGCTGCAGTCGCTTGGTGAGAAATACCGCTTCGCTCAAGATCCTTTGACAAGAACAAGGCTGCTTACGGCTGCAGCGGTGGATGCCAGGATGGGTGGAGCGGAGCTGCCGGCGATGTCAACCGGGGGGAGCGGCAATCAGGGGATCTGCGCTTTTTTGCCTATTGGAATTTTGGCAGAACACTTTGGTATTGATCCTGAGAGAAAAGTGAGGGGATTGGTGTTCAGCAATCTGTTGACCCTGTACGCCAAGGAATTCATAGGGCGCCTCGGTGGCGCTTGCGGAGCGGCAATCTGTGCCGGTATAGGTGTGGCGGCAGCTGCCACCTGGATGTTGGGCGGGGGTGACAGAGAAATCACGGCTGCGGTGAACAACCTGGCAGGAAATCTCAGCGGTATGGTTTGCGATGGAGGAAAGCCTGGCTGCGCTTTCAAGGTTTCTACAAGCGCTTATGAGGCAGTATTGGCCTCTTTGCTGTCGTTGAACGGGGTTGAAATCGGGCGAACTGACGGCATCGTCGGGGGGAGCATCCGGGAAACCATGGAAAACGTCGCTATGGTGTGCTCTAAGGGGATGAGGGAGACGGACAGGTGTATTTGTAAGATTATCGAAGGTAAAGTGATCCCCGAGAAAGGTTAGGGTTGCTCTGGGTTGCCGTCTGGTGGCTGGTGATCGATGAGGAATTTGTTGTTTTCGGAAATGATTTCCCGGCCCCGGCAGGAGGTTTTGCGGAGAAAAATGTCGAAGTAACTGTGAACGGCGGCATTTGCCGGTGAGTTCTTCGGCCGTTGTCATTAAACCGTGACCGGGGTGGTCAGGCATGGTTGATTTAATGAGCATTCAAAAGAACGCCCAGCAGATTGCTGAGGCAATAGCGTCGGTATTGGGGATCGACGTAGAGATAGCCGACAACAACCTCATTCGTGTCGCAGGAACGGGTATCTACCGGGATTATGTGGGGCAGTCGATGGCGAGCCAGGGGTACATTTACCGGGAGGTAATGCGCCTCGGTTACGAGATCGTGATCGACAATCCCGGGAAGCATGAGCTGTGCCAGCCGTGTGAACAAAAGGGGCATTGTTCGGAAAAATATGAGATTGTCTACCCGATCAATGTCGACGGCGTTTCTATAGGGGTTATCGGTCTTTTGTGCTTTGACGATGAGAAAGCGAGGCGTGTCAAGCAGAATCAGGATTCTTATCTGACCTTTTTAGGAAAGATGGCGGAGACCCTGGCGTTGAAGATTAAGGAAGAGAATTATTTAAAGGGTCTGGTTTATTCCAACCGGTATTTTAAATCGGTTATCGACTGCCTGGAAGAGGGATTGATTACGACCGCTCTCGACGGAAAAATCGTGCATTACAACAAGACCGCTCAAAATCTCTTAGGAAAAAAGGTCTCTTCCTCCGATGCTTCCCTGGAGTTGCTGTTCGGTTCGAAGAGGGCTGAGGAGATCATCGATGTTGCCGGCAAGGGGCAGAAGGTGCTGGAGAAGGAAATCAGGTTGGATGCGGGGTCCGAGAAGTTGCAGTTAATGATTCACGCCCGGCCGATCACCGCCGAAAGGGGGGTGCAGGGTATCGCCATTGCCCTCAATCATTTTACCAAGATCAAGCGGCTGGTGAACCGTTATTCCGGAAATGAGATCAGTTATACGGTGGATGATATTCTGGGGAGCAGTGAAGCGGTAAGGCGGCTGCGCGAAAAGATTAAAAGCATTGCTTCCAGCAATTCCACTGTGCTGATCAGGGGGGAGAGCGGCACTGGTAAAGAACTGGTGGCCAGGGCGATCCATAATTGCGGTTCCAGGCGCCAGGGCCCCTTTGTTGCCATCAACTGCAGCGCCATTCCGGAATCCCTTTTAGAGAGTGAATTGTTCGGCTATGAAGATGGCGCTTTTACCGGCGCCAGGAAGGGCGGTAAAATGGGGAAATTCGAGCTGGCCGATAAAGGAACGCTGTTCCTGGACGAGATCGGAGACATGGCGCAGTATTTGCAGGTCAAGCTGTTGAGGGTGCTGCAGGAGCGGCAGATCGAGCGCATCGGCGGCCTTTCCCCAATTCCCGTGGACGTGCGGGTGATCGCCGCAACGAACCGCGATCTGGAAAAGATGATCGCCCAGGGTGAATTCCGGGAGGATCTCTATTACCGCATCAACGTGATCCCCATTGATGTTGCCCCTCTGCGTGAGAGAAAGGAGGATATCGAGGTCCTCTGCCGGCATTTTATCGAAGTTTACAATCAGCAGCTGAACAAGGAGGTCAGGGGAATGACGGAGGATTTTCGCAGGAAGTTGTGGGAGTACTCCTGGCCCGGCAATGTCCGGGAACTGCAGAATGCCATTGAATACGCTATGAACCTGGCCGATGGGGATGTATTGAGCGTTGAGCACCTGCCGGTAGCGATCCGGGAGGCCCAGGAGCAGGATGAGGAAGAGACATTCAAGCTGGATATGCTGGAGCGCAGGACGATTGTTCGCTGCCTGAAGCGGTACGGCACAACGGTGGAGGGGAAGAAAAAAGCGGCCAAGGCCTTGGGGATCGGCATTGCCACCCTTTACCGGAAGATGGCGCGCTACGGGATCAAGGATGTCGATGTGTGACTTATCATTGCGATAAATTACTTCTCATTATGATAATGCAAAGGCGAATTTTTAGTTGGGGGAGGTTGCTCTTCTGGTTCTCCCCCTCCGCTCAGGAGGAGAGCAGATGACTGCCTTGGGTGGCGGTTGTCTGCTCCTCGTTTTGAAGCCGGTTTTTGTCGTCAGATCCTCTTAGGTAGAATCTCAACGATTGGCCGGTGGCGATAGGAGGGTTTGCTGCTGGGAGGGTCTGGTTTCCCTGAATTATATCATTATGATATGAAAGCAGCGAATCCGTCATTGTATTTTCGAAAGCACAGCCCTGGGGAAAGAGTAACGGGGAGTATCATCGAGAATGATGCCGTCTGCGTGCAAGAGAGTGATTAAATTAGGAGAAACAAATGTATATATCCGAAATGCAATAAAGTTAACAAAGGCCAACTGCAAGAGGTGGCATGATTATTGCTTGGATTATCAAGTGTATTTGCGGTTAATAAGGGGTGGGGATCTTCCAAAATAAAGCTGATGAAGGGTGGTAAGTTATGCTGACTGAAGAAAGATCAATGTTATTAATTGAACTGTGCCGGAAAATGTTGAAAACCCCCAGCCTTTCGGGACAGGAATCCGAAGTGGTCAAGCTCATTGAAAACACGATGGAATCGTGGGATTTTGATGAGGTTGTGGTCGATAAGTACGGGAGTGTTATTGGAAGGATCAAAGGTAAAAAACCCGGCAAGACTTTGCTGCTCGATGGCCACATTGACACAGTAGATGTTTCCGATAGAAAGCTCTGGCAGCACGATCCCTATGGGGCGGAGGTCGTTGACGGGAAGATATTCGGCCGCGGTGCCACCGACATGAAGGGCCCCATGTCGGCAATGATCGCCGCAGCTGCTTTCTTCGCCAGGGATACGGGGAGGGACTTTTCGGGGGATATTTATCTTTCCTGTACCGTTCATGAGGAATGTTTTGAGGGGATCGCCGCCCGGGAGATTTCCGCCCGCGTTAATCCGGATTACGTGATAATCGGGGAGCCCTCTGGGTTGAATTTAATGCGGGGGCAGAGGGGAAGGGCTGAGATTGTCGTTGAGACGTACGGAAAAACGGCCCATTCGGCTAACCCGCAGTTTGGGAAGAATGCCGTTTATTATATGATGCGGGTTATTCGGGCAATTAAGGGGGTCAGACTAGAAAGGCAGGAGGTGTTAGGTGAGGGGATCTTAGAGTTGACGGACATTATTTCCAGTCCTTATCCGGGAAAGTCGGTGGTTC
The DNA here is from genome assembly GCF_000305935.1 of Thermacetogenium phaeum DSM 12270. Classification (NCBI taxonomy): domain Bacteria; kingdom Bacillati; phylum Bacillota; class Clostridia; order Thermoanaerobacterales; family Thermoanaerobacteraceae; genus Thermacetogenium; species Thermacetogenium phaeum. The sequence goes on along the minus strand of NC_018870.1, from coordinate 2,727,259 downwards.
CTAACCTCTGTCGGGTAACTTATGACCGCAGGACTTTGGCGGGAGAAACAAAGGAGTCGGTGATATCCCAGATTGAGGAAGTAATCAACAAGCTGGCTGAAGAAGACCCTGAGCTGGAAGCCAAGGTCTACTTTGCCCGGGGGGAAGAAAGGTGTTGGACGGGAGAGACGATCAGGGCGGAGAGGTTTTACCCGGCCTGGCTGCTGGACGAACAGCACGAACTGGTGCAGACCGCTTTAAAGGGGCTCGTCAGCGTCGGCCTCAAGCCCGAGGTATCCCACTGGTCGTTCTGCACCAACGGGAGCCATTTCGCAGGAGAGGCCGGAATCCCGACCGTTGGCTTCGGACCTTCTTACGAGCATTTAGCGCACATTATCGATGAGTATATCGAGGTTGAGCAGTTATTGAAGGGCTGTCAGGGTTATTATGGGATTATTTCTGCCCTCCTTCGACAGTAGACCACCATGCCGCCAGCTGCTGCACTAACAGAGGAAGGAAAAAAGAGTTTATCCTTGCCGGAGCAGCGACCGTAGGGGGGTTGTTACTCGCCCTTGACGAAGGAGCAGCAAACGGCAGCCGAATCGAGACATGATGTCGAGATAGGTGACTCTGCGGCAGGGATGCCTTCATAGGAGCTGATCGGCTGGTTATCTATCGACGAGTCTTAGGGTGAGTTAAACCGAAAGATCCGGGAGCAAGTGCAAGGATAAACCGAAATGTATGTGAGGGCAGGTTATAATTCCGTAAAATAAGCTTTCAAAGGAAAGGAGAAGGGTATCGCATGTACGATTTGATTATTAAGAACGGTTGGGTAGTGTCCGATTCTTCAACAATCAAAGCCGATATCGCCGTTAAGGATGAAAAGATAGCGGCAATTGGTAATGCGGCCGATTTCGGCGAGGCGAGAAGGGTTATCGATGTCCAGGGCAAGTATGTTTTGCCCGGCGTTATTGATGCCCACATGCATGTGGAAGCTCCTTTCGCCGGCTGTTTTGGGGCAAATGACTTTTATACCCAAAGCATTTCTGCCGCTTTCGGCGGGGTCACCACCTTCATGGATTTCACAAATACCTTTAAAAATGATTCCGTGCTGGAAAAGATCAAGGTCAGGCACGAAGAGATGAGTAAATCTGCTATCGACTACAGCATCCACGGCAAATTCGTTGAAGCTCCGCAGAGAGTAATAGATGAAATAGAGAAAATAGTGGATTATGGCTGCCCCTCCTTTAAGCTGTTCATGACTTACAAGAAGGAGGGGGTAATGGCTGACGATGAAACACTGATCAAGGTGTTTGCAAGGTCCAAAGAGTGCAACGCCTTGCCGATGGTTCATGCCGAATGCAATGCCATTGCCGAACTCAATATTGAGAAGTTCAGAGAAGAAGGGGATTTAAGCTGGCCGAAGTTTGCGGAAGCAAAGCCCGTCCTCTGCGAAGCGGAAGCAGTGAGCAGGGCAATTTATTTCACCAAGTATGTGGGCAATGCCTTATTGATAGTTCATACAACAAACGGAGAGGCTTTGGAAATAGCCAAAAGGGCTCAGGAGCAGGGCTACCCGGTATACATTGAGACATGCCCTCATTATTTGACCCTATTCCAGGACATTTATGAAAAACCTGAAGGGTTCTTAGCCATTTGTTCACCACCATTGAGGACACCCGAAGAGGCAGAAAAATTGTGGAAAGGGATTCAGGAGGGAGTGATTTCGGTAACCGGCTCCGATGATTGTACCTATTCCATCCACGAAAAAACCATGTTCTTGGAAAAGGATGAGGAGGGTAATATCATTCCCGATTTTACCAAGGTGGTAAACGGGCTTTCGGGTATAGAGACCAGGCTGCCGATTCTGCTTTCCGAGGGAGTGAACAAAGGGAGAATCTCCATTAACAAATTGGTGGCCATCACCAGCACAAACATTGCGAAACTCTTGGGATGTTACCCCCAGAAGGGGATCATTGCCCCAGGCAGTGATGCCGACCTGGTCGTTGTCGATTTAGAAAAAGAGGTAACGCTGAGTGCTCAGGTTCTGCATAACAATATCGATTATTGTCTGTTTGATGGCATGAAAGTGAAGGGATACCCTGTGATGACCATATCCTGGGGCAGCGTGATCGTGGAAAACGGCGAATTCAAGGGCAAAAAGGGAGCCGGCAAATTCATCCGGCGCAGCATCAACCCTGAGTATCTGAAGGAGTTCAGCCTTTAATTGGGTGTTCTAATAATACAAGGGGGTAGTTATTGATGGCGGAAGCCAAAGATAGTATTTTGAAAAATCCCGAATTGTTGCCGACTACAGATGATGGAAGAAAGATGTCATTGGGTGATTATACCATTCTCTGGGCCGGGATGACCATCAATATCGTTGGTTTCTCTCTGGGTGCTCAATATTACAACAACGGTAAAGGTTTGTCGGCCTTGACTTTGGTCCTGGTGGTGTTGCTGGGCTACGGCCTCGTTACGGCGATGACCGCCATGATCGGCGATATCGGTACCAAGTACGGCATCCCCTTTGCTGCCTATATCCGGGCGCCGTTCGGCTATAAGGGCGGCAGCATAGCCGCCGTCCTGCGGGCCATACCCGCTTTGTACTGGTTTGGCTTCCTGACCTGGGTCGGAGCCAGCGCCCTCAATTACATTATGGGCATGTTCATCTCGGGTTTTGACAATTTGACGCTGATGATAATCCTGTTCGGAGGCCTGCAGATCTTGAACGCCATGTATGGTTTGAAGGCGATGGCCAAGTTTGACTGGCTGGCCGTGCCGTTACTGGCTATCTTGTTCGCGGCGATTATTGTCACCATCACCACCAAATTCGGGGTTTCCATTCCCGATATCATAGCCACCCCTGCCGAAGGGCAAATGTCCTTTGCCTATGCGGTAGCCGGTATTGCCGGCGGGTGGATCACCATGGCGCTCAACGGCCCTGATCTCTCGCGCCAGATAAAGCGCGACCCGGACTATGCTTCCCAGTGCTTTTTCAGGCGCAACAGGAGAGCCTTTATCGGTCAGTTTATCGGTTTGATGATCGTCGGTGTAGTTCTCATGCTGATCGGTATGGCTGCCGGTATCGTCACCGGTGAGTGGGATCTCAACAAAGTCTGTCTTCTCTTGTTCGAAAGCCGGTTGAGCCTGGTCTTGGCTTTCATAGTAATAGTGTTTGCGCAGTGGTCCACCAATACAGCCGCCAATCTGATGCCGCCGACCTATATTTTGATCAGCCTCTTCCCTAAGCTGAAGTATTGGTCTGCCACCGTCATTGCCGGTGTTATCGGTCTCGGCATCATGCCGTGGAAGATTCAGAGCTCCGGTACTTTTCTCGTGGACGTGCAGGTGTGGATCTCTACTATGCTTGGGCCGATTATGGGTATCATGCTGGCAGACTATTTCATCATTAGAAAAAGCCAGCTCAATGTTCATGATCTCTATACCCCCAACGGCCAGTATCAATACGAAGGCGGCTATAATATCAGCGCTATGATCGCACTGATCTCAGGCTTTGCGCTGAGCTTCCTCAGCAGTAGCTACGCTTTCTTCATCGGTCTGGTCACCAGCCCGATCATCTACGTCCTTTTGATGAGAGCTTACACGCTGAAGAAGTACGACCAGAAGATCGGCCAGTCCATCGAGCTCGACATGGACAAACTCGGCTCTTCGACCGTCTAAACGCGGATGCCTGCTGCGCCGGTCAAGTTGCGCTCTTGCCTTTTAGCAGTTGACCGGCGCCAAAATTTTTAAGGGGAAGTGAAAGCATGAGTATTCTCATCAAAAACGGTATGATCATCGACGGCAGCGGTGCACCTGCCTATCGCGGTGATCTGCTGGTCGAGGGGGATCGGATCGCAGAGATCGGGTTTTTTGACCGGCAGGGGCAGGCTGAGCAGGTCATCGATGCCACAGGTCTGGCTGTGGCACCTGGCTTCATCGACACCCACAGCCATTCAGATCTGAAAATATTATTGGATCCTTATGTGGAACCGAAAGTGCGGCAGGGAATAACGACGGAGATATTAGGGCAGGACGGCATTTCCATGGCACCTCTGCCGCCGGAATATGTGGCGCCCTGGAGGAAAAACCTGGCCGGTTTAAATGGCGACAGCGACGAAATCGGCTGGGACTGGAAGGACACGTCGGGATATTTTGAGCTTCTCGAAAAGAATAAAGTCGGGCCGAATGTGGCCTATCTGGTGCCGCACGGCAATATCAGAATGGCGGCAATGGGGCTGGACAACAGAAAGGCGACGGCAGCCGAGCTGGAATTGATGAAAGATCTGCTCAGGCAAGCCTTAGAGACAGGGGCGGTGGGCCTTTCTACGGGATTGATTTATATGCCCTGTGCCTACGCCGACACCGAAGAGATAATTGAGCTGTGCAAGGTGGTCAGGGAATATAACCGGGTCTTTGTAGTCCACCAGCGCAGTGAAGCCGACACGATACTGGATTCTATGCAGGAAATAATCAGGGTAGGCAGGGAAAGCGGGGTAAGGGTCCACTTTTCGCACTTCAAAATCTGCGGCATCAAGAACTGGGGTAAGATCGATAAAGTGTTAGAACTCTTGGAGAAGGCCAAGCAGGAAGGGATCAGGGTTACCTTCGACCAGTATCCTTATATAGCTGGAAGCACCATGCTGGGGGTTATCCTGCCGCCTTGGGTGCATGATGGGGGAACGGAGAAAGTCTTGGAAAGATTAAAGGACCCGGAATTGAGGAAGAGAATGGCCGAAGATATCAGGAACGGCATACCCGGCTGGGATAATTTCATCGACTTTGCCGGTTTCGATGGAATATTTGTCACCAGCGTCAAGACGGACAAAAACAGGGACTGCATCGGCAAGAATTTAAGGGAAATAGCCGAAATGAGAGGAAAGGACCCCTTTGAAGCCACTTTTGACCTGCTGCTGGAGGAAGAAAATGCCGTCGGTATGTACGACTACTACGGTAAAGAGGAACATGTAATAGCATTCATGAAGAGACCGGAGCAGAATGTCTGTACCGACGGCTTGTTGGGCGGCAAACCCCATCCGCGGGTATACGGTTCGTTCCCTCGTGTTTTAGGGAAGTATGTCCGTGAGGAGAAAGCGTTGACGCTGGAAGAGGCAGTCAACAAAATGACCCTCAAGGCGGCTGCCGCTTTTAACATAACAGACCGTGGTTCTTTAGAAAAAGGGAAAAAAGCCGATATAGTGATCTTTAACCCGGATACGGTAATCGATACCGCCACCTTTGAGGAGCCAAGGCAGTTTCCTAAGGGCATTGAAACGGTTATCATCAACGGAGTGGTTGTCCTGCACAAAGGAAAAAGATTCGATCAATTGAGCGGTCAGGTTATTAAATTGTAATTCTCCTTACGGGCGGCGGTACGCATCTGCAGTGCAGGGGGAAAGCCGCTATTTATAGGCCGGACGGCGGGGCAACCCCTTACGAGGGCGGTGCCGAGGCAGTAATGACAGGGATCTGTATTATCATAATGATAGATCGCTATCATAATGATAAAGGCGCCTGGCCCGTCTTGAGCACTGACCATCCTTCACATAAGAAAGGCTGCCCTACAAAAGGGCAGTTCTTTTTGCTGCGCTTTTGCAGGAGTGACGGCGGAGCGGGCAGTAGGGCCGGGGGAAGGTTTTATCAAAACGATAGAAAAACGAACCTGATTGAACACCCAATTCGCCTCTCGTAAACGATTGTCGGGGTTCTGCAGGGGATTTTCCTTTAAGGCGTAGAGGCTGCGGAATGGTTAAAGGCTGGGCTAAAAAACCTCGCCCGGGAGCGGCAGAGAAATCGTTAGAATTGATAGTGAATTCAGATTGGGGCTGGCATGATAATTGCTTATGCCTGTTAGTACCAGTATTGAAAATAGACGGAGAGGATCTATATGCATTATCCGGAAAAACTCGAATGGTTGGAGCGAACAGACCCGGAAATAGCGGCTCTCATACGTCGGGAACGCAACAGACAAGAATGGAAGATCGAGTTGATTGCTTCGGAAAATTTTACGAGCCCGGCCGTGATGGAGGCCCAGGGAACCGTATTGACCAATAAGTATGCGGAAGGTTATCCCGGGAGACGCTACTATGGTGGCTGCGAGTACGTTGACCAGGTGGAAGACCTGGCCCGGGAGAGGGCGAAGCTGCTCTTCGGCGCAGAGCACGTTAACGTGCAGCCCCATTCCGGTGCCCAGGCCAATACGGCGGTTTACTTTGCCGCCCTGAAGCCGGGGGATACGGTCTTGGGAATGGATCTGGCTCACGGCGGGCACCTGACCCACGGGAGCCCGGTGAACATCTCCGGGAAGTACTTCAATTTTATACCCTACGGCGTGAGTCGGGAAACGGGGACCATTGACTATGAAGAGGTGAGGGAGCTGGCCCTTCGGCATCAGCCGAAGATGATCGTGGCCGGGGCCAGCGCCTACCCCAGGATCATCGATTTTGAGGCCTTTAGGGAGATAGCCGATCAGGTAGGGGCTTTGTTGATGGTGGATATGGCCCACATTGCCGGGCTGGTTGCCGCGGGGCTTCATCCCTCTCCTGTGCCCCTGGCCGACTTCGTGACAACGACGACCCATAAAACCCTGAGGGGCCCCCGGGGTGGGATGATCCTTTGCAAGCAGGAGTATGCAGAAGCCGTCGATAAGGCGGTTTTCCCGGGGATCCAGGGCGGCCCTCTGATGCACGTCATTGCCGCCAAGGCGGTTGCTCTCCAGGAGGCCCTGCAACCCGAATTCAAGGACTATCAAAAGAGGGTTGTCGCCAACGCCAAAGCACTTGCCGCAAGCCTGATGGAGCACGGTTATGACCTCGTTTCCGGCGGCACCGACAATCACCTGATGCTGGTCGATCTGCGCAGCAAACACATGACCGGTAAAGAAGCGGAGCGGCGCCTTGATGAAGTAGGCATCACCGTTAATAAAAACGCCGTTCCCGATGACCCGAAGGGGCCTTTTATAACCAGCGGTATCCGCATCGGCACACCTGCAGTGACGAGCCGCGGTTTTGACGCTGAGGCCATGAAAGAGATCGCCCAGATCATTGACATCACCCTGACGGGACAGGGGCGCGGTGACGAAGCCCGCCGCCGGGTGCAGCGCCTTTGTGAGCGCTTTCCGCTGTACGGCAGGGATGGTTGTTGCTGACGGACTCTTGCTCGGACAAGTTGTCGAAATAATTGCGAGGGACCAAGAATGTTCGAAGACAGCGCTTTTGACAACGAACGGAGGGATTTTGTTCTCGGGCTTCGCTGCATAAGCTGCGGCAGAGAATTAGCAGCCGGGCCGGGGGTGTACACCTGCCCGGCGTGCGGTCCGAAAGAAGGAATCCTCGATGTTATCTATGATTATGAGCGTATCAAAAGAACCGTTTCCCGGGAGCAGGTGACGGGGTCGACCGATTATTCCCTGTTCCGCTATCTGCCTTTTCTTCCGGTGCGACCGGATACCCCTCGTCCCCACCTGCGGGTCGGCTGGACCCCCCTCTACCGTCCTATCGGGCTCGCCCGCCAGCTGGGGATCAGCAGAATCTACGTTAAAGACGACGGCCAGAACCCGACCGCCTCTTTAAAGGATAGGGCTTCTGTGATCGCCGTTATCAAGGCCGTTGAGGAAAGGATGACGACCGTCGCCTGCTCCTCTACGGGAAATGCGGCTTCCTCTCTGGCCGGGAATGCGGCAGCAATGGGTCTCCGGACCTTCATCTTCGTTCCCGGCAGGGCTCCCCAAGGGAAGATAGCACAGCTGCTGATTTTCGGCGCCAACGTCATCAGCGTTCAGGGTTCCTACAGCGATGCCTTCCGGCTGTCATCGGAGGCCATTGAGCGGTGGGGCTGGTATAACAGGAATGCCGCCATCAACCCCTACCTCGTAGAGGGGAAGAAGACCGTTGCCCTGGAGATAGCCGAGCAGCTGGGCTGGGAGGTTCCCGACTGGGTGGTTGTATCTGTAGGTGACGGCTGCACCATTGCCGGGATCTGGAAGGGCTTCTGCGATCTCTACAGGGTCGGCTGGATTGACAGGCTGCCTAAACTGCTGGGCGTGCAGTCAACAGGCTGCAGTCCGCTGGCGGACGCCTTCCGAGAGAACAGGCCCTGGTGCCCGGCGGAGGAGAACACCCTGGCGGACAGCATCGCCGTGGGCGTGCCGCGCAACCCGGAAAAGGCCTTGCGGGCAGTGCGGGAGTCGGGAGGTAAGATGGTGGCGGTGCCGGATGAAGAGATTCTCGCCGCCATGCGGTTGCTGGGAAGGAGCAGCGGTATCTTCGCCGAGCCGGCGGGCGCGGCGGGACTGGCGGGGCTGCGCTCTCTGCTGGAGAAGGGGGAGATCGGCCGGGAGGAGAAGGTCGTCGTCGTTGTTACCGGTAACGGGCTCAAGGATGTCAAGAACGCCATCGCCGCCGCCGGGGAACCCATCAAAGTGGAGCCATCTCTTGACCGGCTGTTTGACGAACTGACAAGGCGGAAACTGGTATAATCGACACCGGCATTTATTTTCACCATTTATTTTCACCATGATTTGACTGGAGGCAAGAAGATGGACAGAATACCATTTGGTCCGACCTATACGGAAATGCTAAATCCCGAAACAATACCTCCGGATATCCGCCAGAAGGCGCTGGAGGTCAAGGAGACCGATGAGCTTAATCCGCTGAACCTGTTTAATATCACCTGGAAGGATGAACACAACTCTGTTCGCAAGATCGTATTGCCTAAGGAACTGACCAGGACCAGAGCAAACATCATCGTTCTTCTCGGGAAGGATTTTCCTTCAGGTTCCCACAAAGTCGGTCCAGCCTACGCAACTTTGATCGAAGGATGCGTTGACGGCAACATCCTTCCAGGTGAACACACCATACTCGGCCCTTCGACGGGAAACTTCGGAATCGGCGTTGCCTATATCTGCAGGCTGATGGGCTATGAGGCGGTCATCATCATGCCGGACAACATGAGCAAGGAGCGCTACGATCGCATCCGCAGGTACGGGGCCAGACTCGATCTGACGCCCGGCACCGAATCCGATGTCATCCTTACTTTGAAGCGCACTTACGAATTGAAGAAAGACCCAAAGAACCGTGCTCTCGCCCAATTCGAACTGATGCCCAACTACCGTTTCCACCGTTATGTCACAGGAAATTCGGCCATTGAGGCTGTTAAGGGTATCGGCAACGGCCGCATCGCCTGTTTTGTTTCCGCTCCCGGATCGGCGGGGACGCTGGCGGCCGGTGATGAGATCAAGAAGGCCTTTCCCGAAGCCAAAGTAGTGGCTCTGGAACCCTACGAGTGCTCCACCCTGGCAACAGGAGGCCGCGGGCAGCACCGGATCGAGGGGATTGGAGACAAGATGTGCACCCTCATTCACAACGTCCTGAACACCGATTTTGTTGCTCTGATCCACGACGAAGATGCCGTGCGTGGCCTGAAGATCATCCAGGATGGGGCGGAGGCCCTGGCCGAATTGGGTGTTCCCCCGGAAAAAACTGCGGCCTTGAAGGGGCTCTTCGGTGTCTCCGGCATCTGCAACATCCTGGGTGCCATCAAGATGGCCCATTATCTGCGGTTGGGGCCCGGCGACAATGTGGTGACCGTCGCCACCGACGGCTTCGACCGCTACCCTTCGGTGCTGAAGGACCTGGAAAGGCGCTGCCTGGAAATAGAAACGTTTGTTCTGAAGCGTTGGGCGAGGGACATCTTCTTTAATATCAGCGAGGAGCACATCTACGACTTCCGGGATCCGGAGGTAAAAGAACTGCTTTTCCGCCAGAAGGAAAAGGACTGGCTGCCCTTCGGGTACACGAAGGATTACCTGGACAGCATGCGTAATCCCGAGTTCTGGGAGGAAGAATACGCCAAGGTTAAATATTACGATCAGAAGATCAAGGAGCTGCGGGAGCTGTAATGCGACTTCAGGGTGCGCTGACAACCCCGGATTTTCCGGGGTTATTTTCCTTTCTGTACTGGATGATGGTAAATGGCAGATAACCAGGGGCTAAAGAGGGGAAGTTATTGAAGGCGCCTCGGCGGCAGCCCTGATTTGGTTGGGGTTAGGGACCGCAATGGCGGGAAATAACCCCCTGGCCGGAACGATTGCCCGAAGGAGCTGTTGGCTCTTTTATCGAGACAGGAGGGCGGTATGAACCGGATTTTGTTATGCCGAACAACGGTAGTGAGGGAGGGTCTAAACGCCCCTCCCTCTTCATATTATGAAAGGAGGATGGAGGAAGGGAGGGGAGCGGAGATGTCGCAGTCTGCTCAGGATTTAACGTTGACCAACCGGGAGCGACTGGAAGCGACGGGGGTGCAAAAGGTGGTCAGCTTTGACGAACGGGAAATAGCCCTGGAAACTGTGATCGGCTCTCTCATTCTGGAGGGGGAGGGATTGCATATCACCCACCTCGACCTGACGGCGGGGGAACTGGTTGTTGAAGGTTTGATTGTCTCCATCAAGTACGCCGAAGATAGGGGAAAGAAAATCAAAATGAAAGGGAAGAATATTCTCGAACGCCTGCTCAAATGAGCCGTACTGTAGCCCAGGAGCTTTTGATGCTGGTCGCCCTAACAGCGACGGGGATGGGCGTCGGCCTCTTCTTCGACTGCTACCGCCTCCTGCGCAGATACACGAAGCCGGGTTATTTCTTGACCCAGGTAACAGACCTCCTCTTCTGGGTTATCAGCGCCGGGGCGGCGTATTACGTCTTTATGATACTTACCGGCGGGGAGGTACGCCTCTTTTCTATCCTGCTGATTCCCGCCGGGATGGGGATTTATTTGAAATTATTAAGCCCTTTTGTGCTGTGGCCGTTATTGTGGTGCTTTCGGCAGACAGGGCTCTTCCTCGGCTTCCTTTGGAGGGCGTTCGTCTTTTGCTGGCGAACCCTTCTGTTTCCCTTTTGCTTTGCCGTTTGTCTCCTCGGTTTTAGCCTGCAGTTTCTCTGTGGGGTTTTTCGCCTGTTGCTCCTGCCTCTGCAATGGGGCTGGCGCACCCTCAGGCGCAGCTTACTGGAGTGGTGCCGGAGGCGGAGGAAAAAGCCCTGAAAATCCCCCTCGTGGAGGCCTGCCTCGCCCTTCAACGGCAGCTTTTGAAAAAATGTTCCTTAGATTTGGGCATCTGGGAAGGATTTTCACCCCGGACAGAGAATACTTATCCAAAAAATATCCACAATATGTCCACAATATGTGGATATTTTGTCTCGAGGTCCGGTGGGAAAAGATTGCATCTGGAGATTCGTGGTGCCGAAAAACTCAGTTTCCGTGAAAAACAGGCGGTTGTTCTCAAGGAAACCGGCTGCAGCAACGAGGAAATAGCCAGGAGAATGGGCATTAATGCGGCGACCGTAGCCACCCTCCTGAACCGGGCGCGCAGCAAGGGTTATGAGGTTGTAATTGTGATCCCGACCACTCTCGGTTTATTCGGGGGGGAGAATGATGAGGAGGCTTAACCATAAGTTGCGGAGGAGAAGCGTCGGAAACTCGGTGAAGAGGAGTAAAGGGCCGAAGTGGAAGCGGAGAGCCGTCTGGTGGGTTCTCGCTGCCTCGGCTCTGTTTCTGATCATCCTGCCGCCGCAGTTGAAGATCTGGAAGCTGCAGGGGGAACTCCGGGAGTATCAGCGCCAGGAGCGGGCCCTGCGGCAGCAGAGGCAGGAGATTTTGGACAAGATCCGGTATTATTCCAGCGATGCTTATATAGAAGAAGCGGCGCGGAGGGAGCTGGGGCTGGTTAAGCCCGGTGAGGTGCTGCTACAGCCTGCAGTTCCCGGCTATGTGCAGGAGCCTCCGCAAAATGAACGGCAAATCCGCGACTAGGGGTATCTTCATGTCAGCTTACGGTGAGCGCTATGCGGCAATCGATGTCGGCACCAATTCCTGTCGTTTGTTGATTGCGGATATCAGAGAGGGGCGCCTCGTCCCGGTGCTGTTCACCCTGAGGATGACGCGCATCGGGGAAGGCCTTTCCGAAAAGGGTTATCTGCAACAAGAGCCTGTGCGGCGGACGGTAGTTGCACTCCAGGGGTTCTTATCTCTAGCTAGAAGCTACGGGGTTTCTCGGATTCGGGCGGTGGCGACAAGCGCCGTGCGGGAGGCTGCAAATGCTGCCTTTTTTTTGGAGCGTGCCCGGGATGAAGCCGGCCTGATTGTGGATGTCATCAGCGGTGAGGAAGAGGCCCGCTTGAACTATGTCGGTGTCTGCCGCAGTTTGTCGCTCGGGAGAAGGGCGGCCGTCATCGACATCGGTGGTGGGAGCACGGAATTTACCTATCCCCTCGCCGAAGGAGGAGGGGATGCTCTTTCTTGCCGCAGCGTTCCTCTCGGTGCCGTCCGCCTTACTGAGCATCCCCTCCTTCTGCCGGAAATCCTCGGCTCTCTCAAAAGCGCCCTGGATGATCTAAGGGGGTTCCGCCAGGACCTGGTTGGGGTGGGCGGAACCATTACGACACTGGCAGCCGTGGATCAGGCCCTGGAGAGATACGACCCCGGGCGCATTCAGGGGTACTACCTGACAAGGGCGGCGGTGGAGAGAATAATGTTTTCCCTTGCAGCTAAAAATAGTGAGGAGAGAAAGAGGGTGCCCGGGCTCCAGCCGGAACGGGTGGACATCATCGTCGCCGGGACGACCATCCTCTGGGCTATTCTCACCTATCTAGGGGCACCGGGGATTACCGTCAGCGAGGCCGATCTCCTGCAGGGGATTATTCTGGAGATGATCTCACTCTAGCGCAGCAAGAATCGGAGCAGCAGTTGCGAAATAAGATCGCGGAAGGGGTTTTCAATGGATATCGCTCTTGTTCCTCTCTTGGTTGCGGTTGTTGCCGGTGTTTCCATGGCTCTCCAGGGCTCTCTGAATACCTGCTTGAGCAAGGTTATCGGTCTGCTGGAGGCGAATTTCATCGTTCATGTAATAGGAGCAGCTGCGCTGGTAGCGCTGCTGCTGTTAAAACTGGGGCAAGGGGATTTAAGCAGGATCGGAGAAGCCCCCTGGTATGCCTATCTGGGGGGCATCTTGAGCGTTGTCATTATCTACACCGTCATGTTCAGCATCTCCAAGCTGGGCGTTGCCGTTGCGACAACATCCATTATCGTCGGCCAGGTTTCCACGGCGTTGATAATCGATCATTTCGGGCTGTTCGGCCTGAAAGAGATCCCCTTCACCTGGTGGAAGCTGCTGGGGATTGTTCTCCTGGCCACCGGGGCCAAATTAATGCTGAATTAGAACAGCAACAAAAAGGCCTGCCATCCTTTCCCCCCCCCTTCTTTCGTAACCATATCATCCCGTTTCCATCCATTATCATGTTATCCCAAAAAACCTCTTTGTTCCCGCCATTTGCGCCTTTCTTGTTCATGCTCTTTAATCTGCACTCTGTTCCGCGGCAAGAAAACTCTATTTTTTCCATGTTCGCCGGAAGGATTTCCGGCGCCGATGTAGAAGTGATCAATCACTGTTTATCGGTTGAAATTTGAGCTAATCTTCTGGAAAGACACAATTAAGGGGGAAATACGGTTCAGGGGGGTGTGGCCGGAGAGTATTGATTTTGGGGGCGAAAGATTGGTTCGCGGGAAAAAGCATTTGTGGGAGGTGTATTTAGCCAGTGGAAGCATTTGTGCTCCCGAAAGCGGAGTTAGGTAGTTTTGTGGCAAAGCTGAAAAAGGACTATGAAGTTGTGGGCCCGGTTGCCAAGGGCGAAAAGTTCGTTTTCGCTGCCATCGATGACACGGAGGCGCTGCGTCTTGATTATGATACAACCATTCTTCCGCCGACGAAGAAGTTCATCCATATGCCAGGAGAGGTCCTTTTCGAGTTTGAGGGAGCCGTTGAGAAAAAGAAGGATGTGCCGGAGGTAGGGAAACGGGTACTCTTTGGGGTGCATCCCTGTGACCTGAACGGGCTGCTGAGCCTGGATAAGGTTTTCCTGGAGACCTATCCCGATCCGTACTACAAGGCTCGCCGGGAAAACACAGCAATTGTTGTCTTGAACTGCGTGGCGCCCTGTGAGAATGGTTTTTGCGGTTCCTTCAATACAGGCCCGGAAGCGGATTATGGTTTCGATCTTTCCTTGACGGACATCGGAGATAAGTATGTTGTTGTCGTCGGGAGTGAAAAGGGGAGAGAGCTAGCAGCGGGGCTGGCTGCTGCCGCCGATGAGGATCTCGTTGCCGGGAAAAAGGCGCTGCGTTCCTGCCAGCACGACATGACGCGGCGCATCAGTGTAGGCGGCGATCTGGGAACATTCCTGCATCAAAACTTCGACCACCCGGTCTGGTTAGAACTGAAAGAGGAATGTCTGGCCTGTGGCTCCTGCACCACCGTTTGCCCCACCTGCTACTGTTTTGGGGTCAAGGATTATGTCGACCTGACTTTGGAGAAGGGCGAGCGGCAGCGTTATTGGGATTCCTGTATGTTTTACGAGTTCTCCCGGGTGGCGCTGGACCACATCTTTATGCCGGACAGGACTGCTCGTTTGAAACAGAGAATGTATCATAAGCTGGCCTACTACAAACAGCAGTTCGGTGTTAACGGATGTGTGGGCTGCGGCCGCTGTGTAACCGCCTGCATCAAACACATCGATCCGGTGGATGTCGTGGCCAGGATTCAGTCCAGCCCCGGCCCGGCTAAGGAGGTCAGGCTCTATAAACCGCCGGCCAAGAAGGTGGTCCCGGAAATCAACCCGTGGGAGCCTCAGAAGGCCGTAATCAAGTCGATCAAGCAGCAAACACCGGATGTGCGAACCTATACCTTCTCCTTTGTGGACCCCAAGGTTCAGGAAGCCTATACGTATGACCCCGGTGTTTTCAACTTGATCAGTGTCTTCGGTGTGGGTGAATCTGCCATCTCCATCAGCTCCTGCGCCGATGTCAAAGGATCCTTTGATCACACCATTCGCGCCGTTGGTAATGTGACCAATGCCCTCGCCCAGCTCAAAGAGGGGGATATCGTCGGTATCCGCGGCCCCTTCGGCTTCGGCTGGCCGGTTGAAGAGATGAAGGGGAAGGATGTCCTCCTGGTAGCGGGCGGTATCGGATTGGCTCCTCTGCGGCCGGTCATCAAGTATATCCAGGCCCGGCGTTCCGAGTACGGCACCTTTGAGATTCTGTACGGCTGCAGAACACCGGAGGGCATGCTCTTCACCGATGAGTATGATGAGTGGCGCCGAATTCCCGATACTAGGCTGCACCTGACGGTGGATTTCTGCCCGCCGGGAGTCGAGTGGGGGCACAGCATCGGTGTGGTTACCACGTTGTTCGACAAGATCTCCGTCGGCAAAGAGAACACCATAGTTGTCACCTGCGGCCCCGATATCATGATGAAATTCGTGGTGCTCGACCTCTTGAAGCGCGGCTGGAGCCCCGAGCAGATCTATGTATCTCTGGAGCGCCGCATGAGCTGCGGAATTAAGAAGTGCGGCAACTGCCAGATGGGGCCGGTCTTCGTCTGCCAGGATGGTCCCGTCTTCAGGTATGCCGATATCATGGACATTCCCGGCGGGGTCTTTTAAGGAGGTGTGCTAGGTGGCGAAACCAAAAGTTGCATTCTTTAAGTTCAGTTCCTGTGCCGGATGCCAGTTGTCGGTGCTCAACCTGGAGCCTGTGTTGCTGGACGTTGTCGGCGCGATCGATATCAGGTACTTCGTTATGGCCAAACGGGAGAACCATGAGGGCCCCTATGATATTGGATTTGTGGAGGGAGCTGTCACCTCTCCGAGGGAGCTTCTGGAGCTTAAGAAGATCCGCGAGGAGTGCAAAGTGCTGGTGGCCATGGGCACCTGCGCCTGCTTCGGTGGCGTCCCATCCATCAAGAATTACTGCGGCATGACCGAAAGAGAGGTTGAGGAAAAGGTCTACACCGAGCTGTGGGATCTGAAGTCGATTCCGGCTCACGGCATTGACTACTATGTGAAGGTGGACGCCTACCTGCGCGGCTGTGCCATCGATCTAGGGGAACTGGTAACCCTTGTGAAGTGCGCGCTTCAGGGGACAAACCCGCTCTTCCGGTACCACAGCGTTTGCAATGAGTGCAAGCTTAAGGAGAATGAATGCCTGCTTCTCACCAAGGGCAAACCGTGCATGGGTTCTGTGACCGCTGCCGGTTGCGGTGCTCTCTGCCCCAGTCTGGGACGGCCTTGCGAGGGCTGCCGCGGCCCTGCCAGCGACTGCAACGCGGCCTCTCTGGCCAGAACCTTTGCCTCCGAGCTCGGTTTGTCCAAGGCGGATGTGGTGCGGAAGTTCCGCAAGTATGCGGGGAACACACCGGAGTTTAGTAAAGGAGCTGAAGCGCTATGAACGAGAGGAGGATATTTGTCGATTACATAGCCCGCACTGAGGGGGACGGCGCCATTGACATCATTCTTGGACCTAACGGGGAGATCAAAAAGGCTCGCTGGGAGGTCTGGGAACCCCCGAGGTTCTTCGAGGCTTTCCTGATCGGCAGGAAATATGATGAGATTCCCGAATTAGTCCAGCGGATCTGCGGTATTTGCCCTCATGCCCATCACTTGGCGGCAGTCAGGGCGGTGGAAGCGGCCATGGGAGTCAAGGTCAGCCTGCAGACTAAGCTGTTGAGAGAGTTATTGCACTACGGGGACTGGATCCAAAGCCATACCCTGCACGTCTACTGCCTGGCGGCACCGGACTTCCTGGGGTATGAGAGCGTTCTGGCCATGGCCGGAGATCCGGAACTGCTCCCGGTTGTCAAGCAGGCCCTGGCTCTCAAGCGGCTGGGGAACGATATGAGTGTAGTAATCCAGGGCCATGAGATCCAGAACAGGACCTCTGTTGTCGGGGGCTTCACTTCTGTTCCGTCCGGCTCCGATCTCAGGAACTTGAAGGAGCGCCTGAAGGCCTCCAAGGAGTTCGCCATTGCTTCGGTGAAGCTGGCGGCGAAGCTGGCCTCCCAGCCTCCGTACCCGGATCTCGTCCGGAAGTGCGAGCATGTGGCCCTCCACGATGACAACAGGTACGCCATCAACGAAGGGCGGCTCGTCTCCACCGAAGGCCTCAATGTTCCGGAGTGGGAGTATCCGGAATGGCTCATCGAAAAACACGTGCCAGGCTGCAACTGCAAGCACGCCGTGATCAAGGGACGGGATTCCTTCCTGGTAGGCCCGCTCGCCCGGGTTAACAACAACTTCGATCAGCTTTCCGCCGATGCGAAAGCGGTGGCCAAGGAGGTCGGCTTCCAGGCCCCGGACTTCAACCCCTTCAAGAGCATCGTTGCCCGGACCATTGAGATCGTGCATGCCATCGATGCTTCGATCGCTCTCATCGATGAGATCGGCGAGCCCAAGCAGGAAGAGCCGAAGTACGAGGTCAAGGCCGGCGAATCCTATGCCGTTACCGAGGCCGCCCGCGGCATCTGCTGTCACGGTGGGAAGATCGACAAGGACGGCGTCTGCCAGAAGTGGGATATCGTCGCTCCAACCGCCAGAAACGTCTACAACCTGGAAAAGGACTTTCACGAGTTTGTTCCGAAGCTGCTCGATCTGCCTGATGAGGATCTGAAGCTGAAGTGTGAGATGATGGTTCGGAACTACGACCCGTGCCAGTCCTGCGCGACGCACTCGATAAAGGTCAATATCCGCCGGGAGGGCTAAATGAAACCCGAACTGCTCATCGTCTGCTGCGGCAACCGCTACTCGTCCGACGACGCGGTTGGGCTGCACGTGGCGAGGAGGCTGAAAGAGGGGCAGATCCCGGAGGGGATTGAAGTGCTTGAGGCCGGTACACCCGGCCTCAAGCTGCTTGATCTCTGGGAAGGGTTCGATAAGGTGATTGTCGTCGATGCGGTTATGAGCGGGGCCGAGCCGGGAACCATCCATGTCTTCGAAGGAACATCCCTTCCACCGCGGAACTTTCTCCCCCTCTGCCTGCACGGTTTTAATGTCATTGATGCCATCACCATGGCCGGAGTGCTGGGCAGGTTGCCGCGGGAGCTGCGGATCGTCGGCGTCGAGATCCTCACGGAAGAAGCCTACTGTGAAGGCCTCTCCCCCAGGGTGGCGGCGGCGGTGGAACCGGCCTGTGAGCGCGTGCTGGCGGAGGCAAAAAAGATGATCGGCTGATTTCGGCCAATGGGAGAAGAGAACAGGGGCGTTTCCCTATCCTCTATCCCTGTAGTTGCCGGTGCTTCCATGGGCCAGCCATCCGTTCCGTTTGAGCCCTTTCGTTGTCGAAGGCGTGATTTCAGGATGACTATCGGCGGATGCCCTGCCTGTCGGGATGGGGCGCTCTTTTCTTTTTACCCGACGAGGCAGTGGGGATTGCGTGGGCGGCGGGTTTTGTTTACAATGAAGGAGGTGCCGCTTAAGGTGCAAAGGATGGTGGTGTCCCTATGCACGAGCTTTCGCTGATGCAAGGGGTCGTCAACCTGCTCAGGAAAAGCGCATCAGAGAACAACGTCAAGAGAATCACTAAGGTCTTGCTGGTGGTCGGAGAGATGACCATGGCGGTGCCCGATGCCCTGCAGTTCGCCTTTGAGTCCTTCAAGGAGGAGGAGCTGTTTCGCGATGCGGTTTTGGAAATCCGCATGGAACCGGTGCGGGGAGAGTGCAGGGACTGCCACCGCAGCTTTGACATTAAGGATTTCGTTTTTCTCTGCCCCTTCTGTTCCGGCCCTAATGTGAAGGTGGCCTCCGGAAGGGATCTCTATATCGACTACTATGAAGGTGATTGAAGGATGGTAAAGGTACGGATGGCAGCACCGGTGCTGCAGCAAAATGACGAGGTGGCCGCGGAGAACAGGAAAGTGTTTCTCCAAAAGGGGGTCTTTGTGCTCAACCTGATGAGTTCCCCCGGCTCGGGAAAGACCAGCGTCCTGGAGCGGACCATCGAAGGTCTTTCTGGACGCCTGAAGCTGGGTGTGGTCGAGGGGGATATTTACACCACCAGGGATGCGGAGCGCATTGAGAAGTACGGGGTACCCGTGGTGCAGATCAACACCGCAGGGGCGTGCCACCTGGATGCCAGGATGGTTAAACCAACCCTGGAGGACTTCGACCTTAGGGAGATCGATCTCCTGATCGTGGAGAATGTGGGAAACCTGGTCTGCCCCGCGGAGTTCGACTTGGGTGAGGATGCCAGAGCAGCCGTTTTGAGCGTCACCGAGGGGAATGACAAGCCTGTGAAATACCCCCTGGTCTTTCGGGAGTCCCGGGCCGTGCTGATCAACAAGATCGACCTGCTGCCCTATATCGACTGCGATGTCGATCAGCTGGAAAAGGACTTGAAGCAGATCAACCCGGAACTAATGCTCTTCCGCGTTTCGGCGCGCTCAGGCGAGGGCTTCGAACCGTGGCTCTCCTGGCTGGAGAATCAGGTACAGGAAAAGCAAACGCAAAAAAGGTAATAGGGAAGGGGGGTAGTGGCCCCCCTTCCCTATCCTCCCACCGCGACCTGCCCTCATCGGCAAACGGGGTATAAAGAAGATAAGAGGCCGGGCAGCCGCAGCCCTTAGCGATGAGGGGACGAACCACTGGTTCTGCCCCAGCTGGGCGTAACATAATGAAAAACCCTGGCATATAATGGTACAGTGAGCGCCGAGAGAACATCAGAATTTGAGGTGATCGCACTGGAACGGCTGTGGTTTTATGTCAATGTGCCTGATGCCAGGTCGAGTTTTTTGCAGCACCTGGATAAAATAGATGCTCTGGTACCCTTCTGGTTTGGGGTTACCCAGGAGGGAGGACTGCTGGACCAGTCGGCTCCGGACGTGGAGAGGACGGCAAAAGAGAACGACGTGCCGATTATCGCTATTGTTCACAACTACTCCGACCCTCAATTGGGTGCCATCATTCACGATCTGCTGGTCGATGCAACCCTCCGCCGCCGGCTGGTGGATAGTATCGAAGTGGTGCTGGCATCCAGATCCTTCGCCGGGGTCAATATCGACTTTGAATTCGTCCCTCCCGCGGACCGGCCGTACCTCAACGCCTTCATGAGGGAACTTTATTCACGGCTTGCCCCCTGGTTTCTCGTGACCATATCCGCGCCGGCCAAACTCTCCGACGACCCCCAGCACCCCTTCTCCGGTGCCTTCTCCTACGCCGCCCTGGGGCAGTACAGCCATCAGGTTTTTATTCTTGCCTATGATGAGCACTTTACCGTGCCTGGGCCCATTGCCTCGATCGGCTTTGTGCGAAGAGTGCTCGATTTTGCTCTGACAGAAATTCCCCGAGAGAAGATTAAGCTGGGAATGGCTGTCTACGGTTATGACTGGCAGGAGGAAGGAGGGTTTCCGGAAACCCTTTCCCACGCCGAGGCCGTTGCCCGCGCCCGGCGCTACGGAGTTCCCATCATTTACGACGAACAGGCACAGGAGTCAACCTATACTTACACTGCCGACGGCACCCGCCATATTGTCTGGTTTGAGGATGCCCGCAGCTTCGCGGTCAAACTCGGCCTGATCCGGACGCTGGGCCTGCCGGGATTTGCTGCCTGGCGTCTGGGGCAGGAGGACGCCCGGATCTGGGGGCTGATCTAGGCTATGCGTCTGATCTTTATCAATGCTGCCGGGGCAGTGTAATATCTCAGGTAGGCTCTTGAAACGACAAAGCATTAGACGGGGCTTGTTATTAGATTTTCGAGGGCAAAAAGGTTTTTTACACCACAACCATAATAATTTAGAGATACCTACTTTTTGCAATATCTTTTTTAACCGACCAAAGTGCTGTGAACGAAACTCTGGTCGTTCTGCGGACGCCTCCTAATTGCTCTTGACAGAGTCCATATTTTTATGCATAATGTTAAGTGTCGATGCGGGGTGGAGCAGCGGTAGCTCGTCGGGCTCATAACCCGAAGGTCGATGGTTCGAATCCATCCCCCGCTACCAAAATCGAAAATGGCGGCGTAGCTCAGCTGGTCAGAGCATGCGGTTCATACCCGCAGTGTCGCTGGTTCGAATCCAGCCGCCGCTACCAGGCTGGCCCGTTAGTCAAGTGGTCTAAGACACCGGCCTTTCACGCCGGTAACAGGGGTTCGAATCCCCTACGGGTCACCAGCGTCGAATCCCACCGCAAAAAGGGTGGGATTTTTGCTTCTCCGTGTCGTCGTAAAAAGGCTATCCCTGCCAAAAATCCCCAATATTTTAACCAATGTTGAATTATAATATTGGGGATTAAGACGGCAGGGGGGGTAGCCGTGACCGTATTGGTCGGCCGGCTAAGGCAGCTGGCAACGATTTTGGCGGCAGCAAATGTCGCGCCGGGGTGGTACCTGTTTTATTTCCTAATCGGGCTGTCTGCCGGTCGCGCTTTGCTCAGCGACCTGGCTCCCTTGACAGTTCCTCTGGTGGTGACGACGGCCGTTCTTCCCTCCCATCTTTTCTGGCCGGCGCTGGCCGGTGTTTTTCTGGGTGTGGGGAGCAGGCCGCCGTCTGCTTTTTCCGGAGGGTTGATCGGGGATTTGCTTGTCGCCGGGAGTGCTGCCCTGCTGGCTCGGAGGGGGAGGGCAAGGCTCAGAGAATCCAGGATTTCCGCCGCCCTGGTGGCGGGAGGAACGAACCTTGCGGTTAAATACGGGTGTTTCCTTTTAAATGGACCGAAGCCCGGATTTTTGCCGGGCCTGATCGCCGAATCGGTGCTGGCCGGGCTGATTGTGATCCCCATCCACTTCCTTCTGAATAATTACAGGAGGGAAAAGAGGCTTTCCTTTTACCTCCTGATTGTTTGCGTCATTCTCGGGCTCGGCGATCTCCGGGTTGGGCCCGCCCTGATCGGGGATGTTTTGGGGCGCGGCGTTCTCCTGCTGGTTGCCGGTACTTTCGGAGCCGGCTGGGGGGCAGCTGCGGGAGTGGTTATAGGGCTGCTTTCCGGCAACTTCTGGAGCCTGCTGCAGCGCACGGGGTTTTACGCGGCTACCGGATTTTTTGCCGGCCTTTTCAAAAACTGCGGACGGGCCTGTGTGATCGGGGGATTTTTGCTGAGCACTCTTCTGTTCGCCGCCTTTTACGGACAGCAGGAGGGGCTGGTGGGGCACTTCTGGGAAAGCATCCTGGCGGTGGGATTGTACCTGATTGCAGGGCGCTTCCAGTCCATCTTAGGTGAAGGGAAAGAAGCCCCCCCGGCCCGGCCGCTTCATGCACAAGTCGGGTTTGCCCAGCGCCCGCGCTTTAGTGAGACTTTGTGTGGGGACAGCCTGGGTGTGGCCCACCTGGAGTCCCGCCGCCTTCTCATGACGCTCAGCGACGGGATGGGGGCTGGGATTAATGCTGCCCGCGAAAGCAGGATTGTGGTAAAATTAATGGAGCAATTGCTAAGCTATGATCTGGAACCAGGGGCAGCGGCCGCAATAGTAAATACCGCCCTCTATCTGCGGGGAGGGGAGGAAAGCGCCGCCACTATCGATCTCGCCCTGGCCGACCTTGATGCCTGCTGCTTAAAGTTTTTGAAGGCAGGCGCTCCTCCCAGCTATCTTAAGAGGGGTGATCAGGTGGAGATCATCAGGTCGGTCTGCTGGCCGGCGGGGATTCTGGAGGATGTCGATCCCGAAGTTCTCGAAAGGCGGATCTTGTCCGGGGATATTCTGATCATGGCAACGGACGGGGTAACCGAGGCCGGTGGTCATGAAGGCGCCGGTGGCGACTGGCTCTATAATTACCTGCGGGGGCTTGTACTGGAGGATCCCCAGGTGATTGCCGACCTGGTGTTGAAGCATGCCTTAAAGGCGGCCGGTTATCAAAACCGGGACGATATGAGCGTGCTGGTGGCGCGTTATTGTGTTGAAGTGGAGTGAATAACGGGTGTCCGATCTGCCTGAGAAAGTAAAGAACTTCATCAGAAAATACGAGCTGCTGGAGCCGGGGATGAGGGTTGTGGTGGGGGTTTCCGGGGGGGCGGATTCGGTAGCCCTGCTCTCCGTTCTCAACGAGATCTCCCGCTCTTTTCCCTTAGAACTCCATGTGGCCCACCTGAACCATCTGCTGCGCCAGGAGGCCGGGGAGGATGCCGCTTTTGTCCGGCGGTTTGCCCGTGAGCTGGGCATCCCTGTTACCGTCGGTTATGCCCGGGTCTCCCGCCTGGCCGCAGTGAAGAAAATGGGGATCGAAGATGCCGGGAGGTGGGCGCGCTACCGGTTCCTCCACCACGTGGCGGAGAGGGTGAATGCCCAGAGGATCGCCGTCGGGCACCATGCCGGGGATCAGGTGGAGACTGTGCTCTTGAATATTCTGCGTGGGGCGGGCCCAAAAGGTCTTTCCGGAATGCCGCCGCGCCGGGGGATGGTAATCCGCCCTTTTCTGGATGTGACTCGAAAGGAAATCGAAGAATACTGCGGTGCCCGCCTTTTGACCTGGCGCACCGATGCTTCCAACCTGACGACGGACTACCGGCGCAACCGCCTGCGGAGGGAATTGCTGCCTTATCTGCGGGAGAAGTTTAACCCCGGAGTTGACCGGGCGATTCTGCAGCTGGCGGAAATTATGGGAGCCGAGGACGCTTTTCTGGAGGAATTGACCGGGCGAATACTGCGCAGGGTTCTCTGGAAGCGGGGAAAAGGGGAAGCGGTGCTGAACCTAGAGGATTTTCTCTCCCTGCCTCCGGCGGTATGCAGGCGCCTGCTGCGCCGGGCGATCAGGGAAGCAGGTGGGAGTCTTAAGGATCTCGGTTACAGGCACATCATCAATTGTTTGGAATTCCTGAGAAAAAACCTCCCGGGAGGGGAGCTCCAACTGCCGCACGGGGTGAGGTTGAAAAAGGGCTATGATAACTTCCGGGTTATTGTCAACGGTCGCCATCCTCATCCTGCAGAGGACCCAACGAAAAGCGGGTTGCAGGTGGTTCTGCAGGTGCCGGGAGAGACGCCGGTTCCCGCTCTGGGATTTCTTTTTCAGGCGGAGGTCCGGCAGCGGGAAAACTTGAAGGGTGATGGTGATATCCGCTGCCTTTTCTCCGAGAACTACCAGGTATGTTTCGATTATGATAAAATGAAGCTGCCTCTAACAGTACGAACGCGGCGGGCAGGGGATCGCATCCGGCCTTTTGGCCTTAATGGCACCAAAAAGCTCAAAAAGCTGTTCGGCGAGCTGCGGATACCTCCGGAAGAGAGGGATAGGGTGCCTCTTGTGACGTCGGGTGAGGAGATCTGTTGGGTTGTTGGGTACAGGAGGGGGTGTGCTGCTCCGGTGTTACCGGAAACCCGGCGGATCCTTATTTTGCGGGCCAGGAAATTGCCTGGGGAAAATAAGCTCGAAAATTGAATGTAAGAGCGGAAATATGATAAAATATTTTGGATATGCGGATGATGAGAAAGGGGGATGAGGGTGGGGCGCATTATGAGAAATTTGTCTATTTATCTTGTCCTGGTTTTGTTCGCCGCGCTGGCCTTAAAACTGGCAATGCCACCCCAGGAAGAGACAAAATACTGGACTTATAATCATTTTCGAGAAGTCCTGGCCGCCGGTAAGATTGAAAAGGTTACCTTGAAGGCTGACGGAGAAGGCGGCTACCATATAGAAGGGGTGACGGAGGAAGGGGAAAAGTTCACCCTTTACGCCCCTGCGAATGACCAGAACCTGCATAACCTGCTGGCGGAAAAGACGATGGTCAACTACCTGCCCAGTGAGCGGACGCCGTGGTGGGCGGGGCTGCTGTCTACGCTGCTGCCGATTCTGTTGATCGCCGGTTTTGTTTTTTTTATGGTTCAACAGACCCAGGGCAGCGGCAACAGGGTGATGCAGTTTGGCCGCAGCAGAGCGCGCATGCTCGACCCCGAAAAGCAGAAGGTAACTTTTAAGGATGTAGCCGGGGTCGACGAAGCCAAGGAGGAGCTTCAGGAAATCGTCGAGTTTTTGAAGGACCCGAAGCGTTTCAGCGAGATCGGAGCGAGGATCCCGAAAGGGGTTCTTCTCTACGGACCTCCTGGCACCGGAAAGACCCTGCTTGCCCGGGCTGTAGCAGGGGAAGCGGGGGTACCCTTCTTCAGCATCAGCGGTTCCGATTTCGTGGAGATGTTCGTGGGAGTGGGAGCTGCCCGGGTGCGCGATCTCTTCGATCAGGCCAAAAAAAATGCTCCCTGCATCGTTTTCGTGGATGAAATCGACGCCGTCGGCAGACAGCGGGGTGCCGGGCTCGGCGGCGGGCATGACGAAAGGGAGCAGACCTTAAACCAGCTGCTCGTGGAGATGGACGGCTTCGATGCCAACGAGGGGATCATCATCCTGGCGGCTACCAACCGGCCGGATATCCTCGACCCGGCGCTGCTCAGACCGGGGCGCTTTGACCGCCAGATCGTCGTCGACAGCCCCGATCTCAAGGGGAGGCTGGAGATCCTCAAGGTGCACCTGCGGGGTAAGAAGCTGGCCGAGGATGTGGATCTGGACGTGCTGGCGCGCCGCACTCCAGGCTTTACCGGGGCGGATCTGGCCAATCTGGTCAATGAAGGGGCTCTCTTGGCTGCCAGGAGAGGTAAGAAGAGCATTACCATGAAAGAACTGGAGGATTCGATTGAGCGGGTGATCGCCGGGCCTGAGAAGAGATCCCGGGTGATGAGTGAGGAGGAAAAGAGGCTGGTGGCCTACCACGAAGCGGGGCACGCGGTGGTGGGGAGCATGCTCCCCAATACCGATCCGGTGCACAAGATATCCATTATACCGCGCGGGCGTGCCGGCGGCTACACGTTGATGCTGCCGACCGAGGACCGCCACTACCTGACCAAGTCTCGCCTTCTCGACGAGATCACCACCCTGCTCGGGGGGCGGGTCTCGGAGGACCTGGTTTTAAAGGATATCAGCACGGGCGCCCAAAACGACCTGGAGCGCGCTACCGGCTTGGTGCGCAAGATGATCACCGAGTACGGCATGTCCGAGGAGCTGGGGCCGCTTACCTTCGGAAGGCCGCAGGAACAGGTTTTCTTAGGTAGGGATATTGCCCGCGACCGGAACTACAGCGAGGAGATCGCCTACTCTATCGATAAAGAGGCGCGCCGGATCATCGAACAGTGCTATCAGAAGGCGAAGACGATTCTGGAGGAAAACATCCAGAAGCTGCACCTGGTTGCCAACACCCTGATGGAGAAGGAAACCATTGACGCCAGCGAATTTGAGATGTTGATGCAGAGCGCTTGAAATCCCGGCTTCTTTGGGAATAATGATAGGAACGCTATAATTGTTTAAAGGAGAGATAAAGCGTGGAGCGCACCTTTGTGATGGTCAAGCCTGACGGAGTTCAGCGCGGGCTTGTCGGAGAGATCATCGGGAGATTCGAAAGGAAGGGTTTGCAGATCGTCGCCCTCAAGATGATGCGGATCACACCGGAACTGGCCGCCAGGCACTACGCCGAGCACCGGGAGAAGCCCTTCTTCAAAGGGCTGGTTGAGTACATCACCTCGGGCCCGGTTGTGGCCATGATTCTCGAAGGGAAGGACTGCGTCGGTGTGGTGAGAGAGATGATGGGGGCGACCGATCCGCGGAAAGCTGCCCCCGGCACCATCCGGGGAAGCTTCGGGATGGACATCGGCAGAAATGTCATCCACGGTTCGGACTCCAGGGAGAGCGCGGCCAGAGAAATAGCCCTTTTCTTCACAGAGTCGGAGATCTGTGAGTATTCTCTAAACCTTGCCTCTTGGATTTACGAATAATCTTTAGGCGGCCGTCCTCTTAGCAGGATGAGCCGCCTTTCTGTCTATCTTTTTATTAGACCACCATGCCGCCAGCGGCGGCACCAAAAGAGCATAAAAATACCCGGCGGGTCTACCGGCGAGCGACCTACGGAAGGCCTGGTAACAGGACAGGCAACTTGTTACGCAGCATCCCAGAGCTGTCCCGAAGCGAGCCATCGTCCTGTCCGGCCTGGAATCGGGAGTCGAGCGGCAGACCGGCGGGTGAACTTGATGTATTTTCACGGCAGGTACACCTCCAATTCCAGAATAAAATAATTAATCTATTAGTAGGAAAAATTGAATTTGTGGCGAATAAAAATAATCATAGTGTCTTCCTTAATTGGAAGGGTTAAAACAGAAGCTGTGCTTTTAGATCCAGTAATGAAAAACTGCATTCAAGGTTAGAATAGACCGGGATGCAGTTACCACAAAAACGAAATTGAGGGGGGAAAAAGGACAAGGAGGTGTTGCTCTCGGAAGAAGGGGGCCAATCGATTCAATCCTGTATTGTGGTTGAAGCTGCTTGGTGATTAAGAGAGAACTCTAAGCGAAAAGTTAATCTTGGAAGGGAGTTGTGAGTAGATGCCATTTGATCCTACTAAAATGAAAGATTGGCAGATCGCCGAAGAAGCCGAAAAGACTATGCCGACCCCGGAAGAGTGGATCGATAAGCTGGGGTTGGAGAAGGACGAGCTGATACCTTACGGCAGAACGCCGAGGATCGATTTTATTAAAGTGATGAATCGCCTGAAGGACAGGCCGGACGGCAAATACATTGAAGTGACCGCCATCACCCCAACCCCTCTTGGAGAAGGCAAAACCACCACCACCATGGGGATTATGGAAGGCCTCGGCAAGAGGGGGCAGAATGTCGGCGGTGCCATCCGCCAGCCCTCCGGCGGACCCACCATGAACATTAAGGGTACCGCTGCCGGCGGCGGGAATGCCCTCTTGATCCCGATGACCGAGTTCTCTCTTGGACTTACGGGGGATATTAACGACATCACTAATGCCCACAACCTGGCAATGGTGGCCTTGAACGCCAGGATGCAGCATGAGGCCAATTACGATGATGAGCAGCTGGCCCAGAGGGGTCTGAGAAGGCTGGACATAGACCCGAAGAATGTGGAAATGGGCTGGGTTATCGACTTCGCCGCCCAGGGGCTGCGCAACATCATCATCGGCCTGGGCGGGAAGAAGGACGGCTTCCTGATGCAGTCCAAGTTCGGCATCACCGTCAGCTCCGAGCTGATGGCCATCCTGGCCGTGGCCAAAGACCTGGCGGACCTCAGGGAGCGCCTGAAACACATCGTCGTTGCCTATGACAGGAAGGGCAACCCGATCACCACGGCGGACCTAGAAGTCGATGGCGCGATGTGCGCCTGGATGCGCAATACCATTAACCCGACGCTCTGCTGCACCGTGGAGCATCAGCCCTGCTTTGTCCATGCCGGCCCCTTCGCCAACATTGCCATCGGCCAGTCCTCCATTATTGCCGACCGCCTCGGGCTGAAGCTCTTTGATTACCATGTAACAGAGTCCGGATTTGCCGCCGACATCGGGTTTGAAAAGTTCTGGAATGTGAAGTGCCGCCTGAGCGGCTTAAAGCCGAATGTCTCCATCCTGGTGGCCACGGTACGCGCCCTCAAGATGCACGGCGGCGGCCCGACCGTCGTTCCCGGCCGCCCGATTCCGGAAGAGTACACCAAGGAAAACCTCGCTCTTTTGGAAAAGGGCTGCGAGAACCTGGTGCACATGATCAATGTGGTCAAGAAGTCCGGGATTAAACCGGTGGTCTGCATCAACAGCTTCTACACCGATACCCCGGCCGAGCAAGCTCTTGTCAAGAGAGTTGCCGAGCAGGCCGGCGCCCGGGCAGCTGTATCCGAGCACTGGCTCAAGGGAGGCGAGGGTGCCCTCGAACTGGCCGACGCGGTTATGGATGCCTGCAAGGAGGAGGTCGACTTCAAGTACCTCTATCCGCTTGAGATGCCGCTGCGGCAGCGTGTTGAGCTCATCGCCAAAGAGGTTTACGGTGCGGACGGCGTCGACTGGGCTCCGCTGGCCGAAGAGAAGGCCAAGAAGTTCGAGTCCGATCCCAAGTACGCCGACTACGCCACCATGATGGTCAAGACCCACCTGAGCTTGAGCCACGAGCCCACCTGGAAGGGAGTGCCCAAGAACTGGAGGCTCCCGATCCGCGACATACTCGTATACGGGGGCGCCAAGTTCCTTTGCCCAATGGCGGGTGCCATCAGCCTGATGCCCGGCACGAGCTCCGACCCGG
The DNA here is from genome assembly GCF_000305935.1 of Thermacetogenium phaeum DSM 12270. NCBI lineage: Bacteria > Bacillati > Bacillota > Clostridia > Thermoanaerobacterales > Thermoanaerobacteraceae > Thermacetogenium > Thermacetogenium phaeum. The sequence goes on along the minus strand of NC_018870.1, from coordinate 2,698,413 downwards.
CCTTCAGGCGGATCGACGTAGATGTCAACACTGGCAAGGTTATGGGACTGTTCTAAGAATAAGGAGAAGATACTCATTAGGAAAAGCCTCGCCGAGTCGGGGCTTTTCCTAACTTTTTGGATTATCTTTAAGCTGCCCTATGGGCAGAAAAAGGAAGGAGAAGAAGGATGGAACGCATCGATGCCATTGTCCGTGACCCCTTGTTTCAAGAGTGCCTTGCCAAAACCGCGGAAATAGAAAAGGAGAGGGAGTTTTGTAAGCACGATCTCCAGCACTTTGTGGACGTGGCCAGGATTACTTATATCTTGATTCTGGAGTCTGGCGCTCTGTGGAGTTTTATCAAAGACAACGACCTTAAGGGGACGCGGGAGGCCAAAGAGGTTGTTTATGCGGCCGGCATCCTCCATGATATTGGACGCTGGAGGCAGTATGAGACAGGGGAGGATCACTCTGCAGTCGGAGCTCGCTATGCCGGGGAAATTATGGAGCGGGCAGGGTTCACTCCCAACGAAATCAGGATCGTCACCCGGGCGATTTTGGAGCACAGAGAGCACGGTGACCAGATGACCCTGCTGGGGGAACTCCTGCACCGGGCGGATAACCTCTCCAGGGCCTGCCATGAGTGCAGCGCCCAAAAGAAGTGCTATAAGTTTCCAACTATGGAGACGGGGAACTTGGTGTTGATATATTGATGTTCCTCACCGGGGAGGGCCTTTCTGCGGGAACATCCTTCTTCGTTAGATCCTTCTCTGCGGCCCGGTTATCCCCGCAAGAGGTGGTCGGTCGGCAGCCGGTCGGCGCTACGGTCTTTATCCCCGTTCCATCATCTGCTGTGGCCTGCCGTGGGGAAACAGAGCTGAGAATATCGGAAAAAGGATGGTTGAGGTGGAAAGACGAGAGGGGAATAATCTGCGGGTTCAAATTGTTATCGATTCTGAGGATGCTAAAAGGGCGTTGGAGGAGATCGGGGTTGACTCCGGCGGGGTGCGCTGGATGGCACCTAAAGCGCTGCACTACATCATCAAAGTGAAAAAATTAGGTACCCCGGCGGCACTTATCCTGAAACAGGAGATGCTCTCCCGGGGGGGAGAGGCTGCTGTCAGCAGGAAGGCCGGAAACTTCTCCGTTCAGGAGACGGACGTCCTGCTCATGGGGACCCTGAGGCAGTACGACGAGCTCTGTAAAAAGATCAAGATGCAGCCCTTTGGGCTGCGCAGGCTGGCCGATGAGATTCAGGATGTCCTTCGCAACTACGGAAAGAAGGAGGTCCGAACCCTCCGCTGCCGTGACCTTTCCCTCACCCTGGGGGAGCGCACCCTGGTGATGGGAATTCTCAACGTGACTCCCGACTCCTTTTCAGACGGCGGGAAGTTTTTCGACCCGTCGGCAGCGGTGGAACATGCCCACAGGATGGTGGAGGAGGGAGCGGATATCATCGATGTGGGGGGTGAGTCTACCCGCCCTGCTACCTGGACCCAGGAACCGCTCCCTGCTGAGGAAGAGATCCGGCGCCTCAGGCCGGTCCTGGAGCGGCTGGTGAAGGAGCTTAAGGTTCCTATTTCGGTAGATACCTACAAGGCGGAGACCGCCCGGGCGGCACTGGAGGCCGGAGTGCATATCATCAACGACATCTGGGGTTTTCAGCGCGATCCCGGAATGGCTAAAGTTGCCGGTGAATACGACGTTCCGGTAGTCCTCATGCACAACAAGAAGGACACCGCCTATCGGGATATGATGGGGGAAATCATCGCCTTCCTGCGCAAGAGCATCAGAATTGCGGAGGAGGGAGGGGTGAGCCCGGAGAACATTATCATCGATCCCGGGATCGGCTTCGGGAAAACTACCGAGCAGAACCTCATCGTTCTCAGGCGCCTGGCGGAACTGCGGTCCCTGGGTAAGCCGGTGCTCCTCGGCACTTCCCGCAAATCGGTGATAGGCAATACCCTGAACCTCCCCGTCGACCAGCGCCTGGAGGGGAGCATCGCCACCGTGGTTTGGGGAATAGCGCAAGGAGCGGCTGACATCATCCGTGTCCATGATGTGAAAGAATCCGTGCGGGCGGCGCGCATGACCGATGCCATTATGAACAGCCGTTAGGATTGGTAACCGGTGGTTTGCTTCATTCCGCGGGTTTCGGTAAATCATTGTTCTAGGGGGTTTTTGTGATCAATGAGCGGGAAGAAGAGCTGTGACCGCATTATTATCAATGGAATGGAGTTTTACGGCTACCACGGGGTTCTCCCTGCAGAGCGGGAGCTAGGCCAGCCTTTCATCATTGACCTGGAGATCTCCTGCGACCTAAAGGAGGCGGGGGAAAGCGATGACCTCGCCAAGGCAGTTGACTACAACAGGGTTTTTGAAGCTGTCAAGAAGATCGTCACCGGAGAGCCTTTCTCCCTCATCGAGGCCCTGGCGGAGCGGATTGCCGAGGCGGTGCTGGCAGAGTATCCCGTTGCCGAAGTGCTGGTGCGGGTGAAGAAACCGCACGCCCCTTTGAAGGGCACCTTCTCCTATGTGGCGGTGGAGATCAGCAGGGGAGGTGAGGGGTGTGGCTGAAAGGCGGGTATTCTTAAGCCTGGGCTCCAACCTGGGGAACCGGAGCGCTTACCTGGAAGCGGCCTGTCGGGAGCTTGCAGCACACCCGAAAATCAGGCTTCTACGCCGTTCCTCCCTTTACGAAACCGAACCTGTCGGCTACCGCGACCAGGGGTGGTTCCTCAATCAGGTGGTGGAGGTGGCGACGACCCTGGCGCCCCTTGAGCTGCTCCATGTGCTTCAGGGGATCGAAAACAGGCTGGGGAGGAAGCGCCTGATCCGCTGGGGGCCCCGGGTGATCGACCTGGACGTCCTTCTTTTTGGGGATCTGGTTCTGAAAACCCCGGAGCTGATCATTCCTCATCCCAGGATGTACGAACGCAGCTTTGTGCTGGTGCCGCTGCAGGAGATCGCCCCCGACCTTATCCATCCGGACGGGCGGACTACCAGGGAGCACGCAGAAGAGCTTCAGGAAAAGGGCGAGGGAGGGGAAATCCGGTTGTGCCGGGGATAGGCCTCGTGTTATAATAAAAACGATAAAAACGGCGGTATGCGGATGGGACGGAGCACCATACCGGAGGATCCGCCTGAGAAGTTGAGAGGAACTTTACACAACCAGCCGCTTGTACCTCTTGGGGATGAGACGGAAGGTAAAAGAATAACAACGTGAATGGCCGACTGCCTTCTGGATCTCAGAAGGCTTTTGTTTTTTGTGTCTGCTCAGAAGCGATGGTTGCAGGTTGTCGATCCTCAGTCCGGCGGCATCGGTTCCGGCGCCGAAAACGATGCTGTTGCCGGCTTTAGGAGGGGGTGTTGCCTTTGAAGCTGGGCTTCATCGGGGCCGGTAAGGTGGGTTCTGCCTTTGCCGTTCTGCTCCAGCAGGCGGGATACGAAGTAGTCGGGGTGGCCAGCAGGTCGCGGGAGTCCGCGGACAGGCTGGCGCAGCGGCTGGGAGTTCCGGTTTTCCCTAAGGAGGAGCTGGCCAGCAGGTCGCAGGTGCTCTTTCTCACCACCTCCGATGACGCCATTGCCTCCGTGGCGGCGGAGCTTGCCGAAAAAGGGGCCATCCATCCCGGGCAGATCCTCCTCCACATGAGCGGTGCCCATTCCTCTCAGGTGCTGGCGCCGGCGGCGGAGAGGGGGGCGGTAACCCTTTCGGTGCATCCCATCCAGTCCTTTGCCTCTGTGGATCAGGCCGTCGCCCTCCTCCCCGGCAGCTATTTCAGCATCGAGGGGGACGAACGGGGGTACGGTTTCGCCCGGGAGATGGTGGAGAAACTGAAAGGGAAGCACTTCATCCTCAAATCGGAGTCCAAGGTGCTCTACCACGCCGCAGCCTGTACGGCCTGCAACTACCTGGTGGGGCTCCTAGATGTGGCCGCGCAGCTTCTCGAAGCTGCCGGTGTTCCGGGTGAGGTGGGGCTGCCGGCGTTTTTTCCGCTGGTGGAGGGGACTTTTGAGAATGTCAAGAAACTCGGAATCCCCGGCGCCCTGACGGGCCCCATATCGCGGGGGGATCTCGGAACGGTGGCAAAGCACCTGGCAGCCCTGGAAGGCCTGCCACAGCTTTTAGACGTTTACAAAACCCTTGGCCTGGTTACGGTAGAGGTTGCCTTGAAGAAGGGAACAATAGATGAGGAGCGGGCGGCCGGGTTGCGCTCGCTTCTCCAACAATCTTAACTGGAGGGCTGATTATGTCGCGCGTCACGACGGCAACACTGCTTGAGATGAAGGAGCGGGGGGAGAAGATCACCCTGCTGACGGCTTACGATTATCCGTCGGCCCGGCTCCTCGACGAAGCCGGCATCGATATCCTGCTGGTTGGGGATTCCCTGGGGAACGTGGTGCTCGGTTACGAGAACACGCTGCCGGTCACCATGGAGGAGAGCCTGCACCACACCAAGGCGGTTGCCCGCGGTGCCAAACGGGCGATGGTCGTCGGCGATATGCCCTTTCTCTCTTACCAGACGACGGTTGCCGATGCCGTGCTGAATGCCGGTCGCTATCTCAAGGAAGCAGGGGCGCACTGCGTTAAGCTGGAAGGAGGCCGGGAGCACGCAGAGGTCGTCCGCGCACTGGTGGAGGCGGGAATCCCGGTGATGGGCCACCTGGGCCTGACCCCACAGTCGGTCCACGTATTCGGCGGCCACCGCGTGCAAGGAAGAACCGAAGAAGCGGCGCAGCGGCTGATCGAGGACGCCTTGATCCTGGAGGAAGCGGGGATCTCCTCCCTGGTTCTGGAGTGCATTCCGGCGGAACTGGGGAAGGAGGTTACCGCCCGCCTGAGAATCCCGACGCTGTCCTGTGGAGCCGGGCCCTACTGTGACGGGCAGGTGATGGTGCTTCACGACATGCTGGGCGTCACCGGCAAGAAGGTGCCGAAGTTTGTGAAGCAGTACGCCAACCTGCACGACATCATCATGGACGCCCTGGCCACCTTCAAAAAAGAGGTGGCAGAGGGGGTATTCCCCGGGCCTGAACACTGTTATTGATTTAAGAATTGCCCGTAAACTCCACGATTAAGGACGGTGTTTTTATCTGATGGAAGTCATCACAAGGGTTGCCGCGATGCAGGAGCTCTGCCTGCATCTGAAGCGGTCCGGGAAGAGCATTGGACTCGTGCCCACTATGGGCTATCTTCACGAGGGGCACCTGAGCCTGATCAGGGCTGCCAGGGGAGAGAACGACATCGTGGTGATGAGCAATTTTGTGAACCCCCTTCAGTTCGGCCCAAAAGAGGATTTCGCCACCTATCCCCGGGACCCGGAGCGGGATAACAGGCTGGCGGAGGCTGCAGGTGTGGACTACGTCTTTGCTCCCTCCGGTGCAGAGATGTACCCGGAAGGATACAGCACCTTTGTGGAGGTCAAGGGTGATATCGCCGAGAAAATGTGCGGTAGGTCGCGTCCCGGGCATTTCCGCGGGGTCACCACCGTCGTCCTGAAGCTCTTCCTCATAACGCAGCCGGACCGCGCCTATTTCGGGCAGAAGGATGCCCAGCAGGCCGTTATCATCAAAAAGATGGTCGCCGACCTCAATATTCCCGTTCGGATCGTCACCTGCCCCATCATCCGGGAGGCCGACGGCCTGGCCTTGAGTTCCCGCAACACCTATCTCTCCCCGGAGGAAAGGAAACAGGCTCTGGCCCTCCCCCGCGCCCTGTCCGCCGGTAAGGAGATGATCCTCAAAGGGGAGACCGATCCCCGGCGGGTGCGGCAGGAGATCCTGCGGGTGCTCGAGTCCTCACCCGGCATCCGGGTAGACTATGTGGAGGTTGTGGGAGGCGAGGATCTGGCAGAACTAGGGGAGCTGAAGGGCCGGGTGCTGCTGGCGGCGGCGGTCTACGTGGGAAAGACCAGGCTCATCGACAACATCGACCTGGAGGTGAGACCGTGTACCGCACCATGTTGAAATCGAAGATCCACCGGGCGGTCCTGACGGAGGCCGATCTGAACTACATGGGGAGCATCACCATCGATCGGGATTTAATGGAGGCGGCGGACATTCTTCCCTATGAAAAGGTGCAGGTTGTCAACAACAACAACGGCGCCCGTTTTGAAACCTATGTCATCGAGGGGGAGCGGGGGTCCGGTAAGATCTGTCTGAACGGGGCGGCGGCCCGCCTCGGACAGCCGGGGGACATCCTGATCATCCTCTCCTATATTCATATGGAAGAGAATGAGGCCCGTCATTACGAGCCCCGTGTGGTCTTCGTGGATGAGAAAAACAGAATCACCGGGAAGGGAGCGACGGCTCCGGGCTGTTGATAGATAGAGGCGGCGCCGGCCAGAGGTCTGAAATGCAAGTGATTGAGCACTGCGGGGGAATGAGCCCGGCGCAGGCCGGCTCTTCTCCCGCTATTTTTGTCTTAGACCACCCATACCGCCAGCGGCGGCACCAACAGAGGAACGAAAAAAGGATTTATCCTTGCCAGCGCAGCGACCTGACGGAGGTTGTTACTCGCCCTTGACGAAGGAGCAGCAAACGGCAGCCGAATCGAGACAGGATGTCGAGATAGGCGACTCTGCGGCAGGGATGCCGTCATAGAAGCCGGTCGGCTGCCGTCTGCGACAAGTCTTAGGGCGAGTTAAACCGGAGTCCGGGAGCAAGCGCAAGGATAAACTGAAGCGTATTTTCAGGGCAGCCGGTTTTTTGTTAAGGGTGGATGGTGCAGGGTTCCAGCCGAAGGGACCGGGAGCTACCGTCAAGAGGCCGCCTAAGAGGAGAGCCTCCGGACGCCGGGAAGCCGTTCGCAAACAGGCGTCTTATTATTCCTGCTCTACATGGTACGACCCCAGAACTCTCAGCGTGGTGGTGTGTTCTTCTGTCAGGACGTCGAGCATCTCCTTCACCACCGGGTCGCCGGCGGCCCCTTCAAAATCCAGGAAGAAAATATAATCACCCAACCCCTTCTTCGATGGGCGAGATTCGATGCGGGTGAGGTTGATTTCCCGGATGGCGAACTCCCGCAGTACCCTGTAGAGGGCGCCGGGCCGGTGCCGGACCCCGAAGATCAGGGACGTCTTGCAGGGGGGTACCGGGGAGAGAACCCTTTTCCTTCCGAGCGCCCAAAACCGCGTCTTATTGTGTGGGCAGTCGTTGGCTGCGGGGATCAGTACCTGCAGATTGTAGCGAGAGGCGGCGGAGAGGGGGGCGAGGGCGGCCCAGGGGCGCCTGCACCGTGCTGCCAGCGCCGCTGCCGCCGCCGTGCTGGCGCATTCCTGGAGTTCCACCCCCGCCAGTTTTTGGCGGAGAAAGGTGCGGCACTGGGCGAAGGCCTGGGGGTGGGAGAGAACCTTCTCCACCATCTCCAGTTTTACTCCCGGCGGCACCAGCAGGCTGTGGACGACCTGCATCACAACCTCACCGCGTACGGTCAGCTCAGGGTGTGCTGCCAGCATGTCGAGAACCACACTGACTGCTCCCTCACTGGAATTCTCCACCGGCACCACCCCTTCCTCGAGCAACCCCGTTTCCAGCCGGGCGAAGACCTCTTCCAGAGAAGCGCAGGCCACCAGTTCTCCTTCCCCGTTGCCCCGGTGGCGGCGGGCGGCCTCCTCGGAGAAGGTGCCCGGCGGCCCCAGGTATCCGATTCGTTTCACTGCCTTCCCTCCTTTCAGGCGCTGCGCCCTACCGCAGTAGCGATCCGCTGCAGTTGCCCCATCAGGATGTCGAACTCGTCGGGGGAAAGGGACTGCGGGCCGTCGCACAACGCCTGGGAGGGCTGCGGGTGGACTTCGATGAGCAGGCCGTCTGCTTCCGCTGCCACTGCCGCCAGGGACATGGGAGTCACCAGGTGCCGGTTCCCGGTGGCGTGGCTGGGGTCGACAACCACCGGGAGGTGGCTCAACCTCTTGACCAGCGGGACGGCGCTCAAGTCCAGGGTATTGCGGGTGGCCTTTTCAAAGGTGCGGATTCCCCGTTCACAGAGCACCACGTTCTCGTTTCCTTCGGCGACAATGTACTCGGCGGCCATCAGCCATTCGTCGATGGTGGCGGAAAAGCCGCGTTTTAACAGGACCGGCTTGCCGGAGCGCCCCACCGCCCGGAGCAGGCTGAAGTTCTGCATGTTTCTGGCTCCCACCTGGAGCATATCCACATATTCCACTGCCAGCTCCAGGCTGGCTTCGTCAACAACCTCGGTTACGGTGGGAAGACCGGTGACCGAGGAAGCCGCGGCCAGCAGCTTCAGCCCCTCGACTCCCAGCCCCTGGAAGCTGTAGAGAGAGGTGCGCGGTTTGAAGGCGCCCCCACGCAGCATGCAGGCACCCGCCGCGCGCACCCGCCGGGCGGCCTCCAGCAGCTGTTCCTCGCTTTCTACGGCGCAGGGACCGGCGATCACCGCCAGCCTGTTTGCTCCAAAGGTGGCATTTCCTACCCGGACTACGCTGCTCTTCCCCTTGGCCTCGCGGCTGACCAGCTTATACGGTTTCATGATCGGTATGACCCTTTCTACTCCGGGCATGGCTTCGAGGGCCAGCGAATCGATGGCGCTCCTGTTCCCAACGGCTCCGATTACCAGGCGTTTGACGCCGCGGATGAAGTGGGCCTGGAACCCGGCCTGTTCCAACCTCTGCTGTACCTCCCTGATTTCCTCCGCTGTTGCTGAAAGATTCATCACGATGACCATTTTTTTATGCCTCCTTATCCTGAAAGTTAACGGACGGTTCCTCCCTGTGCCCGCTTTCGGGCTCGGCAATGCCTTCGCCTTGCCAGTTGCCGGTGATAAGCGATTGGTCTGGAATGGAAAGGAATGGCAAGACGTCTCCAACGAGACCGGCGACCGATTGCCGGTCACCGACTCGTGGCCGCCGGGGTGACTTCAGGTTTTCCGCCCTCACTCAAATTGAGACTCTTTAGATAAACAAAGCCCGCTGCTTTTCCCCCAGGGACGAAAGCAGCGGGCTTCCGCGGTACCACCCTTCTTGGCCGATCAGGCCCTCTTGTCTAAGGGTACGGGAAAGACCCCTCCGGGAGGGCCGTTCCGGAGCTGAATAAAAAGGCCTCTCGCCCTAGAGACGAGAAGCCTTTGCTTTCCGCGTTACCACCCTAGGTGGCCCGTTGTCGGAACGGAACCCCCTTTGTTTAAGAGTACGGGAAGTGTCTTCCGATACCCCCTCCCGTGTAACGTCGGGAGCCGACGGTCAAGCCTACTTGCCGCCGAACGGCGGTTTCAGCCGACACCTCCGGGGCGAACTTCGGCAGGTCTTGATCCGGGAGTGCTTGCAGCCGGTGACACTCCCTCTCTGGGAACCGGTGTCCTGCGTACTTTTCCCCTTCACGGGTTTTGAGGTATTTTTGTACAGTATAGCCGCTCCTAAAAGAAAATGCAAGAGCAAAAATTTCCTTTTTGTCACCGGACTGTGATATTTTAGGGGTGGCTCGGATTCCTCCCTCTTACTCCCTGGCGGGAATGGTCATCCGGTAGAACGTTCGCCATACGAAGAAGATGGCAATTGCAAGAAAGACGAGACCAACATAAGGTGCTACATCCCTAAAACCTTCGGCAATGGCAATTTCCATGGCAAGAAGGCCGAAGAGCGTCGTGAACTTGATGATCGGATTGAGGGATACCGAAGAGGTATCCTTGAAGGGATCGCCAACAGTATCGCCGACGACAGTAGCAGCATGAAGCTCAGAGCCCTTTTCCTGGAGGTCAACTTCCACCACCTTCTTGGCATTGTCCCAGCAGCCGCCAGCATTGGCCATGAAAACAGCCTGGAAGAGGCCAAAAAAGGCGATGGAAATCAGATAGGAAACGAAAAGGGCAACAGCTGCCGGCGTCGTCATGGGAGCCGAAAGACAGGCAAAGGCCAAGGCGAAGGAGAACAAGGCAACGAAGATGTTCAGCATCCCCGCCTGTGCGTACTGTGTACAGATGCGGACAACTTCCTTGGAATTCTCGGTGGCTGCCCTTTGGTTGGCGTTGGGATCCAAGTTGATGTGCCGTTTGATGTAAGCCACCGCTTTATGGGCACCGGTTGTAACCGCTTGGACGGAAGCCCCTGAAAACCAGTAAATTACGGCTCCCCCACAGACAAAACCAAGGATGGTGTAGGGGTTAAGGATTGTGAGGAGCGTTGCTGGATCCACCCCAAGGACATTTTTGATGACCAGGATCAGAGAAAAGATCATCGTCGTCGCTCCAACAACTGCGGTTCCAATGAGAACTGGCTTCGCGGTAGCCTTGAAGGTGTTGCCGCTACTATCATTCGCTTCCAGGTAGTACTTAGCTTTGTCAAAATCTGGCTTAAACCCGAAGTCCTTTTCAATTTCCTCGTCGATATTCGGAATGGTTTCAATAAGGGAAAGTTCATAGATGGATTGAGCGTTGTCGGTTACTGGGCCGTAACTGTCGACAGCAATAGTTACCGGCCCCATTCCAAGCATTCCAAAGGCTACAAGGCCAAATGCAAAAATCGACGGATAAGCCATGATTTCAGCAAGGCCAAAGGTACTCGCCAAGTAGGCAATGAACATGAGCAGGATGAAAACCATCCCCATCCAGAAGCCACTAAAGTTACCCGCCACAACCCCTGACAAGATGTTCAGGGAAGCTCCTCCTTCCCGAGATGTCTTTACGACCTCCTGGACGTGTCCTGACTTGGGGCTGGTAAAGATCTTGGTAACTTCGGGAATTAAAGCTGCACCCAAGGTTCCACAGCTGATGATTGTCGCCAAGATGTACCACAGGTGCTGGAGATCTTTTGGAATTCCCGAGTTCGGCCCCAGTATCACGTAGCTGACACCGTAAGTTACAGCAATGGAAAGGAGGGAAGTTAGCCAAACCAGATTGGTTAGGGATTGCTCGAAATCGAGATGATCGCGGTTGCCGTAGCGGTACTGGGTTACTCCCTTGATGATGAAGAAAGAGACCGCTGAGGTGATGATCATCAGGATGCGCATCACGAAGATCCAGGTAAGCAAGGTTGTCTGCAGTTCAGAAACAACCGCAAGCACAATAAAGGTAATGAGAGCCACTCCGGTTACTCCGTAGGTCTCGAAGCCGTCGGCTGTAGGCCCAATGCTGTCTCCGGCGTTGTCGGCCGTGCAGTCCGCAATGACCCCAGGATTGCGGGGGTCGTCTTCCTTGATCCTGAAGACGATCTTCATCAGGTCGGAACCAATATCGGCGATCTTGGTAAAGATCCCTCCAGCGATCCGCAGAGCACTAGCTCCCAGAGATTCCCCGATGGCAAAACCAATAAAACTTGGTCCGGCCAGTTCCCGGGGGACAAAGAGGAGGATAATAAGCATCATGATTAGTTCCACGGATACCAAGAGCACGCCAATACTCATCCCGGCGTCCAAGCAGATACCCATAACTTTGACCGGACGCCTTTCGAGCCCAGCAAAAGCTGCGCGGCTGTTGGCCAAATTGTTCATTCTAATCCCATACCACGCCACGCCGTAAGAACCGAGAATACCGATGATGGTCCAACCGAGGATGATCAGCATGCTCCCTAGGCCCATGCGCTGGAGAAAGCCGAAGTAGAAGATGATACACACCGCAATAAAAGCGAATAACAGGACCAAAAACTTCCCTTGTTGGATGAGATAAGTTTTGCAGGTTTCGTAGATGGTTTCCGCAACGTCTAACATCGAACGGTGTGCCGGATACCGCCGGACTTTTTGGAATTGGTAAAGCCCGAAAATCATCCCTAGCAAGCAAACAAGGATTCCGACCATCAATAGGGTGCTCTGCTCAGGAGCAAGTTCGGGGAGCACGATATTAGCCTCACTTGCCCCCGCCTTGGCAGGGAGCAACAAGATGTTGAACAATCCTGCCAAAAAAAGAGTGATCAGCCATCGCCACTTCATTGCTCGCTCACATCCCCTCCTCAGTGTTTTGTGTGAATTTGTGTAACCCTGAGAACCTTGAAAACCTCGGATGTAAAAAATTCCTAGTAGATTCTAAACGATTCTAGATAAAAAGACAAAACCATTCGCTTTTGCAAAAAACAACCCTCACTAACCAACCCTCGGGAAGAAGGCAAAGAACTTTCCTAAAAGCTGCAAAATACCGTGATTAGGGTTTTTCCTTGACTTGTCCGTTTTTCCTGGTAAACTTAAATTGAGTGTAAATTTTTTGTTTTTACGGTCATCATCGCGGTCTACTTACCGACTGCTCCCCTTTGCTAAGAAGATCACGACAAACGGCGGAGCTTTTGGCTCCGCCTGCCCTTTGAATTCTTTTAGTACCGTTTTCCCTATTTCCCGGAGGCAACAAGGAAAAAAGCTTTCACATTTTTTCGCCAATCGCCAATTCAATTTGCGAACCCCTTGTGCGACAAGAAAGACAGCTCCCCCAAGAAGACGTCTTCCTTTGATAAGGAGGATCAGCAACAAGATCGTGAATTGCCCCCATGATCTGCCCACCAGTGGGTACTTGACAAAAGAGAAAAATACTCGGCCGAAAATTCTCGAAGAAAGATTGTGAGGCATTTCTTCCCTGCCTGGGCTGCCCTTTGCGTAATGAAAAAACGGTTGCGGTCTAAGGTCTGCAGAAAACCCTTGTTTTTGTTTCGGCTCATCCTGTAGAATTTAGGGAAGGAAATGGCAGGGGCGTTGCGTCATCTTCTCGTTAAACCCCCGCCGGGAGGTGTTTGTCGGTGTATGAACCGCGATGGGTGATTCCCGGAGTCCTGGCCAGATCCGCCCGGCCGGGGCGACACCTCGGACCTTATTCGGAGGTCCCCCGGGAGGAGGTGGACGGGTGGCTTTCAAGCCTGCGGGAGATGGGGATTCGCTCCATCCTCTGCCTCCTCGATGACCTGCATCTGCGGTTGTATCCCGGACTTCCCGGAGGCCTCTTGGAGTATTACCGCCGGAGCGGTTTCGCCGTGGCGCATGTTCTGATGCGCGATCCCGAAGCAGGCGGGGTGATCACGGAGAAGGCCCTGGAAAAAGCCCGGCGGGCCTTTGAAGAGCTGCCCAAACCGGTCCTTGTGCACTGCAGTGCTGGGAGGGACCGCACCGGGAAGGCTGTGGATTATATTTTGCGGTGGCTGGGCCGGGGGGGCGGTTGATCGGGAACGGCGTTTTAAAGAATGCCCGCCGGTTCCCGATCATCGGTGAAAGAAACAACTGCGAAAGGGATGTGAGGTTTGGCGCCGGAGCATAGCGGTGATTACCAGACGGCTTTGATCTCCAGGGGCACCTTTGCCCCCATGGCCAGCCGCAGGCGCCTTTCTACTTCCTCCCAGTTAACCAGGCTCCACCAGGATCGCACATAGTCCCTCCGCCGGTTCTGGTAATCCAGGTAGTAGGCATGCTCCCAGGTATCGACGACGAGCACCGGGATCGCCCCCCATTGGGTGAGGTTCTGATGCTTTTCCGCAGTTAAGATCTCCAGTCTCCCCCAGGAAGGCACCCAGGCCAGGATCCCCCATCCCGAAGCCTCCACCTGAATCGCCGCTTCGCTGAACTGCCCCTGAAATGAGGAAAAACTCCCGAAGTATCTTTCAATCTCCCTGCGGGTGTAATAACCGGGGGCTCCCCTTCCCCCTGGAGCCATCACCGTCCAGTAGATGCTGTGCAGAATGTGGCCCGATCCGTTAAAGGCGATCTCCCGCTCCCAGTGCTTTACCAGACTGAAATCACCCGTCCGCCGCGCCTCAACCAGCTTCCGTTCTGCTTTATTTAACCCCTCCACATAGGCGAGGTGATGCCGGTCGTGGTGGATTTGGAGCGTCCTCCTGCTGATGACGGGTTCCAGGGCGTAGTAAGGGTAGGGGAGGGGGGGCAGCCTGTGCCCGCCCGGCGGTACATATGCCGAATCCAGTCCTGCGTTTTCCATAGACAGCGGCCGTCCTTTCTCTTGCGGTAAAATCTGGTATTATGCTATGCGGGAAGCAGGCAGTCTGTGAGCAGGAGGGCACAAAAAAACCGCCGGCCAACCGATTGCCGGCGGTTATCCGTAACTGTTGCTGAATATCATTGTTCCGACCTCTTTCATGTCAGTTTTCCTGGAATGTTTTTTGGATGTAGTCGTAGAGGAGGTACATATCGGCATAGGGAAATTCGTAAGGTCTCTCATTGGTGGTCTTGGTGGTGGGAACCAGCTTCAAGGTCCTCTTTTCTCTTACCTTCTCTTCAATACCCTTCAGCACGACTGCCATTTTCTTCAACCTCCTTCTTCTGCAGCCTTCAGCTGCGTGTGATTCTTTTCACCAATATGTTATAGCAAGAAGTGTGCCAGTTGGTCTTACCCGGCTGTGGCCTGTCTTTCAGCGCGCGTATTTCCCGGGCTTTTATTGCGGCCGGTGTGACCGCAAAGGCTGCGTCAAAAGGGGCGTGCGCCATTGGGGGAGTCCAACCGGTTGTCCGGGGGGCTCCTGCCTCGTTGAATGCCTCGCAGTCTGCGGTTCTCCTGAAGTATCTTTTCCGCAGTTACGTCACCGGTGCCGAAATTTCGTTACGTTCTTGACGACTTTCGTTACTTTCTTCACGTTCCCGCACTCTCTTCTCTTTCTTGCTTGACGCTCCCTGTCATATTCCGTAAGATTATTGAGGAAAGGAAATCGATGCAAAGCCGGCAAACCGGCTTGAATTAAGGAGAGGTTTGGATGATGTCAGCGGGAACGGGGGATATGGTGGCAATCCGCGAGGAAATCAGGGAATGGAAGGAAAGGCGGAAGGCGGTGATCCTGGCGCACTATTACCAGCGCCCCGAGGTGCAGGAGATCGCCGATTTTGTAGGGGATTCCCTGCAGCTGGCCCGGCAGGCTGCAGGGGTTGCTGCTGAGGTCATCGTCCTTTGCGGTGTTTATTTTATGGCTGAAAGCGCCAAAATTCTCTCGCCGGAGAAAACCGTCCTGCTCCCCGAAGCAGGGGCGGGCTGTCCTCTGGCCGACACGGCTGCGGCGGAGGAGGTGCGATTGAGGAAGGAAAAAATCCCGGGCTGTATCGTCGTCACTTATGTGAATTCTTCCGCTGCGGTGAAGGCCGAGAGCGACATCGTCTGTACTTCCTCAAATGCCGTCAAAGTCGTCAACTCCCTTCCCGCGGACAGGCCGGTGCTCTTTGTCCCGGACGGCAACCTGGGGAAATATGTGTCCCGGCAGACCGGAAGGAAGCTGTTTTTGTGGGACGGCTGCTGTAATGTGCACCATCAATTGACCGCGGAGGACATCCGTCTTGCCCGGGCTGCCCACCCGGAGGCCCTGGTGATGGTGCACCCGGAGTGCCGTCCAGATGTGATCGACCTGGCCGACTATGTAGGCGGTACCGGAGGCATGCTCAGGTTCGCCCAGGAGTCTCCCCACAAAGCTTTTATTGTGGGAACTGAGGAGGGAATGATCTACCCCCTGCGGAAGGCCTGTCCCGACAAGGCACTCTATCCTGCCGCCTCTTCCCTTGTCTGTCGAGACATGAAGCTGACGACGCTGGAGAAGGTGAAAACCGCTCTTGAGATGATGGAGCCTCAAGTTGAGGTCGACCCCGGGGTGGCGGAAAGGGCGCGGCGCGCCCTGGAGCGGATGCTGGAGATCTCCTGAGCCGGTTCTTTTATAGAGAACCGGGCACCGGAGATCGGAAGGAAGAGGCCGCCGTCGGGAGCGGGCTGCTTTGCCGGAAACGGGCGGACGGCAACGGCTGGAAGGAGCCGTTCGATTATTGGACTGGAAGGGGATGAAATTTCTTGCCTTCCGGGGAAGCCGATTTTTTGGTGATCGGGAGCGGGATCGCCGGCCTTTTCGCCGCTTATAAAGCAAAAGAATATGGGTCGGTTCTGGTCGTGACAAAGGATCGCGCCGAAGATAGCAACACCGGAGAGGCCCAGGGTGGGATCGCCGCTGCCATCGATGATGAGGATTCGCCCTATCTGCACCTGGAAGACACCCTGGAATCCGGGGCCGGCCTCTGCGACCCCAGGGCCGTGGAGATCCTGGTAACCGAGGGCCCGGCCAGGGTCATGGAGCTGGTGGATATGGGAGCGCGCTTCGACCGCAAAGGGAGTGAGTGGGCTCTGGGGCAGGAGGGGGCTCACCGCAAGAGGAGAATTCTTCATGCCGGCGACACCACCGGGGGTGAGATTGCCAGGACGCTTCTCCGGGAGTGCCGCCGTGACAGTAGGATCACCCTGCGAGAGGGCTGTTTTCTGGTGGATCTCCTGCGTGAGCCGCGCACCGGTAGGTGCCTGGGCGCTCTGGTGATGGACAGCCTCTCGGGGGAGTTTTCCGTCTGCAGGGGAAGAGTCGTCATCGTGGCGACAGGAGGGGCCGGGCAGCTGTACCGGAACACCACAAACCCCGCGGTGGCTACCGGGGACGGGATGGCTGCCGCCTATCGGGCCGGGGCCGCTCTGGTGGATCTGGAATTCGTTCAGTTCCATCCAACCGCCCTGGCCCTCCCGGGTGTGCCCCGCTTTTTGATTTCCGAAGCCGTCCGCGGGGAGGGCGCTTACCTGCGGAACGTCCGCGGAGAGCGCTTCATGCCCGGCTACCATGAGATGGCCGAGCTGGCGCCGCGGGATGTGGTCTCCCGGGCGATTGTCACCGAGATGCGCAAAACCGGGGCCGATCATGTCTACCTCGACTTTTCCCACCTCGATCCTGAGAAAGTGCGGAGGCGTTTTCCCAATATCTGGCACACCTGTTGTCAGTACGGTCTCGACCCCGGAGAAGGCCGTATTCCTGTAGCCCCGGCTGCCCATTACATCATGGGTGGTATCGCAACCGGCAGGAACGGCGAAACCTCTATTCCCGGGCTTTATGCCTGCGGGGAGGTGTCCTGCAGTGGTGTGCATGGAGCCAACCGCCTGGCCAGCAATTCCCTGCTGGAAGGGCTGGTTTTCGGCGCCCGGGCGGTGGAGCACGCCCGAAGGTTTATCGAGAAAAACCCCGGGGAGCCTAAGATGCCGGATCTGGCGATCGGGGAGAGAACGCCGGACTGGAGCGTTCCCTGGGAAGAGGTTACCGGGCGGGTGCGCTCTCTGATGTGGGAGAAGGTGGGGATCATCAGGACGGGGGAGGGCATTGCCGCTGCTTTAGCGGAGCTGGAAGAACTCAGGCGGCAGTATCCTGAGCGCCCTGCCTCCCGCCGGGGGGTCGAAGGGGAAAACCTGATGACCCTGGCCTGGCTGACGGCCAGGGCGGCCTTGATGAGGAAGGAAAGCCGCGGCGGCCACTTCCGGGACGATTTTCCGTTGAGGGATGACCGCTGCTGGCTGCGCCATATTGTTTTTCAGAGATAATTTTTGCGTTTTAAGCTGTGTTGTTGAAGGCATTCTGTAAAACAGCTGCCGGCGGGAGCAGGATTCTCCTCTCGTTACTAGTTTTACCCGGCGGATTCGGCTCTGGTCAATGCGGCCGTCTAAAAAACCCGGCCGTAATTCGGACGGCAAGGGAAAGGTGGATAAAAGTGCTTCCTTTATGGATGATCGATGATGTGGTGCGCCGGGCTCTGATGGAGGATGTGGGCAAAGGGGATCTGACCACTGCTGCTCTGGTGCCGGAGGGCGCCTGGGCGGAGGGGGTCATCCACAGCAAGGCGGAGGGGGTTCTGGCGGGGACGCCGGTTGCCCTCCGGGTGTTCCAGCTCCTCGACCCGAATGTGGAGGTCGCTCAGGAACTCCCTGACGGGAGCCAGCTGTTCCCCGGGGCCGTCATCGCCCGCATCAAGGGGGCCGGGCGAGCCCTGCTGACCGGAGAGCGGGTGGCCCTGAATTTCCTGCAGCGCCTCTCCGGGATCGCAACTGCTACGGAGCGCCTGGTGAAAATGCTGGAGGGCACGAAAGCGCGATTAATAGACACCAGGAAGACCACTCCGGGGCTGCGCCTCCTGGAAAAATACGCGGTGCGGGTCGGCGGGGGGTACAACCACCGCTTCGGGCTGGATGGCGGTGTTCTCATCAAGGACAACCACATCAAGATCGCCGGGGGGATCACGGAGGCCATCCGGCGGGCGCGGTCCTCGGTGCCTCATACCGTCAAGATCGAGGTAGAAGTGGAGAGCCTGGAGCAGCTAAAGGAGGCCCTAGAGGCCGGGGCGGATGTAATCATGCTGGACAACATGCCCCTCGACCTGATGCGGGAGGCCGTGCGGATCACGGCGGGGCGGGTGCCCCTAGAGGCGTCGGGCGGCATATCCGCGGACGCCGTACGGGAGGTGGCGGAGACAGGGGTCGACCTGATCTCTGTAGGCGCCATCACTCACTCCGCGGCGGCTCTGGACATCAGCATGGACATCGGTGAGATCAAAGGGGCTCAGGGAAAACGATGATCTTAAGGGAAAAGCTCTTGACTGTATTCGAGAAGGAAATGGGGAACTATGTCTCCGGGGAGGAGTTGAGCAGGAAACTGGGTGTCAGCAGGACGGCCGTTTGGAAACAGGTAAGCAAGCTGCGAGAGCTGGGTTACCGGATCGACGGAACCACCAGGTCCGGCTACCGCTATCTGGGGCCACCCGACATCCTCTACCCCCGGGAGGTCCGGCGCGGTCTTAATACCCGCTTCTTCGGGAAAGAGGTCCTTCACTTTCAGAGGGTCGGTTCCACCAACCAGGTGGCCCTGGAGCTGGCCCGCAAGGGCTATCCGGAGGGGACGCTGGTGGTGGCCGAGGAGCAGACCGCCGGCAGGGGGAGGTGGCGCCGGCCCTGGCTGGCACCGCCGGGGAAGGCCCTTCTCTTTTCTCTTGTTTTACGCCCCTCTCTTGTCCCTTACCGTGTTCCGGAGGTCACCCTGGTGACGGGGGCCTCCGTCGCCCGGGCGATTCACGAGCACACTGGACTCCGGGTGGGCATCAAGTGGCCCAATGATTTGCTCTATGAGGGAAAGAAATTGTGCGGTATTCTGGTGGAGATGGAGGCCGCTGCCGAACAGGTCAACTATCTCGTGCTGGGGATCGGCATCAATGTGAACCAGGAGCGGGATGACTTTCCCCCGGAGTTGCAGGATACGGCCACCTCTCTCCGCATGATCCTGGGGGAGAAGGTCCTGCGCCTACCCTTGCTGCAACGCCTCCTGGAGATTCTGGAGGATGACTATCAGGAATACTGTCGAGATGGCTTTGCTCCTTCCCGGGAGCGCTGGCTCGGATATCAGGTTACCCTGGGGCGGAGGGTGCGGATTTCCGTAGGAGGGAAGGAGTTCTCCGGGGAGGCCGCGGGGGTGGCGGAGGACGGCAGCCTGCTTCTCCGGCTTCCGGGGGGGGATCTTATCAGCTGTAATTCCGGGGAGGTAGTTCTCTGCCGGGAGGAGGGTGAACCATGATCCTTGTATTCGATGTCGGCAATACCAATGTTGTGCTGGGAATTTTCGACGGTGAAGAGCTGCTCACCAGCTGGCGGATCGGGACAGACCCCCGGCGCACCGCCGATGACCTGGGGATGTTGGTCAAAAACCTCTTCGATTTCCGGGGTCTGCGGTTTCAGGACGTTGATTCCCTGGTGATGTCCTCGGTGGTGCCCCCTTTGACCCCCGCCCTGTGCGAGATGTGCCGTAAGTACTTCGGCAAGGAACCCCTTGTGGTGGGGCCGGGTGTGAAGACGGGGATGCCCATTCGCTATGAAAACCCCCGTGAGGTGGGTGCAGACCGGATCGTCAACGCAGTGGCGGTGGTGCACCGCTACGGCGTTCCGGCCGTGATCGTCGATTTCGGTACGGCTACCACCTTCTGCGCCGTTTCCAGGAATGGGGACTACCTGGGAGGAGCCATTGCACCGGGGATCGGGGTTTCCATGGAGGCGCTCTTTGCCAAGGCCGCCAAACTGCCCCGCATCGAGCTCTCCAGACCGGCCCAGGTGATCGGGAAGAATACCGTTGCCAGCATGCAGGCGGGGTTTTACTATGGCTTCATCGGGCAGGTGGAGGGGATCGTCCGGCGGATGAAGGCCGAGATCGGGGAGGAGGCCGTTGTTGTGGCCACCGGCGGCCTGGCGGAGCTGATCTGCAGTGGAACCGAGTGCGTCGATCATGTGGACCCCTATCTCACCCTCTGGGGGCTTAAGATCATCTATGAGCGCAACCGCTGAAGTGAGAATCGAGGATCTTGCCCTGCCCAATCCGGTATTTCTGGCGCCCATGGCCGGGTTCACCGATAAGCCCTTCCGGATGCTGGCCCACGAGTGCGGATGCGGCTTCACCTATACCGAGATGGTGAGCAGTGAGGCCATCCTCTACGGCAACCAAAAAACCGCCTCCCTCTTCGACCTGAGCGGTGAGGAGTACCCGGTTGGCGTTCAGATCTTCGGGTCAGATCCGGAAAGGATGGCCCGGGCGGCCAGAGTGGTGGTGGAGCGCGGGGCTGCCCTGGTGGATATCAACATGGGCTGCCCTACCCCCAAGATCGTCAAGAACGGGGAGGGAAGTGCCCTGATGCGGGACCTTCCCCGGGCGGCCGCCATCATCCGGGCGGTCAGCGAAGCGGTTCCCGTTCCGGTTACCGTCAAGATGCGCAAGGGATGGGCTGCCGGTGAGATGACGGCGGTGGAGCTGGCAGTGTTGGCCGAGGAGAACGGCGCCGCCGCAGTGGCCGTGCACGGGCGCACGCGCGACCAGTTTTATTCCGGGAAGGCGGATCGGGGGATCATCCGCCTGGTGAAAAAGGCGGTGCGGATCCCGGTCATCGCCAACGGGGATGTCTTTACTCCGCAGGATGCCGGGAGCATGATGGAGGAAACGGGGTGTGACGCCGTCATGATCGGGCGCGGTGCCCTGGGGAACCCCTGGATTTTTCGGCGCACGGTGCATTATTTGCGGACTGGGGAGCTTTTGCCGGAGCCGACTGCAGCGGAGCGCCTGCGGATGGCGCGCCGGCACTTCGACCTGGCGGTAAGGCTGAAGGGCTCCGGGGTGGCGGTGCTCCAGATGAGGAAGCAGCTGGCCTGCTACTTGAAGGGCCTGCCCGGCGCCGCCAAAAAGAGGGACCGGATCAATGGCTGCAAAACGGCAGAGGAAGTGCAGAGCCTGCTGGATGAGTATTTATGGGAGTTCTCCTCCCCCTGATGCTCGCTGCATTTTGGCCGTGCACGACCCTTTGGCCGACTTCTCCGGAGGGGAAAGAGGGTTCCTTCCTTGGGAAAGAGGAAGAACAGACCTGGGAGACTGCTTGTTTCAGGTGTAATAATACTTATTATAACGTTATTATGCTTTATTGATAACGAACTGATCGGGGTCAGCCGGTATGATGTGGAGATCGGCGGTCTTCCCCGGTCATTCGTAGGATTTAAAATCCTCCATCTGAGTGATCTTCACGGAAAAGAGTTCGGCAGTGGCAACCGAAGGCTGCTGAAGATAATCGAACGGGAAAACCCCGACATTATCGTCGCCACGGGAGATATGATCGACTCTATCGGAGATGATGGGAGTTCCTTTCTCAATCTGCTCAAAGGAATCAACGGCCGATACCCCGTCTACTTTTCCCTGGGTAATCACGAGCAGGCTGTCAGGGTTCGCGATCAACGGCAGGATACGGAGGTTTTCCGTGAATTTATAAAACAGATTCGGGAAGCCGGAGGTATTGTTCTGGACAACGAGAGAGCGGAAATCAAGAAGGAGGACGGCTCTCTTCACCTTTATGGTTTGACATCAATGCTTTACCACTATACGGGCAGTGATACAGCTTATTGGGAAGGTTCAGATCTGAAGGCGGATTTTTTGGTTGCTGAACTGGGCAGGCCGTCCGGAGAGGGGATCGATCTTCTTCTGGCGCATAATCCCAAGTATTTTGCTGAGTATGCCCGATGGGGCGCGGATATTGTTTTGGCAGGGCATGTCCACGGCGGTATTGTCAGATTGCCCTTTTTGGGGGGGATCTTCTCTCCCGATAGAACCCTTTTCCCGGAGTACCAGGCGGGGATCTACAAGCGGGGAGATGCGGTAATGCTGGTGAGCCGGGGTTTGGGGAGCTCTGTTATACCATTGAGGCTGTTCAACCGACCTGAGGTGGTAGTAATCACACTGAAGTGAGAGGGGGTAACATTTGCAGTGAAGGAAACCGGAAGACGCTAATAGCGGATATCCCTGCCGCTTCGCCGGTATTGATAACCATCATAATAAGAGGAGTTCACCACTGATGGCAGACTTATTTTTGGAACTGGCGTTAAAAGTGACCGGTTTTATCGCTTCTCTCGGTTACTGGGGGATAGGGATTTTGATGGCTGTTGAAAGCTGCAATGTGCCCATCCCCAGCGAGATTATCCTCCCCTTCGGAGGCTACCTCGTCTCTACCGGGGAGCTGCATTTCTTTCCCGCCGCCCTGGCCGGGGCCACAGGTGGCACCGCCGGTTCGGTGCTCTCTTACTACATCGGTCTCTGGGGCGGACGGCCGTTTCTCTTCCGCTACGGCAAGTACTGCGGCCTGACCCCGGCGCGGCTGAACAGGGCGGAAAGCTGGTTTCTCCGTTACGGGGATGCAGCCGTCTTTTTCTCCCGCCTGCTCCCGGGGATCCGCACCTTTATCTCCCTTCCCGCTGGGGCGGCGCGCATGAAAATGCTCCCTTTTCTGATCTACACCTTCATGGGATCGCTCATCTGGTCGCTTGCCCTCACTTACTGCGGCTACCTGCTGGGGGAAAACTGGGAACTGGTGCGTACCTGGTTCCACCGCTTCGACCTGATTCTGCTGGCCGGGGTCGTTCTGCTGGTGGCCTGGTACATCTGGAAGAGGCGCAGATAGTCATGTGTTTCCCCTGTTCTTTGTAAACTCCGGAAATTATTCTCTCTCCGGGCCGGTGATGTCAAAAATCCTGTGGCTAAGGGTCCAACTGTCTGCGAGAATCATCCCCGCCGGCGTTATTATCTTTTCCTGGTCTTGACAACCGTCCTGTTCCTTATATATACTTACGTTTAACCAGGAGAGGATTACCCGCAACAGTGCAGGAGATCCGGTCCCCGGTTGGGCCGGCCGGATAAGCATAGATGGGTAAAAAACTGCATAAGTTATAAAAGTTAACAGATGAGTTGTGAGGAGTCGAGCAGAGCAGAGTTGAGCTGAGATGAGGCTGGTGGCGTTTGTTTTCTGAAACCAACCGGCGCTCATTTGAGTGCTGGTTTTTTTGTTTCAATTGAGGGTAGGAGCGGTATAACTTTGATCTCGCCTTCCCGGGAGCGTTAGCCGTTGGTATGCGAGGAGGGTGCGCCTCGGATTTCGTTCGGCATGAAGCGGTGGTGGCTATGAAATCTTATCGACTGGTGAGCCGTGAGGCCAAAACGGAAAAAACCCTGGTCAGAGTAAGGGATGCCGTCTTCGGCGGTGAGAGGGTTGTGGTTATCGCCGGTCCCTGTGCCGTGGAGAGCAGGGAGCAGCTGCTTGCCGTGGCAGTTAGGGTGTGCCGGGCTGGAGCCTGTATGTTGCGGGGAGGTGCTTTTAAGCCCAGGAGTTCACCGTACAGTTTTCAGGGCTTGGGCAGGGAAGGTTTAAAACTCCTGGCGGAGGCTTCGGCGGCAACCGGGCTGGCTACGGTCACCGAGGTGATCGATGAAGCCAGTCTGGAACTGGCCCTGGATTATGTGGATATGCTCCAGATAGGAGCGAGAAACATGCAGAACTTCAGTCTGCTGCGGGCGGTGGGGCGCTCCGGGAAGCCGGTTCTTTTAAAGCGCGGCCTTTCCGCTACGGTGGAGGAATGGCTGATGGCAGCCGAATACATTGTCGCCGAAGGAAACGGGAACGTGGTGCTCTGTGAACGGGGGATCCGCACCTTTGAAAGGGCCACCCGCAATACCCTCGATCTCAGCGCCGTTCCCCTCGTCCAGGAGTTGAGCCACCTCCCGGTGATCGTCGACCCCAGCCATGCCACCGGGGACCGCCGCCTGGTTGTACCCATGTCCCGGGCTGCGGTTGCCGCCGGTGCGGATGGCCTGATCCTGGAGGTGCATCCCGAGCCCGAAAATGCCCTCTGCGATGGGGTCCAGTCCCTTTCACCAGACAGCTTCGACCGCTTGATGGCGGAGTTGCAGCCGATCGCGGCGGCGGTGGGGAGGGTTGCCTGACCGGAAAAACCTCTCTGGGGTGAGATGAGCCTGAGGTGGGGTGGAGAAACACGGCGGGGCGGATAAATTACACGCCGTGACGGGGTGCCGTCGGGCACCGGAGTTGAGCGGAGTGCAGTTGAGCTGAGATGAGCCCGGGGTTTATTTCTTTGATGAAAAAATGGCCGGCGCTCATTTGAGCGGCGGTTTGTTTGTTCTCGGAAAAGATTCTTTGTTGTAGGAGAGGAGTGATCCTGATGGTTTTTCCCGGGAGGGATGAATACCTGCAGCTGGCGGCCAGCTACGGGATGGTGCCGGTCTGGGAGGAACTGCCTCTCGACCTGGAAACCCCTGTTTCCCTTTTCCAAAAGGTGGTGACGGGGGACTATGCCTACCTTTTGGAGAGCGTTACCGGTGGTGAGCAGGTCGCCCGCTATTCCTTTATCGGTTATGACCCCTTCCTTATTCTCCGGGCGAAGGGTGACCGGATAGAGATTATTCGGGATAATGACGGGTCGGAGGAGAGGGGGGAACCCCTGCAAAGGTTGGGGGAGTTGCTGGAGGGCCTGAAGGTTCCCCCCCTGCCCGGTAAGCCGCGTTTTTTCGGGGGAGCCGTCGGTTATCTGGGGTATGATCTGGTGCGCCATTTCGAACGCCTGCCGGAGCAGGCCGTGGACGACCTGAAGTTTCCCGACTGTTTTTTCCTGCTGGCAAAAACCGTGCTCATCTACGACCACGTCAGGCGTTCCCTGATGATAGCCTCTTTCCTTCCCTGCGGGGAGGACCCTGCCGCTGCCTATGAAGAGTCTGTTGCTATCATCGAGAGGGTCGTAGAGAGGATCGGGATTCCCCTGCCTACTAAAGAGCTCCCGGACCGCCCTTCGGACGGCCGGCCCCCTTGCGGGGTGAATTTCGACGATGAACAGGCCAACATCACCCGCCAGGAATTCCTGGAAAAGGTGCGTCGGGCGAAGGAGTACATCAGGAAAGGTGACATCTTCCAGGTGGTCCTGTCTCTGCGCTTCAGGCGCCCCGCCGGGGATGATCCTTTTCTCGCCTACCGGATGCTGCGGAATCTCAACCCCTCCCCTTACATGTTTTACCTGAAGTGCGGCGACCTGATACTTGTCGGCTCTTCACCGGAGATGCTCGTCAGGTGTGAGAACGGCATTGTCGAGACCCATCCCATCGCCGGCACCCGCCCGCGGGGGGAAGACGCGGCTGCCGATGAGGCCCTGGCCCGGGAGCTTGAGGGGGATCCTAAAGAGCGGGCGGAGCACGTAATGCTGGTGGATCTCGGAAGAAACGACCTCGGACGGGTCTGTGAGTACGGTTCGGTGGCGGTTACCAGGTTTATGGAGAACGAGCGCTACTCGCATGTGATGCACCTGGTTTCCGAGGTGAGGGGGAAGCTCGCCGCAGGTCGGGCGGCCCGGGACGCCCTGATAGCCTGCTTCCCCGCCGGAACGGTTTCCGGAGCCCCGAAGGTGCGGGCGATGGAGATCATCGAGGAGCTGGAACCAACCAGGAGGGGGCCTTACGCCGGCGCGGTGGGCTATTTCAGTTTCAACGGGAACCTGGATACCTGTATTGCCATCAGGACGATCGCGATCAAGGACGGGTGGGCGTACGTGCAGTCCGGAGCGGGGATCGTCGCCGATTCCAACCCGGAACAGGAGTACCGGGAATGTGTGAACAAGGCCGGAGCGCTTCTCCATGTATTGGAACTTGCCGGAAAGGAGGGAAGGTTGTGATTCTGGTGATCGACAACTACGATTCCTTTACCTACAACCTTGTGCAGTATCTCGGAGAGTTGGGGGAGCAGGTGCGGGTTTACCGCAATGACGGGATTACTCCCGCTCGTATCCAGGCGATGAACCCTTCTGCCATTGTCATCTCCCCGGGGCCGGGAACCCCCTCCCGGGCGGGGATTACCAAGGAGGTGATCAGGCAGTTTGCCGGGCGGATACCCATTTTGGGGGTCTGCCTGGGGCATCAGGCCATTGCCGAGGTTTTTGGGGGGAGGATAGTTCCGGCCGCCCGCCTGATGCACGGAAAGACCTCCGCGGTCTGGCACGACGGCAGGAGCGTCTTCACAGGTCTGAAAAACCCCTTAACCGTCTGCCGTTACCACTCCCTGATCGTCGACCGGGAGGTGATTCCCGAAAGTCTGGAGGTGACGGCCTGGACCGGGGATGGCGAGGTGATGGGGATCCGCCACCGGGAGCACCTGGTTGAGGGGGTGCAGTTTCACCCGGAGGCGTTCCTGACAGAAGCGGGGAAGGACCTCCTGAATAATTTTCTCGTGCTGGCCAGATGCTTCCATTCCGGTCAGCCTTTGTTGATAACAAAAAGAGGAGGGAGAGGTATGAAACTGCAACAGTTGATCGACAAGGTGGTCAGCAGGTACCACCTGGGAGAGGGGGAAGCGGAGGAGGCGATGACCCTGATCATGAACGGGGAGGCGACTCCGGCACAGATCGCCGCCCTGATCACCGCCCTGCGGTTGAAGGGGGAGACGGTGGAGGAGATCACCGGCTTTGCCCGGGCGATGCGGGCCAAAGCGAAAAAGATCAGGGCGAAAAGCCGGCTTATGGACATTGTCGGCACCGGGGGGGACTGCAGGTTTACCTTCAATATCTCCACGACCACGGCTTTCGTGGTGGCGGGGGCTGGCCTTCCCGTGGCCAAACACGGGAATCGCTCGGTCTCCAGCAAGTGCGGGAGTGCCGATGTGCTGGAGGCTCTGGGGGTGAAGGTCGCCCTGGCGCCGGAGCAGGTGGAGCGCTGTCTGGAGGAAGTGGGGATCTGCTTCCTGTTTGCTCCTGTTTTTCATGAGGCTATGAAGTATGCCAGCGGACCCAGGAGGGAGATCGGGATCCGCACCGTGTTCAACCTCCTGGGGCCTCTGACCAACCCTGCGGGGGCGCAGGTTCAGCTGGTAGGAGTTTACGAACCCGAACTGACTGATGTCATCGCCCGGGTCCTGCGCAGCCTGGGGGTGGAGAGGGCGATGGTTGTGCACGGCGAGGACGGTCTGGACGAGATTACTAACACCGGGAGAACCAGGGTGAGCGAACTGGTTGGGGGTGAGATCAAAACTTATTACTTGACCCCGGAGGACCTCGGGCTGCGGCGGGGGAAGCTGGCGGATATCTGCGGCGGGACGGCGGAGGACAACGCCCGGATTACGAAGGATGTGCTGACCGGCCGGCCGGGCCCCTGCCGGGATGTGGTCTTAATGAATGCTGCCGCCGCCTTGGTGGTGGGAGGAAAGGCGAAAGACCTGCAGGAAGGATTGCGCCTGGCTACGGAGGTCATCGATTCCGGCACCGCCCTGCGCAAGCTCGAGGAACTGCTGGCTTTTACGGAGAGGTGTGCATAGACGAAAAATCCGGTTCGGGAGGTTGCCATGATTCTGAAACGCATTGTGGATGCCAAACGGGAGGAGGTGGCCTTCTTTCGGAGTCTCCTTCCCCTCAGGGAATTGAGGAGGCGGGTTGCTGCGGCTCCGCCCGTCCGCGACTTTTTGGGGGCGGTACGGCGGAAAGGGGCGACGGTCAATTTGATCGCCGAGATCAAGCGGGCCTCCCCCTCGCGCGGGCTGCTGCGGCCGGATTTCAACCCGCCGGAGATCGCCTGCGCCTACGAAAAAGCGGGGGTGCAGGCCATCTCCGTTCTCACCGATGAGGGGTTTTTCGGCGGCCATCCTAAGCACCTGCGGGAGGTAAGACGGGTGACCCGACTTCCCCTGCTGCGCAAGGACTTCATCATCGATCACTATCAGCTCTACCAGTCCCGCCTCCTGGGGGCGGATGCCGTGCTGCTGATCGCCGCCCTTCTGGAGCAGGCACGGCTGGTCGATTTTCTCGGCCTGGCCGGTGAGCTGGGGCTGACCGCCCTGGTGGAGGTGCACACCCCGGAGGAGCTTTTCCGGGCGCTGGAAACAGGGGCTGCTTTGGTGGGGATCAACAACCGCGACCTCCGCACCTTTCAAACGGATCTGGGAGTCACCCTCAGGTTGCTGCCGCTGGTGCCTGAGGGAACGGTGGCCATAAGCGAGAGCGGTATCCGCAACCGAAGGGATGTAATGAGGCTGGCGCGAGCGGGTGTTGATGCACTGCTGGTGGGGGAGACCCTGATGCGCTCCCGCGATATCGGAGCGGCGGTGGCAGAGTTGATGGGTGATGAAGATGAGGATGCCGTCGATCCCGCCGGCCGGAGAGGATGAAGGGGGGGTGAGGGGATGGTTAGGGTGAAGATCTGCGGCATCACCACCCTTGAGGAAGCCCTGGCAGCGGTTGATTGCGGGGCACATGCCTTAGGCTTTGTCTTTGCCGAGAGCCCTCGGCGGGTGGACCCTGTTCAGGTGCGCCGCATCGTGCAGAAACTGCCTCCTTTTGTCTGCAAGGTGGGGGTTTTCGTTAACGCCAGAAGGGATGATGTTTTCAGGTTGGCCGCATACTGCGGTCTGGACGCCCTGCAGTTTCACGGAGAGGAAGGCCCGGAGTACTGCCGGGGCTGGCGCTGGCCGGTGATCAAGGCCTTCCGGGTGCGGGACCGTTCCTTTATCGAGGAAATTACACGGTACCGCGTCTCCGCCTGTCTCCTGGACGCCTTCGTGCCGGGGAGAAGGGGGGGCACCGGGGTGAGCTTTAACTGGCAGCTGGCCCGGGAGGCCGGGGGATTGGGGAGGATCGTTCTGGCGGGAGGGCTATCTCCCGCCAACGTGGAGGAGGCAATCAGAACGGTGCACCCCTTTGCCGTCGATGTGAGCAGCGGTGTGGAAACGGAGGGCAAGAAGGACCCGGAGAAGATGAGAGCGCTGATGGCTGCAGTAAGGAGGGCTGATGATGGAATTCCCGGATTGTAAGGGGCATTTTGGCATATTCGGCGGGCAGTTTGTCCCGGAGACGCTGATGCCCGCCCTGGAGGAACTGACACTGGCTTATGAGGAGGCGCGCAGCGACCCCTCCTTTCAGGAGGAACTGAATTACTACCTGAAGGATTATGTGGGCAGGCCGACCCCGCTCTACTTTGCGGAGAGGCTGACTCGCTACTTAGGGGGAGCGAAGATCTACCTCAAGCGGGAGGATCTCAACCACACAGGGGCGCACAAGATCAATAACACCATGGGGCAGATTCTCCTGGCCCGGCGGATGGGAAAAAAGCGGGTGATCGCCGAAACGGGCGCCGGCCAGCACGGGGTTGCTACGGCGACCGCCGCGGCCATGTTCGGGCTGGAGTGTGCCGTCTACATGGGAGCCGAGGACATCAAACGCCAGGAGCTGAACGTTTACCGCATGCGGCTGCTGGGCGCGGTGGTGGTGCCGGTGACCGCTGGGAGCCGCACCTTAAAGGACGCCATGAATGAGGCCATTCGCGACTGGGTGACCAATGTGGAGAACACCTATTACCTGCTGGGTTCGGTTGGGGGGCCGCATCCCTATCCGGTGATGGTCAGGAACTTCCAGTCGGTTATCGGGAGGGAGGTTAAGGAGCAGGTGCTGGCCGCGGAGGGCAGGCTCCCCGATTTCCTGGTGGCCTGTGTGGGCGGCGGGAGCAATGCCATGGGCCTTTTTTACCCCTTCCTGGACGATCAGGTGCAGCTGATCGGGGTGGAGGCGGCGGGGCGCGGCCTGGATACGGGTAAGCATGCGGCCACCCTTAGCGCCGGGCGCCCGGGGGTTCTGCACGGGGCGCTGAGCTATCTGCTTCAGGACGAGTACGGGCAGGTGCTGGAGGCCTACTCTATCGCCGCCGGGCTGGACTACCCGGGGGTGGGGCCGGAGCACAGCTTCTTAAAGGAAAGCGGGCGGGCACGGTATACGACGGTAACCGACCGGGAGGCCCTGGATGCCTTTCAGCTGCTTTCCCGGACCGAGGGAATCATTCCCGCACTGGAGAGCGCCCATGCCGTAGCCCAGGCCGTAAAAATGGCACCTACCCTGGAGCGGGAAAAGGTGATCGTGGTCAACCTGTCGGGGCGGGGGGACAAGGATGTGCCGGAAGTTGCAAAGTTCTTGAGGGTCGAGGGGAGTGGAAGGGAGAATGTCATCTCAAGGTGTTCGGGAGAGGGCTTTACCGACAGGGTATAGGGGGGAGGGACAAGATATGCAGGAGAACCGCATCGATGCCCGGCTGCGGCGGCTGCGCCGGAGCGGTGAAAAGGGCCTGATCACCTTTATTACGGCAGGGGACCCCGACCTGGAAACAACATCCAGGCTGGTGCTGGCCATGGAGGAGGCGGGTGCGGACATGGTGGAGCTGGGTGTGCCCTTTTCCGATCCCCTGGCCGACGGGCCGGTAATCCAGCGGGCATCACAGCGCTCCCTGAACGGCGGCACCAACCTGGAGGGGATATTGATGATGGTGCGGGAGCTGCGCCGGCGGACGGAGATCCCCCTGCTTCTGATGACCTATTACAACCCGGTGCTCCAGTACGGGCTGAAGCGGATCGCTGCCGAGGCAGGGGCGGCGGGTGTGGACGGCTTCATCGTCCCCGACCTGCCCCTGGAGGAGAGCCGTCCGCTGCTCGATGAGTTGGGCAGATCGGGGCTGCACCTGGTTCCCCTGGTGGCCCCTACGACCACCGAAAGGCGGCTGGAAGAGGCCGACCGGGTGGCCGGAGGGTTTATCTACTGCGTCTCTCTGACCGGTGTGACCGGAATGCGGGAAGAGGTACCGCCCGGCATCGTGCAGTTCATAGAGAGGGTGCGGAGGTGTTGCCGGCTGCCGCTGGGCATTGGCTTCGGAGTTTCCGGTCCCCGGCAGGCGGCCCTGATGGCCCGGCTGGCGGATGCGGTGATCGTGGGGAGCGCCATCGTCCACCTTGTGGAGAAGTATGCGACGCAGCCGCCGCTGCTGCTGGATAGGGTATCCGGCCTGGTGCGGGAGTTGAAGGAGGCGGTCCGCACCTGCCGCGGCTAAAGGGATGGTGTCCACTGCCTGCCGGCGGTTCCCCTCCTCCTTCCGGCAACTGCTCCTGGTTCCGGCGAAGATGGTCGTTCGGTGGATGGTGGTTGCTCCGGTGAGACCCGCACCGCCTGAAGGGCCGGCCTCTCGGATGCCAGTGGGCGTTTGTTAACCGGTTTGTGATCTGCATAATACCTGTACTGTTGCAAACAATAAGGAAAAAAAGGTCGGTAGAGATGAGGTATAAGGTCAGGATTCATTACGACAACAAGAACGGTTTTCTGGAGCCGGTGCTGTGGGTCTGGGTGAGCGACGGGGCCACCCTGGAGAAGGAAATTATGCCCAGCGGCAGGGATGACTTCGGAGTCTATTACGACCTGTATTATAACCGCAGCGATTTCCGCTTTATCTTTAAAGACGGCCGGGGAAAAAAGGTGCGCTGGGAACGGCAGCAGTTCGGCAGGACCTTTCACAGGAGTCTGGGGGACGAGATCTGGACGATGGCCAACAGGCACAACGTCTACAATGTTCGTCCGGCGGAACCCCAGGGTAACGTCAAGGATTACTACCGCAGCATCAAACACCTGATCCCTGAAGAAAATTATTACTTTCCCACCACCGATGTTTCCGGCCTGGGGATACCCTCCATGCTGGGAGCGAACATCCTCAAAGACGGCTCGATCCTTTTCGGCTTCTTTCACCCCCGTGCGGCCAGGGTCTATCTGGTGGGGAACTTTAACGAGTGGCAGTGCCCCGGCCACCCCTATCCCAAAGAGGAGCAGTTTATCGAGATGGGTCTTTACCGCGGCTTCTACTACCAGCCCAACGTCTGGCTGGCGCGGATCAACCCACCGGTGCTGGAATTTCCCATTGAATACAAGTTCTACGTCCAGGGCGGGTGCACGGATGTGGAGCGCTATGTTCCCGATCCCTATACCAGGCTCTACAGTGATGACTATAAGTACCGGAACTCCGTGGTGGTCGATCCAACAAAGTTTCGCTGGACCGACCAGGACTGGAAGACCCCCGATGTCAGCGATCTGATTCTCTACGAGCTGAATATCTACGGCTTTACCGATAACGACCCGGATATACCCGAGGAGATCCAGGGTACCTTCAAGGGGGTAACCGCCCGCATCAGGGAAGGCTATTTTGAAAAGCTGGGGGTAACCGCACTGGCCCTGATGCCCACCGCCGAGGTGCCCATGAAGCGCGGTTTGGGTTACGAACCGTGCACCTTTATGGCTGTTGAAAAGGATTTCGGCACCCCCGACGACTTCCGGGAGATGGTTAACGAGGCCCACCGGCATGGGCTGGCGGTGATCACCGATCAGGTTTACAACCACACCTCCAACGACTTCAACCCTTTGTGGGACCTGATCGACGACGGCTCCGGTGACGGGGGATTCTACTTCGAGGGGAAGACCATGTGGGGGAACAGGGTGGCGACGGGGAGGGATGAGGTGGACAACATGCTCATCGATGCCTGCAAGATGCTGATCAAGGAGTACCACATCGACGGCTTTCGTTTCGACGCCACCCACAGCTATTTCCTGAACCATAAGCTGCTGCACCGGCTGGCGCACGAGATTAAGGATTCGGGGTTCAAGCCGGATGCCATCCTGATCGCCGAAAACCTGCCCAACGAGCAGGACATCAACCTGGAGGGTTACAACGGGTATGCCCAGTGGTCGAATATCTTCCACGACAAGATCAAGGCCCTGCTGCGGGAGGGGGTTTTCGAGGGGGTGGGGAACGGCGTGGAGAACCTGGGTGTTCCTTTCTATTTCAGCAAGGAGAGCTATGCCGCCCACACCAACAACGCCATCAACTTTTGTGAGAGCCACGATGAGAACAGCGTGCAGTTTGAGGTGACCACCAACGGCATAACGGATCCCGTGCTTAAGGACCGCAAGGCCCGCCTCGGTTTGATGGCGACGATGGTTTCCCTGGGGCAGCCCATGATCTACATGGGACAGGAGTTCGGTATCGAAAGGGAAAGGAACAGGATCAAGGTGGAGTGGGTCAAGTATTCGGAGGCCACCAACCGCTTCTATAACTGGACGAGAGGGCTCATCCATCTTCGCAAGCGGTATCGGGGGCTGAAACTGAGCGGGTATAACCCCGTTGAGGAGGGAACCTTTGCCTGGGTCCTCGGCCCCTGGCTGGAAGAAAGGAGAGGTAAGGGCAAGCGGGTGATCGGCTGGAGAGTTCTTGACAACAGGGCGCCCCACGAGCGGATGCTGGTGATGCTGAACTTCGAAGCTCACGAGGTTCCCGTGGAGGTGGACTTCCATACACCGGGGCGGTGGGTGAAACTGGCGGATATCGAAAATGTCAACGACCTGCCGCCGGAAGGAACCAAAGACCCGCAGGATCCGGACAGCATTCTCCTTGATAGGGGGATCCTTCCGGAATTCGTCCTTCCCCCTTACAGCGGTTTCATCTACAAGTACGTTCCGGAGCAATTACACTAAACAGGAGGTCCGGTCATGAAAGATGTCTACGTGATTCTCGTCTTCCACGCCCACGAACTGCTCTGGGACCTTCCGGAGACCCTGCTCTCCTACCTGGAAGAGGGCAACCCGATGAAGGTATCTCTCCTGGATGTCAATTATATCAAGAAAAGACGGGAGGAGGGGAGGGATATCTACGCCCTCTGCAGCCGGTTCGGCGATGCCCTGGAGGCGCCGCTCTGTGTAGAATTTACCAACGAACTCCTGGTCCAGATTAAGCAGATAATACCCGAGACCTTTGAGAGGCTGAAAAGTGATTACCGGAGGGGAAGGTTCTGCCCCATCTACGGGCATGCCCATCACACCCATGTTTCCCTCCTGCGCCCTGAAGAGATCACCCAGGAGATCGTCTGGAACCGGGAGTACCTGCACAACCATATGGGTGTTCCCTATCCCCGTTACAACGGCCTTTTCCCTACCGAAGCATCCTTAAGCTATGACAAAATGGAGGCCATTGCAGAGGCGAATATCGACTATGTGATCTTCCCCCATCTGAGGGAGGATAAGGTTCCTTTTGAAGTGATAGGTGAGGGGGACTATACTTACAGACCCTTCCTGATCAGGGCTGGTCGCAAAAAGATCATTGCCCTCCCCCGCAACTTCCCCATCTCCCAGGAGATCTGGCGCCCCATTACCAGGATGAAGAGGGATGAGCTGAAAAGCCAGGGTTACATACTGGGGGATTACCCGGTGTTCGCCAACGAGTATCTGTGGGGGGAGCAGGAGGGTTTCCCCATCGGCTTCGAGGAAGGTGTTGAGCTTTATCTCGGCGTCCTGCGCCGGGAACTGGAGAATGCCCCTGACCGGGGAGTGCTGGTGTATATTCAGGATCTGGAGTTGATGGACTTCGGGGATCTGGCCCTGCAGATCATGGAGCATGCCTGGAAAAAGCTGCTGCAGGAGCAGCGGGACTGCCGGGTGCACTTCGTGACCCCGGATCAGTACCTGAATGAGATAGTCCTGCCCGAGGGGCTGGACCAGCTCCCTGAAGTCAAATTTCATCAGATCTGCTGGACGCCGGAGGTCAGGCCGGTGCTCAGGGCGGACGGCCATTATCCCCCTCTGGGAGTAACCGGCACCGGCCGCTACGACATCCGCAAGACGGGGCTCTACGACCACCCCCTGATTTTCTGGGAGAACGGAAAGTATTATTGCGGTATCTTCGACACCCTTCTGGAAAACTTCGCCATCACCACCAATGTTCCGGTCAGTGTGGAGCGCCTCGGGGAGACGGGTTACGACCTGGCCCGGGAAAGCCCGGACTCCCAGGCTGTTCTCTATCTGAGATTGATGAAGAGAGCCTGCAACTGGGGCTGGCGGCCGACGGAAGGGAGACAGAAGCGACCCTGCCTCAAGGGATATCTGCTCTGTTCCGTCCTTCTGCGCCGGCTGGTGGAGCAGACCCCTGCACTGCAGAGCCGGGATTTAAAGGAGATCGACCCCCGTAATTTTGTGGGGCTCTGTGAGACCCTGCGCGTCTTCATCGACAACAGGGTGGCCTATCTGCGTTACGGTTTGGAGGAGCTGTCCCGGGAGCGGGGTGTCGACTCGTCCGCTGCCTTCAAGCTGTTCCCGGAAGTTGAGAAATGGAAGAAGATGGCTCTGGACAAAGCAAGGGAGTTGTTCTTGATTCACCGGAGGGCACCACGAGACCTCCAACGGTTCTTAATACTCCTGCAGGAATACTCCCTGGCGGTTTACATGGCTACCGACTGCATTCAGAGGGTGTGGGGGGAAAGCGGAAACGCCGAATTCCTGGTGGAGAAGATGTATCACTACCTGTACGACCTCTACCCACCGCTGTTTCCGGGGATGATCGCCAGGATCGACTCCATGGACAGGAGGGATGTGGAAGAATACTTCCAGGCTGAAGAGGTGAGGATCGGCTAGTTTTCCAGGATCGCCACCTGCCCTTTCTTCAGAGACCTGCTCTCTCCATCATCTTCCCCACCGTAGGCCCTCCACTCCGAATTGAAGATCTCTCTTCCTTGAAAACCCTCGATGGGGATGACCCTCTCTCCCAGGTTGAACAGCCCGGTGAGCCTGACCCCCTCCCTCCACCTGGCGATCACCACCAGACGGCTGACGCCGTCCACTTTGATCTCCAGGTTGCGTTTGTCCGGCTCTTTGAGGACGGGGTGGGAGAGCCGGAGGGCGATCAGATCCCGGTAATAGCGGAACAGCCGGCGGTTTTCCTCCCGCCACAGCCGCCGGGGGGTGAGCCGCGACCGGTAAAAGGTGGCCGGGTCCTGGGGATCGGGGATCTCCTGCCACCCGAATTTCTTGAATTCTTCCTTTCTCCCCAGGGAAATGTTCCTCTTCAGCTCGGGGTCCTGGTAGTCTGTGAAGAAGAGGAAGGGGTTCTTCTCCCCGTATTCCTCTCCCATAAAGATCAGCGGTACATAGGGGGCGAAAAACAGCAGGCCGGCGGCGGCCTTGAGATAAGGGAAGTCCACCAGTGCTGCCAGCCGTTCCCCCCAGCCTCTGTTGCCCACCTGGTCGTGGTTTTGAATGGCCACCACAAACTGCCTCCCCGGATTCCGGGAGCCGTCCGTCCCCCGCTTTTTCCCCCAGTAGCGGGAGTACTGTCCGGTGTAGAGGTAGTTCTTGAAGACCTTTTCCAGGTATTCCGGCCATCCGTAGTCGATGTAGTAGCCCTGGTGCTCTCCGGTCAGCACCGTGTGAATGCAGTGGTGGAAGTCGTCCATCCACTGGGCGTCCATGCCGTATCCCCCCCTGTCCAGCGGGTTGATCAGGCGAGAGTCGTTGGCGTCACTTTCGGCGATGACGAACTTGCGGCGGTTTTGCTTGAGGCTCAGATTTCTGACGGTGAGGGCGATCTCCTGGAGGATGTGGATGGGGCTGCTGTCCTTGATGGCATGAACGGCATCCAGTCGCAGCCCGTCGATGTGATAATCCTCCAGCCAGTAGCGGATGTTGTCCAGGACCATTTTTCTGGTGTACCTGCTGTAGCGGTCGTCGTAGTTGACCGCCGGTCCCCAGGGGGTTTGGTATTTATCTGTAAGATAGGGGCCGTAGACGGGGATGTAATTCCCCTCGGGTCCGAAGTGGTTGTAGACCACATCCAGGATGACGGCGATCTGCTCCCGGTGGCAGGAGTCGATCAGCTGCTTGAGGTCGTCGGGGGTTCCGTAGTTGTTGTTTACGCTGAAGAGGTTGGCCCCATCGTACCCCCAGTTCCATCTCCCCGGGGTCTGGACGACGGGCATCAGTTCGATGGCATTGACGCCCAGCTCCCGGAGATAGTCGAGTCGTTCGAGCACCCCCTTGAAAGTCCCCTCCTGGGAAAAGGTGCCCACGTGGATCTCCATGATGACCAGCTCCTCCAGGTTTCTTCCCCTCCAGTTTTCGTCCTGCCACCTGTAGGAGTTGTGGTCGATCACCTGGGAGAAGCCGTGCACCCCTTCCGGCTGGTAGTGAGAATAGGGGTCGGGGAAGTCCCCCTCGTCATCCAGCCGGAACTTGTACAGCAGTCCCGGGCCCGCTCCTTCCAGCACCGTGCTGTAGAGGTGCGGTTCTTCCTCCGTCATGGGGAAGACCTCTTCCCGGCCGTTTCTGTGGACGACCAAAGCGACCCTTTTTCTGTTGTAGGCGAACACCCTGAAAGAGACCCCGCCGTTGATTATACTGGCACCCATTTTGAGCATGCTATTAATGACCTTCCTTAAACAGATTATCGTATTCAGGGATTTAGTATAACCGCATCTATAAAAATCATAAGGAGGATGGCCGTGCAGCTGGTGAAAACGGGACCGAAGAGATATGAGGATTACCGGGAGCTGATGGATATCGAAACCGGGCTGCAGCTGGAGTACTATGCCAAAAGATTGAGCGGCAAGAGGATTGCCATGGTCAACGCCACTTCTTACGGCGGGGGTGTGGCCGAGATCCTCCATTCCCTGGTACCCCTGGTCAGGGATCTGGGGCTGGAGATTGACTGGTGGGTGCTGGAGGGGTCTAATGAGTTCTTCACGGTGACGAAGATCATCCACAACTGCCTGCAGGGGCAGGGGGAAACCCTGACACCCGAGGCCAGGGCCCTTTACCTCAGGTACAACGAGCAGAACGCTGCCGCTATTAAGGACTGGGACTATGATTTCGTCGTCATTCATGACCCCCAGCCGGCCGCACTGATCCGCCACCGGAACGACGGAGGCCGGGCGAAATGGATCTGGCGCTGCCATATCGATACCTCTACCCCGGATCCGGAGTGCTGGGATTTTATCTACCAGTACATCAAGGATTATGACGCCTGCATCTTCACCATGAGCGACTTCGTCAAAGAGAATGAGAGCCTGCCCGGACTTACCATTTTTACGCCTTCCATC
This sequence comes from Thermacetogenium phaeum DSM 12270, assembly GCF_000305935.1. NCBI lineage: Bacteria > Bacillati > Bacillota > Clostridia > Thermoanaerobacterales > Thermoanaerobacteraceae > Thermacetogenium > Thermacetogenium phaeum. The sequence goes on along the minus strand of NC_018870.1, from coordinate 2,660,685 downwards.
GACCCTCTCAGTCCGAAGAACAGAGCCCTGGAGAAGGAGAAAGTCGAGGAGATCGTCAGCCGGTTCGGAGTGGATGTCGGCCGGCCGCTGATAACGCAGATATCCCGGTTCGATCCCTGGAAGGACCCCTTAGGGGTGATCGATGTCTACCGCATCGTTAAAAAGGATTTCCCCAGTGTTCAGCTGGCCCTGGTGGGTTCCATGGCTACGGACGATCCGGAGGGCTGGGATTACCTGTACAGAACTTTGAGGAAAGCGGGGGAGGATTACGACATCAAGGTGGTGACCAACGTCAACGGGGTCAGCGGCCTGGAAGTGAATGCCTTTCAAAGCGCCTCCAGTGTGGTCATCCAGAAGTCGATCAGGGAGGGATTCGGGCTGACGGTTTCGGAGGCGCTTTGGAAGAGGGTTCCGGTGGTGGGGGGGAATATCGGGGGAATCAGGCACCAGATCGACGACGGCATCAACGGCTACCTGGTGGAAACGGTGGAAGAGTGTGCCGACAGGGTGTTGACCCTCTTGCGGAACGCCACCCTGGCCGCGGAGATGGGCGAAGCGGGAAGGGAGAAGGTGCGCCAGAACTTTCTGATTACCACCAATATCCTCAACTATCTTAGGTTGTTCGACAGCCTCCACGGGCAGGAGGAGGCCATTAAGCAGCGGTGAGCGGAGGTGCATCGTTGGCGGGAGGATCGGAGTCTCTGCTGGAACAGCTCGCCCGTGAGTACGGGGTGGAGATCGCTTATTACGATACCGCGGGCCGGCTTCGGAAAGCCGAACCGCACTCACTGCTGGCGGTGCTCCGCTGTCTGGGAGCCCCCCTGGAAAGCCTGCAGGATGTGCCCGCTGCCCTCAAGGAGCGCCGGGAGGGGAGGTGGCGCCGCCGTCTGGAACCGGTGGCCGTGGCCCTGGCAGGGGAACCCCCGGCCCTGATGCTGAGGCTGCGGGAGGATGAGGCCGAAGCCCCGGCCCTTTGCGAACTGGAGCTGGAAAACGGGGAGCGGGAGAGCTGGAGCTGCCGGCCGGCGGACCTGCCCATGATCTCTCGGGCGGCGGTAGAAGGGGTGCCTTATACGACCAGGCAGGTACTGCTGCCGCATCTCCCCCCGGGTTACCACCGGTTTGCCCTCTCCTTTTCATCTGACCGCAGCGAAACACTGGTCATCGCCGCTCCCCCTCAGGTGTTCGATCTGGCAGCGGACGGAGGAAAGGTCTGGGGGGTGTTTCTCCCCCTTTACGCCCTGCGTTCCGGCCGGAACTGGGGTGCCGGTGATTTCAGCGATCTGGAGGCCCTGGCCGGCTGGGTGCGGGGGCTGGGAGGAAGGCTCGTCGGCACCCTTCCCCTGTTGCCCGTCTTCCTTACGCAGCCCTTCGATCCCAGCCCCTATGCCCCGGTGAGCCGCCTGTTTTGGAACGAGTTCTACCTGGATGTGACCAGGGTTCCTGAGCTGGAGCAGAGCCCGGCGGCCCGGGAGCTTCTCTCTTCCCCGGGATTTCAAGAGGAATTGAGGTGTTTGCGGGAGGGCCCCCTGGTGGACTATCGCCGCGGGATGGCTTTGAAGCGGCGGATCCTGGAGCACCTGGCGCGCTTCCTCTTCTCGGGAAGCACCGGGAGGCGGGCCGAACTGGAGGGCTGGACGAAAGCCTGCCCGGAGGCCTCTGATTACGCCCGTTTTCGGGCTGTGGTGGAGCGCCGGAAATGCGGTTGGCCGGAATGGCCGCTGCGGTTGCGGGAGGGGCAGCTTCAGGATGGCGACTATGACCCCGCTGCCTCGCAGTATCACCTCTACGTCCAGTGGCTGGCCAAGCAGCAGTTGGGGGAGGTGGTGCGCCGGGCACGGAAGGCAGGGATGGGGATTTACCTGGATTTTCCCCTGGGAGTCCACAGGCTCGGCTATGATGTCTGGCGGGAGCGGGAGGCCTTTGCCGTAGACGCCGATGTCGGCGCCCCGCCGGACGACTTTCTTCCGGAAGGCCAGAACTGGGGATTCCCCCCTCTACACCCGGAGGGGATCAGGGAACAGGGGTACCGCTATTTCATCTCCTGCCTGCGCCATCATCTCCGGTATGCCGGGTTCCTTCGCCTGGACCATGTCATGGCCCTGCATCGGCTTTTCTGGATCCCCAAGGGGCTTCCGGCCAAAGAGGGGGTTTACGTCCGCTACCGGGCCGAGGAATTTTACGCCATCCTCGCCCTGGAGACCTGCAGGCATGGGACCGTCCTGGTGGGTGAGGACCTGGGCACCGTCTCCGATGAGGTGCGCGCCGCCATGGGGCGGCACCGGGTCTACCGCATGTATGTTCTTCCTTTCCAGCTGAACGGTCAAGGAGCTCCCGGGGAAGTGCCGGCCGCAGCCCTGGCCTGCCTGAATACCCATGATATGGTTCCCTTTGCCGCCTTCTGGGAGGGCAGCAGTCCGGAGAGGCGTCAGAACTTGACGGACTTCCTGTGGCGGGGCGGTTGGATGGAGAAGCAGGGTGGTGAAACGGAGCGGGCACTCCGGGCCTGCCTGAAATACCTGGCAGCCAGCTCTGCCCGCATCCTCCTGGTCAATCTCGAAGATCTCTGGCTGGAAAAGAATCCACAGAACGTTCCCGGCCTGCAGGGTTATCCCAACTGGAGGCGGAAGGCGCAGTACGCGCTTGAAGAAGTTATGGGGATGGAAGCGGTGACTTCGGTGTTGCGGGAGCTTCACCGGATCAGGGAAGGAGGCGGACGTTAAGGGGGAGATAACTCTGTGCATGATTTGAAGAACAAGCCTCGTTATATGTTTGACGATAACCTGGTGTCTTCTAAAAAAGCCGCTGCCAGGCCGGTCTTCGGGAGAGGGAGCGGTTGAAGACCTCCCGGCGGCGGCAAGAGGTACGGCACGAAAAAAGCTTATAGCAGAGGGAAGAAGAGCTGTCTTAAGGAATGGGCAAGGCCACCGGAGACGGTGGCCTTTGATCAGACAGCCGTGTAGCCGCCGTCGGCGACCAGGTTGATTCCGGTGACATAAGAGGCGGCATCGCTGGCCAGAAAGAGGGCACAGGCGGCGATCTCTTCGGTTTTTCCGTCCCGCTTTAAGGGCACTTCGAACTTACCAACGACGGGGACATCGACCTGGGTCATCTGAGTGGCGATCACTCCGGGGTTGATGGCATTGACCCTGATCCCCTTCGACCCCAGTTCCGCTGCCAGCGCTCTTGTCAGGTTGGTGACCGCTCCCTTCGATGTGCAGTAGGTTGTGGCCTCTGCAAACCCGTTGATCCCGGCGATACTGGAGAGATTGATGACCGTCCCCTTAATGCCGCGCTTCAGCATCTCTTCGGCCGCAAACTTGGCGGCGAAGTAGGTTCCCTTGACGTTGATGGCCATCATTCTGTCGTACTCTTCCTCCGTCACCTCGGTGATGGGTTTCATCATGAAGATCCCGGCGTTGTTCACCAGGATGTCCAGGCGCTGGTAGGTGGCAACGGTCTTGTCCACCATCTTTTTCAGGTCGTCGATTTTACTGACATCTGTCGGCTGGAAGATGGCCTGCCCACCCTTGTCCTGGATTTCCAGATGGGTGGGTTTGCCCCCCTCCCGGGGGTTCTCCCGGATGTCCGCCACGACCAGGCGCGCACCCTCTTCTGCGAATAGAAGGGCGATGCTCCTTCCGATCCCGGAGCTGCCTCCCGTAACTATGGCTACCTTGTCTTTTAGTACCGGCATTGGCTGACCTCCTCATCTTATTGTGTAATCTTATTGTGTGATGTGGAGGTTCTCCTTATGCGAAAGGCGGCCGGTTTGCTCCGGGCAGGGAAAGGTCAGCCTTCCGCATCCACCGCCGCAGAAAAAAGACCCGGAACAAGGGAATTCCATCGCACGCCTTTCCCTTCGGGGTTGATTTCGTGATGCTTATATTCGCCTGGAGCTGGCCTGAAGCGGGCATGGCACTCGTCCGGGACGGCATCTTCAACGACGGGAACCAGCCGGAGCAGATTTGAGAGTAATTATGCTGTATTTCACGATAAAGTAGAGGGGAACGAATTCCCCTGGGTAATTGAGTGCGAGTGCGGATGGAAAGGCGACAGGGACGTAAACGCCGCACTTGTCATTCTGAGGAAAGGGCTTGGCCTGAGCCCCAATCAGGCCGCAGGGCTGGACCCGCCCGAGCTCAAGCCTCCGGAGAGGGAGGCCGCTGTGCGGATACTGGGGAGCAACCCCTACCTCCGCGTAAGCTTTTCTTAATGAAAGAGGAAGCCCACCTCCTTTAGGAGGAGGTCCCTGAAGAATAATTCAGCGTGGGCGGATTTTTTCTATCCATGCCTGATTGTACAGTCAGGGCGTTTCCTGGTGGTGGAGATCCAAACCACCTCTCCCCTTTCCAGACGCACCACCCGGTCCCCCAGGACGGCTGCCTCTTCCGGGTCGTGGGTGACCAGAATGAAGGGGATGTCCCAGCGCCGCTGCAGGGTCTTTAGCTCTCCCCGCAGCTTGATCCTGGTTTCGTGATCCAGGGCGGAGAGGGGCTCATCCAGGAGCAGGAGTTTCGGGTCGGCCAGGAGCGCCCGGGCCAGGGCGGTACGCTGCTGTTCGCCGCCTGAGATCTGTCCCGGGTAGCGCTTGGCCAGATGGCTGATCTGCAGCATTTCCAGCATCTCCTGTACCTCCAGACCGTTCCGCCGCTTTTTCATACCGTAGGCGGCGTTCTGCTCCACGGTCAGGTGGGGGAACAGGGCGTAATCCTGGAAGACGTATCCTACCTGGCGGAGCCTGGGAGGAAGATTGATCCTGTTGGCGCTCGAAAAGAGCACCCGACCATTCAATACGATCTCTCCCCGCTCCGGCCTCTGCAGCCCCGAGAGACACTGCAGAAAAGTGGTTTTTCCGGCCCCAGAGGGCCCAACCACCACCAGAAACTCATTCAGGACCCGGAGATTCAACCGGAGGCGGAAGGAGGGGAGTTGCTTGTCAATGGTTACGGTCAAGAGATTTTCCATAAGCAGTCACCCTATTCCTTGGGAAATAAGCTTTTTTGACTGGTCTGAACAGGATTATCAGAACCTGTTTCTGACCTTGTCCGGGCAGGAAAACGGCTTGCTTCGGCTGTTCCGAGCGGTATATCCCAGCCGGGGATGGCTCAGCTCCGGGGCAGTTTCTCTTTTATGGTCCAGCGCTTTAACCTGTGCCTGCTCCAGAGGTTGACCCCCAGGATAAAGACGAAACTGAGGAGGGTCATGATCCCCACCAGGACCAGGGCGATGCGGTTTTCTCCGGACTCGGTGGCGGCGTAGATGGCCAGGGGCACCGTCTGGGTCCGGCCGGGGATGTTGCCGGCGATCATTAAGGTTGCCCCGAATTCCCCCAGGGCTCGGGCGAAGGCCATCACCGTCCCTGCCACCAGCCCCGGCCAGGCCAGGGGTAGGCTGATGGTCCAGAAGACCCGCCATTCCCCGGCCCCCAGGGTGCGGGCGGCGTTTTCCAGGTTCCGGTCCACCGACTGGAAGGACGCCCGGACAGTCTGGTAGAGGAGGGGGAAGGCCACCACTGTAGATGCCACCACCGCCCCCCACCAGTTGAAGACCACCGATACTCCCCATAACTTTTCCAGTAGCAGGCCCAGGGGGCCGTGCTTGCCGAAGAGGAAGAGGAGACCGAACCCCACCACTGTAGGTGGGAGTACCAGGGGGAGGGTGAGGACTGCCTCAACCACCTCCTTGCCGGGAAAGTCCCGGCCGGCCATCAACCTGGCCACGGGTACCCCGGCGATGAAGGCCAGCACCACTGCCAGCACGGCAACCCTGAGGGATAAAAGTGCTGGTATCAGGATTTTTTCATCAAGCATGTTCAAACCTCCCCCGGCGGCAACAACCAGCGTATGTTCCTTACTTCTTTCCCGACTTGAAGCCGTACTCTTCGAAGACCTGCATCCCCTCCGGTGAGGCGAGGTAGTTTAAGAACTTCCTGGCCTCATCCTTCTGGCGGGCATTTTTCAGCACCGCCGCCGGGTAGACGATGGGTTTGTGCAGGTTGTCCGGTACTGTCAGAGCAACACGGATGTTTTTACCCGCCAGGACATCGGAGCGGTAGACGAAGCCGGCGTCCACATCCCCGGTTTCCACATAGGTGAGCACCTGGCGCACATTGTTGGCCATGACCAGTTTGGGCTGCAATCGGTCCCACAGCTTCAGGTTGACCAGGGTTTCCTGGCTGTACTTGCCGGCCGGTACTGTATCCGGAAGTCCGAGGGCGATCTTCTTTACCGCCGGGCCGGCCAGATCACTGAAATCCCTGATCTCAGGGCCGTTTTGGGGAGTTATCAGTACCAGCTCGTTGCCCAAGAGGGTAATCCTGCTGGCGGTATCGATCAGCCCTTTGGCGGCCAGCTGGTCCATCTGGCTGGCTCCGGCGGAAATGAACAGGTCGGCCGGGGCTCCCTGCTCGATCTGTTTCTGCAGGCTGCCGGAGGAGCCCAGGTTGCAGGTCAGCTTCACCTCCGGGTATTTCTCGGTGTAATTCTTTTTGATTTGCTCCAGAGCGTCCTTCAGGCTGATGGCTGCCGAGACGATAACTTCTTTCTGCTTCTGCGGCACCCCGGTGCTCGGCTTGCCGGTGCCGCTCTGGTGGCCACATCCCGTTGCCGCCAATACCACCAGCAGCGCCAACAGCGCTTCTGCAGCCAGCTTTTTCAAAAAATGAGCTTTCATAAAGTTCACGCTCCTTTGTTATTTTATTTGTTACGCTAGCCTTATAATAAACGCCACTTTCTCCATTTCCCGTAATTTCGGCCACCAGAACGGTGAGCAGCTCACCGAGAGCCGGGGGTAGTGCCCCCAGGCAAAGGAAGGGATGAAGGCGATCACCGGCAGGGTGGCCTGGTACCGGGAATGGACCACGATGCTTGAACGGCTTCCTGTTACAGGCATCCGGGGGGTATCGGTGATATCTGGTTTCACATAACCGGCTGGCTGCGGCCTGAGCTCGTCCGCGAAATGACCTCCTCCGGCAGTGGCAATTTTGTTGTTGCTGGATGCCCTGGTTGGAGTGGCCGGCATCTCCTGGATTCATGACAAGGGTAAAATAGAAGACCAGCCGCGCTGTCGGGGCAAGAGCCTGCTCCGACGACAGCAGTACCGTGCTGGTCAGAGAAAGACATGCTGCATTGTTCTTCACTCCTTTCCAAACGGGAGGCGCAGCCGTTTCCAGCTACACCCTGGCGGCCGGCCGCCATGCCCGCCGGTTTAGGCGGTCCGGCTCGGAGTGTCTGAATGAGTCACAGGGGACGGCCCTGACTTATAATTTCCATCCCTTGTCATCGTTCCCCACTGCCACCGCGAAGTGGTTCCTGCATTCCGGCTCGACGGCCGGTCGGCTGCGGGGGAGGAAGCTGGGGAACAACATCTCCACCAAACATAAACAAACGCAAACAAACATAAACTAATATAACTATTATTAGATGTTATTATAATATTTGGTATAATTAAAATCAATCATAAAATAAACGTGAACGGGGTAACGAAAATGCCGGGTGATATTTCCTATACCCCCAGAGAGGTGGCCGAACTCCTCAAGATCTCCCGCTATACCGTCTACGAACTGATCAAGCGGGGAGAACTGAAAGCTTACCGGGTGGGGCGTAAGGTACGGGTAGAGGCCTCCGACCTGGAGGCCTTTAAATGGAGGGCGCGGGATGATTTCTCAGGGGTACAGCCTGCTCCCGGGGTAGCGCCGCCAACCGGCGGGGGACCGGCCGCCGCGGGAGCACCCTCTCCCCTGGCCCCGTCCCGTGAGCCGGTAATCATCTGCGGCCAGGATGCCGTCCTGGACATTCTGGAAAGGCACCTGGAGAGGGTGCTCCCAGGGTGCAGCTGCCTGCGCAACCACAGCGGGAGCAGCAACGGCCTGTTCGCCCTTTATCACCGCAGGGCGAATGTGGCCACCTGCCACCTCTGGGACGGTGACACGGACGAATACAATATTCCTTACATCAGGCGCATTCTCCCCGGCCAACCGGTTGTCGTCTACAACCTGGTTTACCGCACCGCTGGGTTTTATGTGGCCGGGGGGAACCCCCTGGGGATCACCGGCTGGACCGACCTGGTCAAACCCGGTATCCGGTTTGTCAATCGGGAGCCCGGTTCCGGCTGCCGCGTCCTGCTGGATGAAAAGCTGCGCAGGCTGGGCCTCGACCGGCACCTGGTGCGGGGCTACGAGCGGGTGGAAATGACCCATCTGGCGGTGGCCAGCTGTGTCGCCCGTGGAGAGGCCGATGTGGGACTCGGTGCCGAGGCGGTGGCCGGGCAGGTGAAGGGGATCGACTTTATCCCCCTGCAGAAGGAGCGCTACGACCTGGTGATCCGCCGGGAGGACCTGAATAAGCCCTTCGCCCGGGCGATTCTGTCCATCCTCCATTCTCCGGATTTCCGCAGGGAGGTGGAGGGGATGGGCACCTATGACATTTCCCGGATGGGCGACCTCATCGCTGAACTTTAGTGAATGAAAGGAAGTGCTTTACCCGGCCAGGGCTTTACAATAGGGTTTCCAGGTCGATCGCCAGGCCGGGAAGAGGCGGGAAAGTGACTACGTTATCCACATCCTGGAAGGGATACTGCTCATCCTGATAACATGCTATCATAGCAAAAAATTGCCAGCAAGGATCGGGCTAGCCTGCTCATACACCACAGCCGCTGCCCTGCCTTTCGGGTGATGTTTCGGCATGTAAGCGGCAATTCCGCTGACATTAATAATATCGGTGTTATTGTGGTGCAAGAGGTGAGAGGTACTCTTCCCGGATCCGGCCGTTCAGGTAGCAGGTATTGCCAGATCGTTTCAGCTGCTATACACTCAAATTGGAGGATTCTGCATATCCATACTCTTTACGACTGGAGGTCTTGACATGAGGCTGTTCCTGGTGCGGCATGGGGAAACGAAGTGGAACCGGGAAGAGGTTTTTCGGGGTCGGATTGATGTGGAATTAAGCGAGCGCGGGATCGAGCAGGCCCGGCTGACGGCGCGGGCGCTGGCCGGTGTGCAGCTGGCAGCGGTTTATGCCGGCCCCCTCTCCAGGGCGCGGGAGACGGCGCGCATCATCGCCGGGCCGCACGGGCTGCCGGTCGTCATCGTTGAAGGACTGAACGACCTGGATTACGGGAGCTGGCAGGGCCTCAGCCATCAGGAGGTCAGGGAGTGCTACCCGGATGTTTACTGGCAGTGGGTATCCCGGCCCCACGCCGTCCGCTTCGAAGGTGGAGAGAGCCTGGATGACGCCCGCCGGCGGGCGGTGGCCGCTTTAGAGGAGATCGCCGCCCGCCACAGGGGGCAGAACGTGGTGGCCGTCAGCCACCGCGTCATCAACAAGATCCTGCTGCTGGCCTTCCTCGGTCTGGACAACTCCCACTTCTGGGAGATCAAGCAGGACACCTGCGCCGTCAACATCATCGAGTTTCATCCCGACCGTTACGTCATCTGTCGCCTCAACGACACCTGCCATATTAACCCACTTCATCAGGGAATGGATGCGCCGGATTTTTGAAACACTTCCGAACCATGAGTCCGGTAGCACCAATGTAAAACCGGAGCGTATGTATTTGTAAGAGCAGACTACCCTGAAAATTACGTGTCATCCTTTACGCTTGCTCCCGGACTCCGTTTAACTCGCCCTAAACTAAATCCCGTCAATAGATAAGCGGCCGACCGGCTCCTATGACGGCCCTGCCGCAGAGTCGCCTATCTCGACATCCTGTCTCGATTCGGCTGCCGTTTGCTGCTCCTTCGTCAAGGGCGAGTAACAACCTCCGTCAGGTCGCTGCGGGACAAGGATAAACCCTTTTTTCGTTCCTCTGTTGGTGCCGCCGTTGGCGGCATGGTGGTCTATCATGTAAAAACCTGCGGCATTTCTCTTCAAGAGCGGCAGCCGACCGGTGGCGCCGCGATCCTTCAGGAAATCTTGTGAATAAAAAAGGCGGCGGTTCCAGTTAACGGGGGGGGGAACCGCCGCTATATGAATGGGGATTTAGAGGGTGTCGAAATTCAGATCGCCCTGCTTCAGCTTTTCGTAGACGGTGGCGACTGCCTTTTTTACCCCGATGAAGGCGGGGAGCCCGAACAGCACATCCCGGGGCTGGATTCCCAGCAGGTAGACCTGGGGAACGAACTCCCTCAGCGCCCTGATCAGGTAGGTCAGGGGGAGGTTGTGGGTGGTCATCAGCAGGTGTTCCCCGATGGCCTCCGGAGGAATGAGACGGATGCTCCCAGGAGGGAGGTTCATGTCTGCGGCGTCCACAACCAGCACCAGGTCGGGCCGCATCTCCCTTATCCGGTAAAGGTAGTTTTCCGGAGTTGTTCCTCCGTCGATGACCTCCCAGTTGCTCAACGGGTTTTTCTCAAGAAGCTTTGCCAGCAGCGGGCCGGCGGCGTCATCGCCCATCAGTTCGTTGCCAACGGTAAGCACCAGCTTTTTCACGTCAACCTCACCACCAGGTAGATCGTCGGTTCCTTTTCCATCAGGCGCAGCAGGTCGCAGAACTCCTGCGCTCCCTTTTTATCCTCAGGTGGCAGTGTGGGGACGACCTGTTCCACTTCCCTGAGGAGTGGTCCTGCCTGCTCTGATCTGATTTCGATCTCCCTCCATTTCAGAATGCCCTCCAGCTTGCGCCGGCCTTCGCTCCGGGGAAGGCCGGCGGTAAGGCGGCTGAAGCTTTTTTCCGGCATCACCAGCGCCTTTTGGAAGCAGTCGAGCACACCGATGTGATGTCCCAGAGCCAGGGAATGGTAGATCAGGTTTTCCGAGCTGGGGGATGCTTCCCCGCTGTCGACGAACTTCCGGTTGAGCCGATAGAATTCGACTGTTTCAGGCACGGCTGTTCACCCACTCCCTGTAGATCCGGTGAATGGCTCTGTAGACTTCTGTCAGACGCGGATCCCCTTTTCTGCTCAGGTACCCCTCCAGCCGGTAATCGAGAACGTCATCCGGGGATTCCGCCAGCAGTTTGAAGTAGTCGGCGGCGATTCTTTTCCCCTGCCAGTAGCCGCAGAGGCGCCGGGCGGTGCGTTCGATTTCTTTGCGCAAGTTCGGGTTGATCCCGGCAGGAACGGTTAACTCGACCCCCTTTTCTTCTTCCGATTCCCTGTGCTGCTGCCCCCTGATTTTCTGCTCCAGCAACCCCAAAACGGTGGCAAAGCCGTAGATGGTCGCATAGGGGCTTGGGGGGCAGCCCGGTATATAGAGATCCACCGGGAAGAGGTTCTCCGCTCCCCCCCAAACGGCATAGGAGTCGTGGAAGATCCCCCCGCTGCAGCCACAGGCCCCGTAGGCCACCACGATTTTGGGGTCCGGGGCGGCCCTGTAGGCCCTTAAGGCCGGCAGGCGCATAGCCCTGGTCATGGGGCCGGTGTAGACGAGAACATCGGCATGTCTGGGGGAGGGGACGACTTTGATTCCGAACCTCTCCACGTCAAAGAGAGGGGTAAGAGAGGCGAAGATCTCGATCTCGCACCCGTTGCATCCCCCGCAGTCGATGCGGTAGACGTAGACCGAGCGCCTGATGTCATGCAGGAGTTTCGCTTTGAGGGCCTCTATCTGCTCCTGCTGGGCTGCTCCGGTTTGTTCTGCCGTGTTCATCTCGTCACCCCCTTTCCGGTGAGGCCTGTCGTGGCTTTCCTTAAGTTACAGATGCTGATTTTCCTCCTGCACTCCGGGCAGGTTCGCAGAAGGCGGCGTTTTTCTTCCGCTTCTTCCAGGGGCAGGCCGTTTTCCATCAAGGACGTTAAGAGGTAGGTCAATTCCCTTGCCGGGGCAAAGAAGCGTCCGCATGCCCGGCACTTGGTCAACCGGAACTCCGCCGTCGTGATCAGATCATCCCTGTTCACGGCAGCCAGTTCGAAATCCTGGGAGAGGGTGATGGCCCCGGTTGGACAGACCTCTTCGCAGCGACCGCAGAAAATGCAGCGGCCGTAAAAGATCGCCCACCTCCTGGTGCCCAGGTCCGGGTCGCTTTCCAGGGTGATGGCGTTGGCGGGGCAGGCTCCGGCGCAGGCGCCGCAGGAGATGCAGGACTGAAAGTGATATTCCGGCTTGCCGCGCATCCCCGGGGAGACCGTTGCCGGGGTGAAGGGGTACTTCTCCGTGGCCTCCCCTACCTGGAGCACCTTTCTCAGAAGCTTGATCATGGATAGCCCTCCTTTCGATAGAACCCTTCTTGCCTACCGGCTCTCTGCTGCCGGTTCCCAAAAACTCTATCCCTTAAGAGGAGAGTCCTTTTTCTCGATGCAGTACCGCTCCAGTTCCTTATAAGAAATGTCTTTGGCCTTTTTTTTCTTGATGTCCACCACCGTTACCCTCTCGGTGCAGGAGTAGCAGGGGTCGATGGAGGCTATGATGAGGGGGGCGTCGGAGATCGCGTTCCCCCGCAGCATGAAGCGGATCGCCGGCCAGTTGTTGTAGCTTGATGCCCGCGGCCGCCACCTGTAGAGCTTCTGGTTATCACAGGTCATCACCCAGTGGATGTCCTCTCCGCGGGGTGCCTCGACATAGCCGAGGGCATAACGGTGTGGCTTGTAGGTGAACCCCTCGACAAGCACCGGGCCGCCCGGCAGCTCCTGCAGGCAGTGTTGAATGATGTTGAAGGTCTCGTAGACCTCCTTCGCCCTGACCAGGACGCGGGAGAATACATCACATCCCTCCGCGGTGACGACCTCCCACGGGATGCTGTCGTAGGCCAGGTAGGGGTGATCGCTCCTGGTGTCCCGTTGAAAACCGGAACCCCGGACGTTGGGGCCGACCGGGCTGAAGTCCCGGGCGACCTTTCGATCCAGTACCCCGACTCCCACCGTCCTCTTGCGCAGGTTGGGTGTGTTCAGCAGGATGGCGATCAGGTCATCCGTTTCCCGGCGGCACTCTGCCAGCAGGTCGACCACCTGGTCTCTTTCCTCCTTGAGAATATCCCGGCGGACACCCCCGATCAGATTCACTCCGTAGGTTTTCCGGGCTCCGCTGAGGATCTCGGCTATTCTCATGGCCTTTTCCCGCACCCGGAAGAACTGCATGAAGCCGCTGTCGAAACCGGTGAAGTGGCAGGCCAGCCCCAGGTTCAGAAGGTGGCTGTGGAGCCTCTCCACCTCCAAAAGGATCGTCCTCAGGTAGCGGGCACGCTCGGGCACCTCCAGCCCGATGGCCCTTTCCACCGCCGTGGTGTAGGCGATGGAGTGGGCGTAGCCGCAGATTCCGCAGATGCGCTCCGCCAGGAAGTGAACCTGATCGTAATCCATGCGGTTTTCCGCCAGCTTTTCCAGGCCGCGGTGACAGTAGAAGAGCCGGTAGTCGGCGTCGACGATGGTTTCTCCGTCCACAAAGAGGCGGAAGTGGCCGGGTTCGTCGGAGGTTACGTGAAGGGGGCCGAGGGGGACCTCCATAATCCCCTCACCTTCCACATTTACGAACTCGTAGGTTTCCTCGTCCGTGGCCGCCTCGGGGCGGAAGCGGTAGTCCATCGCATCCTTTCTCAGGGGATGGAGGCCGTCCGGCCAGTCGTCAGGGAGCACCAGCCGGCGCGGGTCCGGGTGGTTCACAGGGTGGATCCCCAGAAGGTCGCGAACGTCCCGCTCGTACCAGGCCGCTGCAGGGACCAGCGGGGTTACCGAAGGAAACTCCAGTTTCTCCGGTGGGACGAGTGCCTTGATGGTCAGCCAGAAGTTTTCTTCGGGCCGCTCGTGCTCCATGGACAGAACATAATAGAGGGCGAATGCTCCGTTGAGCCGGCGTTCGTCATTCCCGATGACGGAGGACAGCCAGCCCCCCAGCCGGTAGTAAGCAGCGGCCACCACCTGCGGCAGGTAGTCCAGGTCCACGGTCAGGGTGACCTGGTCGGGGGTCTGCCAGGTTTCATCTAATATTGCTTGGCCGAAGCCGCTGCGCAGGGATTCGACCTCTTCTTTTTTCCCGTTGCTCTTCACAGGCTCGGTTTGAGGATTCATTGAACAGCCTCCTCGTAAGATAGTTTTTGTAACACCAATTGATCCAGCCCTTAAAAGAAGCCCGGCTTGGATCAAAAATGCTCCTTGACAACTGGAAATTGGGTATTCACTTTTGGCGGTGTTCCAGGCAAAATGTAGTCGTGAGATTATGTTCTGGGTAGGTGTTGTCTCCTTGAGGTCCGACCTCTTAGAAAGCCTGACCCCCAGCCCATAACCTGTACCCCTGACACGTAAGTTGCGCAACTTGTCAAGATCCTGTCCAATGGTAGCAGGTTGGATAGAACAAGGTCCTGACAGGAAAGCGTTGTTTCCGGCGAGGCTGTTGACCGGTTATGGTGCCTGGGACCCCGCATAATCTTGCACAATTCCTCCCTGGGAGGGGGTGAAACTGATGAAACTGTTTGTCGGTATCGATGTCAGCATGAAAGATTTCAAGGCCCGGATGTTCGACGCAGAGGGCGAGGAGATCGCCAAGCGCATTCGCTGCAAGAACGACGATCCGGGTGCAGAGTCCTTTGTTAAGTACCTGGTGGAGATCTGCGGCGCCAACGAAGTTGATTCCCTGCGGATCGGCATGGAGTCCACCTCTGTCTATGGCTGGCACCTGCAGATGCGCCTGGCCGGTGAGCCTTTGCTGGCTTCCTTTCACCCCCAGGTGTACGTCTTCAATCCCAAGGTGATCGCCAACTTCAGAAAACAGTACGTCGATATTCCAAAGGATGACTGGTTCGACTGCCTGGTGATCGCCGACCGGCTCAGGTTCGGACGGCTGCCCGAGAGCTGCCAGGTGGACTTCCGCTACCTGCCCCTCCAGCGGCTGACCAGGTTCCGTTACCACCTGATCCAGACCATCACTCGGGAGAAGAACTACTTCCTGACCAACCTGTTCCTGAAGTTCAATACCATCTGCCAGGACAAGGTGCTGAGCGACATCTTCGGGGCCACCTCGGAGGCGATCCTGACCGAGTTCCTTTCTCCGGAAGAGATTGCGGCACGACCGCTTGATGAGTTAATTGACTTCCTGATGGAGAAGGGAAAGAGTCATTTCTCCAACCCCGAAGCTACGGCCAAGGCCTTAAAGCATGCCGCAGCCTGCGCTTACAGGCTGCACGGAAGCCTCCTGGAGCCGGTGAACCTGATCCTGGCCACCAGTTTGCAGACCATCCGTACCCTGGAACAGCAGGTCAAGAGTATTGACAAGGCGATTGAGAAAGAACTGTCACACTTTCCGAACACTCTGCAGTCGATGCCGGGCATGGGGCCTGTCTGTACCGCCGGAATAATCGCCGAGATCGGCGACATCCACCGGTTCGACAACGAGAAGGCAGTCGCCAAGTTTGCCGGCCTCACCTGGCGGAAACACCAGTCAGGCGAGTTTGAAGCCGATGACACGCCGCTTACGAAAACCGGCAATGTGTACCTGCGCTATTACTTTGTAATGGCCGCCGACAGCGTGCGTAAATGGGACCCCAGGTTTGCCGAGTTCTATGCCCGTAAGTTTAAAGAGAGTTCCACTCACCACCATCGCCGTGCTTTGGTTCTGACCGCACGTAAACTCGTGCGGGTGGTTGATGCTCTGCTACGCAGCAACCAACTATACGTGCCCCAGGGGCAGAGAAAGGTGGTTTAGGTTTAGTCTGTCGGGTGGCTCTTCTGCTAATAGCAACAGCTTCATAATACCGTAGTATCGACCGTCCAGTAGGGTTTATCCCGAAAGACCACAACGGATAAGACGCTACAGTGCATGGAGCAGCATTCATATCACCCACCTGACTATTGTCTCTTAACCAATAATCCATTTATGTTGCTTTTTTCCATTTACCTCTGGAAACAAGCTTAGTTTGGTATGCGCTTTTTTAGAAAATTTTCTTAGAAATTTTGGTCCTTGGATCTTGACATATTACCGTAAGGCTTTCACTTTAAATTCCCGTAACAAGGGATGCCGCTCCTTCCAGCAGTTCCGCCAGCGGCTCCGGGGTATGGACCCCTAAGGCCAGCATCAGCAGGAAGAGGAGGGCTATGGGCAGCAGGGTTATCCAGTTGACATCCCCCTTCTCCATCCCCTCGGGGGGCTCCCCGAACAGGGTCTCTCCGATGAGGCGGAGAAAGGAGGCGAAGACCACCACCAGCAGGGCCAGGCACAGAAGCATCGGCCAGAGGTACCCTGCCTGGATGCCGGCGCTTACGGTCAGCAGTTTGCTGATAAAGATGTTGAGCGGAGGGCAGCCGGCGATCCCCAGGGCGCCGCTTCCCAGGAAAAATGCCGTTAAGGGCGCCGCCCGGAACACCCCCTTGATTGCCTTAAGGTCACGGGTGCCGTATTTGATCAGGATGTTCCCGGAGGTGCAGAAGAGCAGGGACTTGGTAATGCTGTGGTTGATCGTGTGCAGGAGTGCGGCGAAGACCCCTAAAGGGCCGCCGATCCCCAGGCCGATGGCGATGATGCCGATGTTTTCGATGCTGCTGTAGGCGAACATCCTCTTTAAATCCCGCTGCGCAAAGATCAGGAAGGCGGCGCAGGCTATCGAAAGGATGCCGAAAATCAGCAGTAGCAACCGGGGGAAGTCCGGCCCCAGACACCTGGCGGCGATCATGTAGTATTTGATGATGGCAAAGAGGGCGCATTTTAACAGTACCCCGGAGAGCAGGGAGCTCACCGGGCTGGGAGCCTCACTGTGGGCATCGGGCAGCCAGGTATGCATCGGGAACAATCCTGCCTTGGTGCCGAAACCGATCAGGATGAAGACGAAGGCCAGCTTGACCACCTGAGGGTCGAGCATTCCGGCGGACTTCACCACTTCCGTCCAGAGCATGGAGTTGTGGGCGTTCTGGAGGAGGTTGAAGGATCCGGCGTAGATGAGGATTGTTCCGTAAAGAGCGAAGGCGATCCCCACGCTGCAGATGAGGATGTACTTCCAGGCCGCCTCCAGGGACTCCCTGCGCCCGTAGATGCCTACCAGGAAGACCGAACCCAGTGTTGTCGCCTCGATCCCCACCCACATCAGGGCGATGTTGTTGGAGAGGACCGTGAAAAGCATGGTGAAGAGGAAGAGATGGAAAAATCCGTAGTAGGTGCTGCAGGAGTCAACACCCAACTCCTCTCCGGCCAGGTCGTATCTCAGGTAACCGATGGAATAGAGCCCGTTTAAGAAGCCCATCACCCCGATCACCAGCAGGAAGACCGCGGTGAGCCGGTCGGCGTAGAACAGATCTGCGAGTGCGGAGAGCTCTCCTCCGGAATAGATCAGGAACGCCGTTTTCAAGATCAGCGCCAGCACGATGATGATCCCGCCCAGGTGCAGAACTTCCGGTACCCGCTGCGACCGCCACCCGACGGCCCGGATGAGGAAGGTGATCAGGGAGAGGGCGAGCGGGAATGCCAGAAGCCAGATCAGGATATTCTCATCCATTTTTGTTCACCTACCCTGTTAATGGATCTGGGATGCCAAACGTTGGCTATCGAGGGCTCGAAGAGCCGGTTCCGATAATCATCAGTCTAAAAACTTTTTACCTTTATTTTTCACGATACCGGTTGAACTTGCCAGCCGGTGCTTCTTGTCACCAACAGCCCGGTTTAAATCATCCCTTGAGTGAAGTCAGCCTGTCCGTGTCCAGGGTGCCGGTGACCCGGAAGAGGCCTTTCGTGATGATGCACATGATCAGAACGGCAAAAATGGCGTCTGTCAGAATACCGATCTCCACCGTTTCCGGGGCGTTGTAGGCCATGAAGGCCAGGGTTAGATGGGACCCGTTTTCCATCAGGCAGTAACCCAGAATCTGCTTGACCGCATTCCTCCTGGTGAGGATGCAGAGCAGGCCCAGCAGGAAGTGGGCGATGGAGACGGCCAGTGCGGGTTTCAGCTTCAAAATGGCCTCGTTGTGAAAGGGGGTCACGATGATGAAGGCCAGCCCCACGAAGATGGCCGCCGTCAGGACGGAGGCCGCCGGGCTCAAAATCGTCCCCGGTTCCCCTTCGTCCCCCACTCTGCGCAGTGCCCGTACCAGGATTAAGGGCACCAGAATCACCTTGGTGAGCAGGGCGGTGATCGACCAGATGTAGAGAGGGGTGGCTTCCATGAATACCGCCAGAGAGATAAAGATCAGCACCAGCACCAGAGACTGCAGGCTGTAGAGATGGGCCGAGAGGCGGGGGCTTCGGCTCTCTACAACCAGCAGTGACGTTATAATCAAGAGCACGGCCAGGGAGTTGACGATATCGACTCCTGTCACCAGGTTCACCTCCTAAATCTCAACCAGGTAAAAGACGAAGGACAGAAGGGCTATTCCTAAGGCGACCCAGGTTGCTCCGGGTGCCTTGTAGATGGTCAGCCGGCACATGGAGTTTTCGACGACGGCGGCGAGAAAATAGCAGACCGCCAGCTTGATCAGGAAGAATGCCAGGCCGGCCATGACCGCCGGTGGGGAAAGGCTCGCCGCGCTCCCAAAGGGGAAGAAGACGGCCAGGAAGAGGGAGGCGACAGCGACCTGTTTCATAAAGAGGCCCCATTCCAGAACGGCCAGGCGCCGCCCCGAGTATTCGGTGAGTGGCCCCTCCTGCAGCTCCTGTTCTGCCTCCGCCAGATCGAAGGGGAGCTTTCCCATTTCGACGAAGGAGACCACGGCCAGGGCTGCCATTCCCAGCCAGACCGCCGGGGATGTGTAGGGGATTTCTCCCTGGGCGATCATCAGGCTGATAGATCCCAGGTTTGTGGAGCCAGCGAAAAGGGCCATGATCAGGAGCACCAGGATCAGAGCCGGCTCCACCAGAACCGATAGGGCCAGTTCCCTGATGGAACCCACTCCGGCAAAGCCGCTCCCGGAATCAATCCCGGAGAGGGCCGTAAAGAAGCGGATTGCCGCCAGCAGGTAGATGACCACGATGAGGTCCCCGGCATAGCCCAAGGGAGCCTCGAGCGTCACCATGGGGACGATCATCGCCATTAAAAAGGCACAGGAAAAAACTATGTAGGGTGTCAACCGGTAAACCCAGGTCGCCGGGGCCGGACTGACATCCTGCCTTTTCAGCAGCTTCCAGAGGTCGTAGTAGTACTGCAGGATGGGAGGGCCCGTCCGCGAATGCATTTTGGCCCGCAGCACCCTGGCGAAGCCTGCCAGCAGGGGAGCCGCCAGGACCACAAAGACCGCCTGCAGGATTCCCAGGAGAAAAAGATTGACGTCGAACACTGCCTTCACCCCCTTAAATGCTGGTCACGGTTAGAAGAATTACCAGAACCAGGATGATATAGCAACAGTAAAGGCGGACGTTCCCCATTTGCAGGGCCTGCAGGCCGCTGCTGATCCCCTGGACGCATTTCACCAAGGGGCGACCCAGGTAATGCTCCCAGAGGTCGTCGAGCTGGACGTTGTAGGTGAGGCGAAGCGGGAAATAGCCGCCTTCTGACTCCTTCAAGACCGTGCGCGCCAGATAAAACGGCTGGAAGATCACCTGGAGGGGCTGGGCGAAGGAGCGCGAGGTACAGGACATCTCCGCCCTGTAGCCGTATCCGCAGGCCCAGGGTGAGGGGTCCTTCCGCCCTGCCGGTACGCCGCCCCCGGCGAAGGCTGCCAGCAGCGGCGGCAGGAGGAGCGAACCGACCAGGAGTAGAGCGATCAGGGGAGGTGATACCAGACCCTGAACGGCGCTGCCCGAATGAACGGCCAGACCGGCATTCACGGCGACGGGCCCGCCAGGGATGAACTCTCCGGCTACGGCCGCCAGCTGTGGCGCTACCGCGGGCGCTCCGATGCCCAGTATCAGGCAGGAGATTGCCAGCACGCCCTTCCCGGCAATCATAGAGAAGGGGACCTCTCTGGCCTGCTCAGCCTCTGCACTCCTGGGCGGGCCGGCAAAGGCTATCCCGTAGGCCTTGACAAAGCACATGGCGGTGAGAGCTCCGGTCATGGCCAGCACAACGGCGAAAAGGGGTGCCAGCAGTTTACCTGTAAAACCGCCTTCGAGCCCCAGGTTAAAGAGGGACTGGTAAACAAACCACTCGCTGACGAAGCCGTTTAAAGGCGGGAGGGCGGACACGCAGATGGCTCCGGTCAAAAAGAGGAGGGCGGTGAGAGGCATCAAGCGGGCCAGACCTCCCAGCTTTTCCAGATCCCTGGTATGAGTGCTGCGGAGCACAGAGCCTGCTCCCATGAAGAGGAGCCCTTTAAAGGATGCGTGGTTGATCAGGTGGTAGAGGCCGGCCAGCAGGCCGGTGAGAGCCAGGACAGGCTTTCCCAGGGCCAGTCCGGTGATCCCCAGTCCTACACCCATCAGGATGATTCCAATATTCTCGACGCTGCTGTAAGCCAGCAGTTTTTTCAGGTCCTGCTGTGCCAGAGCATAGGCAATTCCCAGGAATGCCGAGACTGCCCCCAAAGCCAGAATGAGTACCCCCCACCAGATGGGCCCAGGGCCTAAAAGGTCTACCGTGACGCGAATGATCCCGTAGACGGCAGTTTTGATCATGACCCCGGACAGCAGTGCGGAAACATTGGACGGCGCCGCGGAGTGGGCACCTGGCAGCCAGAAGTGGAGAGGTACTGCCCCCGCTTTGGCGGCGAAGCCGATGAATGCGAGGATGAAGATGCACGACCGCAGGACCGGAGTCAGGTCGCACCCCCGAAAGGCGGAAAAATTGAAGCTCCCGGTTGCGGCAAAGAAGAGCAGGAAAGAGGCCATGATCAGGCAGGTGCCGGCGTGGGCGACCAAGAAGTAGAGGAAGCCGGCTTTGAGAGAAGCCTGATTGTGTTCGTAAACCACCAGGAAGTAGGAGGTGAGGGTCATGACCTCCCAGAAGATCAGGAAGTAAAAGGCATCCCCCGCTGTTACCACCAGAATCATGGATGCAATAAAGGTGTTGTAGAGGAACCCCAGAACCCCGGGATTTCTGTCTGCGTACTCCTCCAGATAGGACAGGGAGTAAAGGGAAGCCGCCGTCCCGATCAGGGAAATCACCAGCACGAAAAACCCGGCCAGGGCGTCCATATTCAGAACGAAGGCGGTAAAGGGGAACCAGCCCGGGGCGACGACCTGAAAGCGGTCACCGCCCAGGGCAAAAACTGCGGAGGCGATTCCGGCGAGCGAGGCCAGCGATGCCGTTCCCCCAGTGATCTTGATGGCCGCCCGGCCGTACCCATTGCAGAGGAGGGCGAGGAAACCTCCCGCCAGGTAGAGGAAGACGGCGAGCAGCAGGAGCTCTCGGGCGTTCATCGTTCAGGCACCTCCCTTCCTTTGATTAAGGCCATCATGTCGGCTACCGCATGGAGGCGTCGGATTTTGCTCCACTCCTCCATGTCCTCACCGGTCACCACCTGCAGGGCCTTGGTAGGGCATGCCTGCACGCAGGCAGGGCCCTCACTGCTGAAGGTGCAGAGGTCGCACTTGATGGCCACCTGTTTTTTCCCCGGAACCCAATCGAGGAGGGAGGGCTTAAGGGAGAGGGGTTCCTCCCGGGCCGGTGGGTTGGTGCCGTTCACGGTTACCGCTCCAAAGGGGCAGACGTAAGCGCACATCTTGCACCCGATGCAAAGCCCCTCATTCAACTGCACCCCTTGATCGCCGATGGTTATCGCCTGCACCGGGCAGACCAGAGAGCAGGGGGCGTTTTCACAGTGATGGCACTGGACGGGCATAGTCCCCACCGCCGAGTGGGTGAGGAAGAGCCGCGGTTGGGCCTGCAGCCCCTCCTTTCGGTGGTTCACCGAGCAGGCCGCCATGCAGGTGTAGCAGCCCAGGCAGCGGTCGGGGTCGGCAATCACAAAGGTGTTGGTCATCTTTGCTCTCCTCCTTTCCGCTCCAGTTCCTCCTTCGTTTTCTGTACCAGGTCGAGCCGATACTTTTCCATTTTCTCCTTATAGGAGCTGGCCGCCTCGGCAGGGGTGACCCGCTCCAACCGCGCTGCACAGACCTTGTACTCCGGGATTCCGGCTACGGGATCCCTGGCGGTGTTGGTCAGTTCGTTGACATTGGCTTCCCAGAAGTGGAAGGATGTGAAGAGGGTTTTTTCCGGGACGCGGCCGGTTACCCAAGCCTTGGCGGTTATGGAGCCGCGCCTTGTAGCGATCCTCACGAAGTCACCGTCCTTGATCCCCATCCTGGCAGCGTCCACCGGATTGACTTCGATGAGCTGCTCCGTCCCTATGGTGTTCAGGACCTCCGCCCGGCGGGTCATAGTCCCGGTGTGATAGTGATAAACCCTTCTCCCGGTTGTGAGCGTAAAAGGGTAATCCTCATCAGGCAGTTCCTTGATGCTGCCTGTGAGGGCGCCGGGGAAGGCTTTGGTTTTTTCCTCTGGAACCTGCACCGGGTCGAAAATTACCGGGCGGAGTTGCGCCTTGCCGGATGGTGTGGAGAACTTGCCTCCACTGTAGAGGATGGGCGTTCCCGGATGGTCTTCCGACGGGCACGGCCAGTGGATGCCCCTCTGTTCGTTCAGGCGCCGGTAGCAGATGCCGCCGAATTTCTCCGGTACCACTCTCCGGACCTCCTCCCAGATTTCCCGGGGATGCAGGTAGTCGAGGCCGCGGTATCCCATTTTCCCGGCAAGCTCCTTAAAGACCCACCAGTCCTCCCTGGCTTCTCCCGGAGGCGCCACTGCCTTGCGTACGAGCTGCACCCGGCGCTCCGTACTTGTGAAGGTGCCGTCCTTCTCCCCCCAGCAGGCAGCCGGGAAGACCACGTCTGCCAGGCGGGCAGTTTCTGAAAGGAAGATGTCCTGGACGATCAGAAAGTCCAGCTGTTCCAGTGACTTGCGGAAGTGGTCGCAGTCCGGATCGCTCATCACCGGGTTTTCACCGAAGATATAGAGGGCGCGGATCTTTCCTTCCAGTATTGCTTCCGGCACCTCGGAGACTTTCAGGCCGACGGTTGAGGGGAGTTCTACACCCCATTCTTTGGAAAAGCGGGCGCGGTTCTCGGCAGCGGTAACGCTTAAATAGCCTGGAAAGACGTTGGGGAGGCATCCCATGTCGCACGCCCCCTGGACATTGTTCTGCCCCCTTAAGGGATCTACCCCGGTCCCCGGCCTTCCGAGATTGCCTGTGATCGCCGCCAGATTGGAAAGTGATACAACTGTTCCGGTCCCGAAGCTGAACTGGGTAACCCCCATGCAGTATAGGATCACCGCCGCCTTTCCTCCCGCGTAGAGGCGGGCGGCTTTTCGGAGATCCTCTGCCGGAATCCCGGTCACCTCTTCCACGCGTTTGGGTGTCCATTCCGCCGCCGCCTGTTTCATCTCTTCAAAACCCTCGGTGCAGCTGGCGATAAAGTCACCGTCGTGCAGTTTCTCCTCGATGATGATGTTGATCATCCCGTTGAGCAGGGGGATGTTGTACCCCGGAGGCACCTGCAGCCAGACATCGGCCTTATTGGCCATCTCCGTTCGGCGGGGATCGGCCACGATAAGCCTGGCCCCCCGTTCCCTGGCCCGAATTACCTGGCGGGCGATGAGGGGGTGGCACTCGGCCGTATTAGAACCGATGATGAAAATGCAGTCTGATTCCGCCCCGATTTCGGGGATGGAGTTGGTCATTGCTCCTCCGCCCAGGGTCATCGCCAGACCGGCGACTGTAGGGGCGTGTCAGAGGCGGGCGCAGTGGTCCACATTATTGGTGCCCATTACCGCCCGGGCGAACTTCTGAGCAATGTAATTTTCTTCATTGGTAGCTCTAGCCGAGGCGAAAAGGGCGAAGGCATCCGGGCCGGATTCTTCTTTGATCCGGGTGAGCCTGGCTGCCACCAGATCCAGAGCCTCCTCCCAGGAAACAGGGACGAACCGGCCCTCCTTTTTGAGGAGAGGTGTTGTCAGCCGATCCCCGGAGTGAATGTGCTCGAAGCCGAAGTATCCTTTAAGGCAGAGCTCTCCTTCATTGACAGGATGCAGTTTATCCGGTTCCACACCGGTGACGCGGCCGTTTTCTACGACCAGGTGGAGGCCGCAGCCCGTCCCGCAGTACGGGCAGACGGTGAGGATTTTTTCCATAGGGTTGACCTCCCTTCCCAATGTTTGTGAATGTTGACAGGCCTGCTGTAACCGTTTTATTTAGACGCTCAGCTCTGCTACCTCGCTCTTTT
This sequence comes from Thermacetogenium phaeum DSM 12270, assembly GCF_000305935.1. Taxonomy (NCBI): domain Bacteria; kingdom Bacillati; phylum Bacillota; class Clostridia; order Thermoanaerobacterales; family Thermoanaerobacteraceae; genus Thermacetogenium; species Thermacetogenium phaeum. The sequence goes on along the minus strand of NC_018870.1, from coordinate 2,636,680 downwards.
TCGCACCCCCTTTATCCATTTTCCGGCACACCACAAAAACCGCGGGTTTAATAGCCGGGAGCCTTTTCCGCTGTGCTGCAGAAGAAGGATTAGTGCAATATTTCACAAAATCCCGGCCGAAAAATCCGGGCCCTTTTGGTTTTTGCGGGAATGAAGTTACTGCGATTAAATCGGCCCGGATTGAGCGGGCGCCTTTATGGTAATCGGTGTTGTTTGCCGCCTTCCCGGAGACCTTCCGAAACTGCGGCACGGTATTCCGGAAAATTGGCGCGCCTGTCTTGCGCGTTTCGAAGGCCGATCATTCAAAGGGGTCTTTGATTCCCATTTCTTTGAGAGTGTACTGGTAGAGCAGCTCAAGATCGTCGTAGGGAAACTCGAGCTTGACTTTTTTGCTGTTGGCATCGGTATCGGTGGCGGTAACCTTCTCTACGGAGTGTTTTGCGGATTGCTTCTTCTTATCGCTCTGCCGCTCAGCACGGGGACCTCCTATTTTGAGGTGGATGTTTTTTTTCGGTAAACGCAGGTGTACTGCCATTATTGCTACCTCCTTCTTCGGTTGTGGAATGTGCTGATTTTCACAATCTCTACGAAAGTGATCTAGCAAATTGCGTGCCAGTTAATCCGGGCGCACCAGGAAGTGGTGCAATAACAGCTTGCGGGAAAGTCGATGCTCTGTTAGAATAATGTACACAAAAATGTGCACAGAAAGGCGTATGAGCTGTGAATGAATTTTATCGCATTGGAGAAAAGCTCATCAGCATGGAGAAGCTCAACCGTACCGTTGCCCGGATTATGTCCCTCCGCAGCGAAGGCCTTTCCCAGCAGGAGGTGGCCGTGCGCTTCGGAGTGGACAGGAGCTTTGTTTCGCGCCTGGAAACCCTGGGTGCGGTTCGAAAAGGGGCGCGCCTGGCCGTCGTTGGTTTTCCCGTTAAGAATAAAGAGGAAATCCTGTCGCTGCTCAAGGAAACAGGGGTGGACTTCAGCCTGATCATGACCAACGCCGAGCGCTGGCGTTTTGTTCAGGAAAAGTCGGGTCTTCAGCTGTTTAACGAAGTCATGCGGTTGGTGGCCGAGATCAGAACCTATGATGTGGTCATCCTGATCGGGTCACGGCAGCGCATCAACTGGAGCGCAGCTCTTCTCGACAAGGAGGTCATCGGCATCGTTCTGGGGGAGTCGCCGCTTACTGAGGACAAATATGTGGATCCCGGCCACCTGCGGGATCTCATTCTGTCGGTACAAAAGGATTGACTAAAACTCGGGAAGTAGGTCTCATGATTATTTTATTAAAAGAGAGGGCGAGATGTCGTGAAGCATGTTGTCAGCATCAGTCTTGGTTCTTCCAAGCGCAACCACAGGGTGGAAGCGGAATTCTTGGGAGAGAAGTTCCTGATCGAGCGGATCGGTACGGATGGGGATATGAACAGCGCCATCGAGATGATCCGCGAGCTGGACGGAAAGGTCGATGCCTTTGGAATGGGGGGGATCGATCTCTATCTCGTAGCAGGAGGACGGCGCTACGCCATCAGGGAAGCGAAAAAAATTGCCTCTGCCGCCCGGCTCACCCCCATTGTGGACGGGAGCGGACTAAAGAACACCCTGGAGCGGCGTGTTATCACCTATCTTCAAGATGAGCTGGGATGGACTTTCGCCGGCAGGCGCGCCCTGGTGGTTTCCGGGGTTGACCGCTTCGGGATTGCCGAGGCGCTCTGGGAAGCCGGGTGCCGGACCACCTATGGGGATTTAATCTTTGCTATGGGTATTCCTATCCCGATCCGTTCTCTTGCTGCATTGAGGTTGCTCGCCTGGATGCTGCTCCCCGTAATCAGCCAGCTCCCTTTTAAGTATTTGTACCCTACGGGGGAAAAACAGGAGAGTGTGACCACGAAGTATGAGAGCTACTACCGGGAAAATGAGATAATCGCCGGTGACTTTCATTTCATCAGAAAGTATATGCCGCCGGAGCTGCCGGGGAAGATCATCATCACTAACACTGTGACCAAAGACGATCTGGAGATGCTTCGGGAGCGCGGCGTTGCCGTGCTGATAACTACAACCCCGGAGCTTCAAGGGCGTTCCTTTGGGACGAATGTGATGGAAGGGGTTCTCATCAGTATTCTGGGGAAGAAGGCCGATGAGGTGACCCCTGAGGACTACGGTGAGCTGCTCGACCGGCTGCAGCTAAAACCGCGCTTGGAGGTCCTGAACAATATGGAGGGGGAGCAGTCTCTATGACCAGGTTCGCCTTTATCATCCACCCCATCGATATAACGGACATTACCAAAAGGCTGCGAATATTCAAACTCCTGCCGGAGCGGATGACGGAATGGATTGTCGGCCGTTTTCCGGCCTATAAGGCCTCCCAGATCCGGGGGGTGAGATCCCCTTATGCGGAAACCGAAGGATGGTTTATCATCTGCCCATTGACCTCCCGCCAGATGCTGGAGCTTCCTACGGAATACGTCATCCGGCGCATCATTGAAGCAGGAAAAATTGCCGAAAGGCTGGGGGCGGAGATCGTCGGTCTGGGCGCAATGACCTCTGTGGTAGGGGATGCCGGGATTACCGTGGCCAGGAATCTGAATATCGCCGTTACTTCGGGGAACAGCTTCACTGTGGCCATGGCTCTGGAGGGCACGCGCAAGGCTGCGGAATTGATGGGGATCGAACTGTCCCGGGCTGAGGCAGCTGTGCTGGGAGCCAGCGGATCCATCGGGAGCGTCTGCGCCAGAATTCTCGCCAAAGAGGTCGGGCAGCTGACGCTGGTGGCCAGAAACCGGTCGCGGCTGGAACGCCTGGCCCATCAGATCCTTCAGGAAACCGGGGTGGCCGCCCGCCTGACCACCGATTCCAGAGCAGCCCTGCGCCGGGCTGATGTGGTAATCACGGTTACCTCCGCTGTGGACACTGTTATTGAGCCTGAGGACCTGAAGCCGGGAGCGGTTGTCTGTGATGTTGCCCGGCCGCGAGATGTTTCCGTGCGGGTTGCTGCGGAGCGCCCTGATGTTCTGGTCATTGAGGGAGGTGTCGTGGAGGTTCCGGGTGATGTGGAATTCAATTTTAATTTCGGATTTCCCCCGAAGACTTCATACGCCTGCATGGCCGAGACGATGATCCTGGCTCTGGAGGGGAGATGCGAAAATTATTCCCTGGGACGGGAACTCACCGTGGCTCAGGTGGAGGAAATCAGCCGCCTGGGAGCCAAGCACGGCTTCAGGCTTGCCGGTCTGCGGAGCTTTGAGCGCGCCCTCACTCCGGAGGAGCTGGAAAGGGTCCGCAAGTGTTCCAAAAACTTTCATCCCAAGCCCTTGACAAATTAACGGAGCATTTCTATAATAGCGGTAAAATACAGCAACAGTAAAAGAAGCAAAAAGAGCCGTCAAACGTCCAGCTTTCGGCTGGGCTTGTTGTTCTTTAGGGATCTATTGGTAAGCGGGGCAGGCAAGGACATTCGAAAAGGATGTCATTGTCTCCTTTTTTATGGCGGGTTTAAGAGCGGGCGCCGTTAGGTGTTGCGAGAGGAGTACCCAACTCCATGGGACGGTATCCTTACCCTGGAGCCGGGGCCGAATAAAATAAGGCTGAGGCTCATAAGATTTAATTAAATTTTATTTCTCAAGGGAGAGATCGCATTGCCAGAAAAAGAGGTGCTTCTAACAGGAGATGGAATTAAGAGGCTGGAAGATGAGCTTCACCTCTTAAAGTCCGTCAAGCGCCGGGAAATTGCAGAACGAATCCGCACGGCAATAGAGTTCGGTGATATCTCCGAAAACTCCGAGTATGAAGAGGCGAAAAACGAACAAGCCTTTATTGAAGGCAGGATTATTACCCTGGAAAAGTTATTGCGGCGTGCCCGGGTCATCGATACCAAGGACGTACCGGAGGACACTGTTGCCGTGGGATCTACGGTTTTGTTAAAGGACCTGGAGTATGGCGATGAGATTGAATACACGATCGTGGGAAGCGCAGAGGCCGATCCCGCGATCAATAAGATCTCTAACGAATCCCCTGTGGGACGGGCAATCCTGGGGAAAAAGGTTGGGGATGTGGTAGAGGTTAAGGTGCCTGCCGGAACCCTGAAATACCAGATCTTGAACGTCCGCAAGTAATGACGGCCGAGCTGGACGGTGATGGGTTCGCTAAAACCGGCCCGGGGGGCAGAGAAACCTTCGAGTTTAAA